>JAUNCQ010000074.1 GCA_030526515.1 Coriobacteriia bacterium
GGTGCAGGATCTTCCACATGAACTTGGCGCTGGACACCACGCTCATCTTGCCCTCCACCTTCAGCAGGTACAGGGCGTTCATGGCCGATATGACCACCTGGACCACCGCCACCAGGCCCAGCAGCAGCATGAGCGGCACGAACCACTCGGGGCAGCGCTCGCTCAGCAGGCGGTCCACGAACACCTGGGACAGGGTGGGGTTCAGCGCGGCCACGATGGAGCCGATGGCCGTGGTGAGGGCCACGAACGCCAGGGCCGCGCGGGATCCGCGCAGGCGCTCCATGGCAAAGTCCATGATCGAGGCGGGGGCGCCGCCCGGGACGAAGTCCTCATTGGGCTCCATGCACAGGCAGATGCCCGTGAAGGAGCGGTCGAAATCCTCCATGCTGACCACGCACTCGCCCTTGGCGGGGTCGTTCAGATAGACCTTTTCGCCCTTGAAGCCACGGCACACCACGAAGTGGTTGAAGTTCCAGTGCAGGATGCACGGGAAGGTGGCCTGCTCGCGCAGGACCTTGGGATCGTAGCTGTAGCCCTTGGCCGTCATGCCGTAGGAGCGGGCTGCCTTCACCACGTTCAGGGCGCTCACGCCGTCGCGGCCCACGCCGCAGTCGCGGCGCACCTCCTCCAGGGGCTTCCACAGCCCGTAGTAGGCGGCGACCATGGTCAGGCAGGCGGCGCCGCATTCCAGCGCCTCCATCTGCATGACCTGGGGGACCTTCTTTGCCATGACGCCCGGGACGGGGGCTTTTCTTACCTTATTAGTACGTTTCATTATTGCGGGTTTCCGAACAGCAGTGAGATGGGACGGTACTCGGCGGTGATGACCTCCACGTCGTAGTTGCCTTCCGGCAGGGCCACGGTGGCGGGCAGCTCAAGGGCCCAGACGGAATCCTTGAACGTGTCCTTGATCAGGGCGTCGCCCACGTGCTGGACCAGCTTCAGGGTGGAGACGGGCTTTTCGCTCACAGACAGGATGATTCCCGCATTCTTTTCCTTTTTCACGGTGCGGATGGGGTCGCCGGGGGCGATGTCAGCAGCGCGGCCCTGGTCAACGTAGCAGATGGCCTGGCCGTCGCGGACCACCAGGGCGCCGGGAACGCGCTCGTAGACGGTTCCCACGCAGGCCCAGACCGTCAGGCCCACCAGGAGCAGCACCAGGGCCGCCAGGATGAGCCAGACGCTGGGGTTGGAAACGCGGATGTAGTCGTCGAGCTGCTCGGGAGACCTCATGCGCTCGAGGGATTGCTTGCGGTATGGCGATGACATGTTTCGTCCTGCCTTACATCGGGGTCGTGGTGCGGGGATGCCGCTTCCGAGGGCCGCTGGCCCGCGTGGCGGTATTCCCTGCAAATTATAGTATGTCCCGTTTGCTTGGGCGAAAAATACTCGCGGTATCCACGGCTGCCCGAGGGGGCTACTCGACCGTGAGCCTTAGGCGCTCGGGGTCGCCGTTGGCGCGGATTCGCCAGGTCGCGGTGGTGGTCGCCGCCAGGAACGCGGGGTCGTGGGACACCAGCAGCAACGCCCCAGGGTAGCCCGCTAGCAGCCGTTCGAGGGCCGCCGTGGACCCCAGGTCCAGGTGGTTCGTGGGCTCGTCCATGATGATCAGCTCGGGGGAGTCCAGCAGTCCCGTTGCCAGCATGACCTTGCGAAGCTCGCCGGGGCTGACGGAGCCTCCCTCCAGCACGCGCTCGGGCTGGGAGTTGAGCCGTGCCACTATGGACAGGGCCCGGCCGCGCTGCTGCTCGGAAAGCCCCTGCAGCCTGCCAAGGGCCTCTCGGGCCTGGTCGGCGCTGGGCTCCTGGGGCAGGTAGAGCAGGCGGACGTCCGGGGGAAGCGCGTCGACCAGGGCCCTGACCAGGGTCGTCTTGCCCAGGCCGTTGCTGCCCACCAGGCCCACGTGGTCCGTGTTGCCCAGGTGCAGCCGGGGCAGGAGCAGCCTTCGGTCCCCAAGTGGGACCTCCTGGGGTTCCATGCGCAGCAGTACCTTTCATCTGCTGGGCTCGGCGTCCGTCCACAGGTCGCCGTCGTAGCGTTTCTCCACGTGCAGGGCGGAAAGGGCCTCCTCCGCTCGGGCAAGGCGTGAGCCCATGCGGGACGATAGTTTGCCCGCCACGCCGTCCTTGCCGGAGATCACCGCGGTGCGCACGGCAAAGCGAGCGTCGCTATCGTGCTTGGCAACGCCCTTGAGGCTTCGCTTTCCAGCGGCGCGCGACGCCTCCTCTTGGCGGCGACGGGCCTCCCGCTCCAGCCGGGCCTTTTCCCGGCGGGCGGCATTTCTGCTGCTGATGAGGGTATCCCGCTCCAGCTGCGCCTGGCCTGCTGCCTGGGAGTAGCCGCCGGGCCGCATGACGGCAGAGCCGCGGTGCACGAACAGGCACTGGCCGCACAGCCCGTCCAACAGCTGGCGGTCGTGGGATACCAGCAGGCCCATGCCTCTGAAGGACCCAAGCGCCTCCTGGATGGCTGTCCGGGTTTCGCCGTCCACGTGGTTGGTGGGCTCGTCCACGGCCAGCACGTCGGGGCCGGACCACAGGGCGCAGGCGATCTGGAGCCGCTTTTGCTGTCCGCAGGACAGGGTGGGGTAGCGCCAGGGCCAGTCGTCGTCCAGGCCCAGGTCCCGGCGCAGCTGCAGGGCGTGCTTGTCGAAGGCCAGGGCGAAGTCCTCCAGGTTCGGCGGGGGCTCGGTGGCGTCCTGCGGACAGTAGCAGGACGCCAGGGGCGGGTGGACGCTTCCCGCATCGGGCTCCAGAAGCCGGGTGGCAATGCGGGCCAGGGTGGTCTTGCCACCGCCGTTGTTGCCAACTATGCCGGTCCAGCCCTGGGGGAAGGTCACGTTGATTTCGTCCAGCACCGGATCAGCGGAGCCGGGGTAGGTGTATTGGATACCAGACAGGTTGAGCTGCATGATGCCTCCGTTCGAATACGTAGCGGAAGGCCATGCGGCGCAGCAAGGCGAAGTGATGGTATGGATTGGTTCAGGGCGTGCGGAACGCGTGCGATGCTGCACCCGGTGAAGGCATGGCTTTCGGCTAATGCGGAAGGTTCGGGTGGTTGTGGGGCATCGCTAGTTCTTCATGCACGCGTCCTTTCTGGGAGCCGTCTCTTGCCAAAGGATCCGGCGGAATACGTCGCCGTCATTGTAGCATCACGGCGGGCCCTTGGCCTGGTCAGCTGCCTAGTCGACCCACTCGCGGATGCGATAGGTGGCGCCGATTTCGGCGCAGATGCGGGCGCAGGCCTGCTCCTCTTCGGGAGTGAGGGTGGTCTGCACCGTGGACAGGACCACGTGCGGCAGGACCTGGGCGCACTCCCGGGCAAAGTCCAGCAGCGCCGGGAAGGCCTGGTCGCCGAACTGGCTGCGGGTCAGCTCCAGGTAGCGCTCGGGGCTGGGGCTGTTCAGGCTGATGGAGACGGTGTCCACCAAGCCCACCAGGTCGGGCACGATGTTTCGCCCCGCGATGAGGCTGCCCTGGCCGTTGGTGTTGATGCGGATGGGCTTGGCCCAACGGCGCTTGACCTCCGCGGCCACCTCCAGCAGGACGTCCAGGGCCATGGTGGGCTCGCCGTAGCCGCAGAACACCAGGTCGTTGTAGGAGTCGGGCGGGAACGCCTCGATGGCCGCCAGCGCCTCGGCGGCAGTGGGCTCGTGCTCCAGCCACAGGGTGTCCGCCTCGCCCACGCTGTTGGCGTTCTGGCGGATGCAGAACGTGCAGGCGCTGGAACAGCGGTTGGTCAGGTTGACGTACAGGTTCGCCCCCACACGGTAGGCGAAGGTCAGGCCCTTGTTCATCGGTCGCTCCTCATCTCGTGTAACCCGTCTAGTATACAAGGGGTGGGCGAAAGGGAGCTGCGGCAGATTTCCTTCGCCCTGCCATCGGGACACCCTATGCGCTGCGCGGACGCTGCGACGGGGGTTGCGGTGTATGATTCCCTGAACGAGCAATTCGCGCGAACCGGAAAGGACCAGGCACCTATGAAGAAGGCCCTCATTGCCATGAGCGGCGGCGTTGACTCCTCCGTGGCGGCCAAGCTGACCCAGGACGCCGGCTTCGAGTGCATCGGCTGCACCATGAAGCTGTACGGCGGAGAGCCCCAGGTGGAGGGCAACGGCAAGACCTGCTGCGCCTTGGACGACGTGGAGGATGCCCGCAGCGTGGCTCATCGCATCGGCATCCCGTACTACGTCTTCAACTTCACGGGGCGCTTCGATGACCTGGTCATCGAGCGGTTCGTGGAGTCGTACGAGGCGGGCCGCACGCCCAACCCGTGCATCGACTGCAACCGCTTCCTGAAGTTCGACGCGCTGCTCCACCGCGCCCGCGAGCTGGGCTGCGACCATATGGTGACGGGGCATTACGCCCAGGTCGGCTTTGACGGTCAGCGCTACACGCTCAGCAAGGCCACGGACCGCAACAAGGACCAAAGCTACGTGCTGTACACCCTGACCCAGGAGCAGCTGGCCATGGTGCGCTTCCCCTTGGGTGGCATGACCAAGGACCAGGTGCGCCAGATCGCCCAGGAAAGCGGCTTCGTGAATGCCCAGAAGGGCGAAAGCCAGGACATCTGCTTCGTCCCCGACGGCGACTACGTCGGTTTCATCCAGCGGCGCACGGGGAAGGAGTATCCCCAGGGCGAAATCGTGGACGTCCAGGGCAACGTGCTGGGCCAGCATCAGGGCGCCATCCGCTACACCGTGGGCCAGCGCAAGGGCCTGGGCATTGCGTTAGGCAGGCCCCAGTACGTGAAGGACCTGGACGTGGAGCGCAACCAGGTCGTGGTGGGCGACCTTGTTGATCTGCAGTGCACCGAGCTGCTGGCTGGGGACTTCAACTGGATAGCGGGCGAAGTTCCCGACGGCCCCGTGCCCTGCAAGGCGAAGGTGCGATACCGCCAGGAAGAGCAGCCTGCAGTCGCCGTCCCGGTGGACGAAAAGACCGTCAAGGTGGTATTCGACGAGCCGCAGACGGCTGTCGCCCGCGGTCAGGCCGTGGTCCTGTACGACGGCGACCTGGTGCTGGGCGGCGGCGTCATGGAGAAGGTTTTATAAGGGCAGCTTCGTCCCCTTGCGGTAGCGCGGGGGAGGGGCGCCGTTCGAATAGGAGGAAGAAAAATGAGCGTAGTTCAGACTGACAAGGCACCTGCTGCCATCGGCCCGTATTCCCAGGGCATCATCGCGGGAGGCCTGCTGTTCGCCTCGGGACAGATCGCCTTGGATCCTGAAACGGGGGGAATGGTGGGCCAAACCGTACAGGAGCAGGCACACCAGGTCCTGAGGAACGTGGCCGCCCTTCTGGAGGCGGCGGGAACGGACTTCGACCACGTGGTGAAGACCACCTGCTTCCTTTCGGACATGGGCAACTTCGCTGCGTTCAACCAGGTCTATGCCGAGTACTTCCCGGGCAGGAAGCCTGCTCGCTCGGCCGTGGAGGCGCCGCATCTCCCCAAGGGCGCCCTGGTGGAGGTCGAGGTCGTGGCTGAGGTCGTTGCCGACTAAACCAGAAGCGCCGTGCGTCCCGGCTTGATCCTGGGGCGCACGGCGCTCTTTTGTTTTTGCGGGGCGTTGGGCCTAGAGAGCACGGTCCCTACAGTTCATGTTCTGGAAGCACTCGTTGACTTCCGCGCAGCTGTTCCAGATGAACTCGCAGGCGTAGTCGGCGAAGCACCAGCCGCGACCGCCGCCGGCAACGGCCTGCAGGGCGTCATCGTCGACCTCGCGGTTGGTGGCGGAGGCCAGGGACAGCTCCTCGGGGTCGAACTCGTAGCCGTGCTCCTTGGCGAACGCTGCCAGGGACTCGGCCCGTGCGGCTGCGGGGTCGTCGGACTTGGATGCCGCCTCCTCGACCTGAGGAGCCAGCTCCTCCAGAGCCTTGGCCAGTTCCGGGTCCTGCTTGAGATCCGTCAGAAACTGCTTTGCGTCCTTCATGGTGGAATCCTTTCTAGGTGATTTTCCTGCGCTTACCAGGCGCGGTCCTTGCAGGTTTGCTCGCTGAAGCACTCGTTGGAGACGGTGCAGCTGTTCCAGATGTTTTGGCAGGCGTAGTTGGCGAAGCACCAGCCGCGGCCGCCGCCGGCAACGGCCTTCAGGGCGTCCTCGTCGACCTCGCGGTTGGTGGCAGATGCCAGGGAAAGCTCCTCGGAATCGAGCTCGTAGCCATGCTCCTTGGCGAACGCTGCCAGGGACTCGGCCCTCGCAGCTGCGGGGTCGTCAGCCTTGGCTACGGCTTCCTCGACCTGAGGGGCCAGCTCCTCGAAGGCCCTGGCCAGCTCGGTGTTGTTCTTGAGATCTGCCAGAAACTGCTTTGCGTCTTTCACCGTCGCGTCCTTTCCTGCTGGTTTTCTATAAGTGTAGTCCCGCTGCTTCGCGGTTTGCGCGAGCGGCGCAGGCGGATGGGGCCGACCTTGCATCTGCAGCCGAGCCCTATGAAAAAGCGCCGCGCACTCCTTTTCGTTCAGGATGCACGGCGCTTGGTGCTGATCGTGAGGCGTTGGGCCTAGAGAGCACGGTCCTTGCAGTTCATGTTCTGGAAGCACTCGTTGGTGACGGCGCAGCTGTTCCAGACGAACTCGCAGGCATAGTTGGCGAAGCACCAGCCGCGGCCGCCGCCCGCAACGTCGGACAGGGTCTTGTCGTCCACCTCGCGGTTGGTGGCAGAAGCCAGGGACAGCTCCTCGGGGTCGAGCTCGTAGCCGTGCTCCTTGGCGAACGCCGCCAGGATCTCGGCTCGTGCGGCTGCGGGGTCGTCAGCCTTGGCTGCCTCCTCGACCTGGGGGGTCAGCTCCTCCAGGGCCTTGGCCAGCTCGATGTCCTCCTTGAGGTCGGTCAGAAACTGCTTTGCGTCTTTCATAGCCATTTCCTTTCTGAATGAGGCTTTTCTGAAGTATACTCCCGCGGCTCTGCGGTTCGCATGACGAGCGCAAACGGGCGAAGAAGATTTAATCGTTACAGCGCGTAGGCGAACAGGCAGCAGGTGGAGAAGGCGGCTGCGGTGCTTGCGAAGGCGGTGTTCGCGAAGAGCGGCCTGACCTTTTCGGATGCCCAGCTGACCACCGGGAAGACGATCCACAGGTAGACCATGGCCGCCAGGCCAATGAACACGTCGTTGACCAGCCAGGCCTGGCCGAACACGTTCAGCGGCAGCTGCGAGTTGTCCCAGTACGGGTACAGGCCGGTGACCGGGTCGGGTTGGTTGACCAGCAGGCCGAAGAAGAGCTCCAGCACCATGGACAGGAACACCATGATGACGAAGGTCTGCAGCAGCGCGCCCCAGATGGTCTTGCGTCGGGCGATGATGTGCTCCTTGAAGGGCTCGAGCACCAGGGTCATGACCACGGCGCCTGCGCCGTACACCCAGTAGGGAACGTACCAGGGGTCAACCAGGGCGGCGTAATCGTCCTCGATGATGCCGAACAGGCTGTTCATGGCGCCGCAGTACACGATCTCAAGGCCGTGGCCCAGGATGTTGCAGACGAAGAAGCAGATGATGAGGGTTCGCCAGAATGCCCAGGTCTTGGGGGCGAAGTACCCGGTCTTCAGGATGGTTTTGATACGCTCAATAACGTGCATCGGACGGTCTCCTCTCACCGTGTCTGTTACCCCAGTATCCCACGGGGGAGGGGCGAAGCAGGGGCACGGGACCCATGCACACAAAACCGACAAGGGACCGAATGGCGTCAGGCTTGCTTTCCGTACTCCTCTCGCGCGATCTCCAGGAAGCGGGGGATGAGGTCCCCTCGTGCTGCTTCGTGCACGTAGGCGCCGAAGGTCGCCTTCGCGCTGCTCCTCCAGCGCAGGGCCTTCTGGCTGGGGTCGGGCATTGTCTCCACAGTGGGGACCAAGGCGTAGCCGAACCCGGCGTTGACCAGGCAGAAGGCCTCGGTCGTGGTGGAGCAGGTGATCGTGTGGGACTCGTCCGTCTTCGGAAGGGTGCCCTGGGCCTTGTAGCCGCGCCTCCTGATGCCGGCGGGCAGGCAGATCACCTGCGGGTGCCCGGCGACCTCCTCGTGGCCGGCCTCTTCCAGCTCGGCCAAAGGGGAGTCGCCCCTCACGATGCAGCTGAGGCCGTCGGTGCTGAGGGGCTCGAAGCGGATGCAGGTCGCCCCGATAGACGATCCCTCGAACCCCAGGACCACGTCCAGCTGCTCGCGGGCCAGCTTGTCGACGTTGGCGTCGCGGGGGCCCAGGTTGAGGGTGACGTGGAAGCTGGGGCGCTCCTGGCGGATCCTGTCCAGCACCGGGCTCAGGCGCATGAGGTCGTTGGGGTCCGAGTACCCAATGGCCAGCTCCGTCCCCTCGGCGCGCTTGCGGGCGCGTTCCGCCGCGGCGTAGGACAGGCGCAGGATCTCCCGGGCATCGGGGAGGAACGACGACCCGAAGGAGGTGAGGGACACCTCGCGGGTGTTGCGGATGAAGAGCGTTTCGCCCAGCTCCTCTTCCAGGGAGGACACCTGCTTCGAAACGGTGGGTTGGGACAGGTGCAGTTCGTCGGCGGCACGGCGGAAGTTCAGGTTGTTGGCCACCTGGACGAAGCATTCCAGCTGCGTGGTGTTCACGTGCCCTCCTTTCGGGGGTGATTCGCTTTTCGAATCAATGATAGCATCAAAGAAATTCCCTTTTCACCAGGCGGACTACATACTGCAATCAGGGGGAGGCAAGGGGCCTCCCACGACAGAAAGAAGGCAGCTATGTCTCTCGATCGCTTCGCATCCTGGACCAACGTGTCCGCCGTTTCCGCCTGCGGCGCATCCGACTCCCGCAGCGCTGCCTGCGGCGCCAACGACCGCTTCTAATTCGTAGCTGAGTTGAGCACGGGCGTC
>JAUNCQ010000012.1:0-35153 GCA_030526515.1 Coriobacteriia bacterium
ATGTACGGAAAAACGTCAGCATCCCCAAGTGTCGACTTTTATTTGACTACATACAAGCAGTAAACCGTTGCTTGGTGATAGGCGTTCAGTCTTCGGGTCAGCCACCGCCCAGGGCTTGATATGACTGGCAACCAGCAACTCAGGAACAGCAAGGCCGGTCACGCAGCACTTGCCGTTGTAGTTCTGGAGCAAGCTGTTCCGAAAGTATTGCTGATTGGCTCTTTCGACCCTTTGCGTCATACGCTCTTTGCCCTCAGGGGGAAGTTCAATCAGGGCGTATCGCACCTCGGGGGTCACCGCCTCTCCATTTAGCACCTCGGTCAAAAGAGAGATAGCCTGGCCCAGATACTCGTCTCCCTGCTCAAGGTATTCTTCCCAAATTAGGGGCTCTAGCTTGCTTCCGTTCGGAAGACCCCTCTGGCCCGCAGCGACGCGGACGGGATCGCATCTTTTCAGATTCTCAATCTTCATCTTTACTGCGCTCGGAGTTCTGCCCAAAGCGCTCGCCAAGCGCTGAATCTCCGGATTTCGGTCGTTGATGCAATTCGACGGCAGAACTCGATACAAGGCAAAAGCCATCATGGTCTCCCGCTTAGTCCAGTTGATGCGAGCCATCAGCGCCTCCTGAGCAAAACGAACGGTTGCCCTGACTGTATCCCGAGCTCCTTCCCTAGCGTCACCTGCCCGAACATCCTCCGGTAGCCGGGCGTTTCCCGAGAGTACCCGGCGACAGTTTCGTCCAAAAGGCTAGACTGAGCAGGTACGCTGTCTGCCAATCGAAGGAGACCCTCCCATGAAGAGCGTTGCTGTTGTTGCTGCCGTTATCGCGAAAGACGGGAAGATCTTTGCGACCAAGCGCGGCTACGGCGAACAGGCGGGCGGATGGGAGTTCCCGGGCGGCAAGGTCGAGCAGGGCGAGACTCCCGAGGCGGCGCTGGCTCGCGAGATCAAGGAAGAGCTGGACGCCGAGATCGCCGTGGGCGAGCACCTGGTCACGGCGGAGTACGACTATCCCACCTTCCATCTGAGCATGCGCTGCTACATCTGCGCGCTGGAAAGCGACCACCTGACGCTGCTGGAGCACAGCGATGCCAGGTGGGTGGATCTTTCCGACATCGACTCCCTGGACTGGCTGCCGGCTGACGTGCAGGTGGTCGATGCCATCAAGGCTATGGGAGTACTGTAGGGGCAAGGCCCCCTACCAGCTATTGCGGGTGTAGCGACATTTGGGGAAGGCGCTGCAGCCGATAAATTTCCCGCCATCGGACTTGCGGCGACGCTCGACCAAGGCACTACCGCAGTAGGGGCAAACGTTGCCCGCCTGAACTTGCTTCACCTGGTCAACATGCTGTTTTTGCGCCTCCTTGGTCGAGCCTTCGGCCAGCTTATCCAAAGCCTGCTCGATGCGCGCATACTCTTCCGGAGAGAGCGGAGCAAACGAATCGACAGCGTCTTCCAGCAACATCTTTCGCAAGTAGCCCACCGTCATCACGCGCTGGCCAACAGCAGATTCGGGGATCTTCTTCAACTCAGCGCGATTGGAAAAGACAACGTATGAGGAGAATCGCCCCGGCACCACGCCCAGATATGCGGACAGGGCGTTCACGTGGCTACGGTTTTGGAGGAGAGGGTTGAAGAACTGATTTTTCGCCCCGCCTTTATAGCTGACCGTCCACTTCTGCTGGTCAGCGCTGCCGAAGATCCAGCCCTTGTAGTCCTTGGACTCGATAACGTAAAGGCCGCTTTCGTGAAGAAGCAGCACATCGACTTCCGACGTGCTGGTTGCTTTTCCCTGCCGCGGGACCAAGAGGTTCGAATACACCCGGTGCCTTCCGGGAAGATTAGCCTTTTCGATGGCGCGAACGATGGTCTTTTCATTCAGCCGTCCCGAGAGAACCATGCGCTCCCACACCAAGACAGCCACAAACAAAACCAAAACGGGCAAGAAGAGTTCCACGATAACCTCCGCAATTGAAACTGATTTGAATCGATTGTAAGGCGCAGCGCGCAGCCTAGGCCGACACGGGAACCAAAGCGTTACCCGAGCGTATAGCCGTACTGACCTGGGCAATCAAGCTGGAGCAGGACCGAGTCTTCGAACACCCACGTACCGGGCCACGCGAGGGACCCGAGCTATGCGCGCATAGGTCCGATTTCTTGCAGCGGGCTCCGGGGCGTCTGCAGGAAAGTCGAGCTATGTGCGCATAGCTCGGAGCAAAAGGGCCAAATCGGGGTTTCGGAGCTAGCTATGTGCGCATGGGTCGGAAGTTTTGCATCGCGGCCCAAGGCGCCTGCAAGAATTCCGAGCTATGCGCACATGGGGCTGGGGTGCTGGATTTCGCCCCGTGCTTCGCCTTATATTTCGTCCCCTTGCTAGTCCGCTGGCGACGCGGGCGATGCCGCAAGCACAGGCGCTAGTCGGCCAGGCCGCCGAGGTCCTGGTAGTAGGTGCGCAGGTCATCGCGGAGCTGCTGGCGGATCTGGGTCAGGTCCTCCGGGGTGAGCTGCTGGAACAGGGCCTGGTTCAGGGCGATGCGCCCCAGGTCCTTGCTGTAATACAGGAAGCGCTTGCGCTCGAACTTTTCACAGGGGTTGGTCAGCATGTTGGACATCATGGCCTTGCGGTCGTTCAGGCGCGCCTGGGTCAGCTTGCCGGAGGGGCGGTCCAGCGGCAGGCCGGCGTCCAGGCGGGACTGGTAGAAGGCAATGTAGTCGTCCAGGATTAGGTCCAGGCTGGCCTCGCCCTGGTCGTCCAGGCGGTCCAGCAGGCTGAGCATGAAGGGCATTTTGTACGACAACGTGTAGTCGCGCTCGGCCAGGAAGTCGAAGAAGTCCTGGCGGATGGTCTGGTCGTTGTGGACCTGCAGGCCCAGCTCCTGGCGGAAGCGGTCCACGTCTTCGGGGCTGAACAGGTGGACCTTGCGGCTGCCGAAGGCAAAGCTGACCGTGGGCTGGATCTTGCCCGCCTTGATCCACGCGTTCACGCTGCCGGTGCTGACGAAGTAGTCGCGAGCCACCTGCTCCACGCTCAGGTAGCCTTCGTACTTTTCCGCAAAGCTGAACACGTCCACCTCGGTTATGCGCTCGATGCGCTCATGGAGGCCATCGACTTCGATGAGGTCGCCGGGGGCGTAGTCCTGACGGAGGATATCGCCGAAGGGGACGTAGCACGGGTTGCGGAAGATGCTGTGCATGCTGCAGGGGCTGATGGCGGCACCGTAGCTGTCCACCACGTCCACCACGAACACGTTGCGCTTGGCCGGGGTGCGGCGCAGGCCGCGGCCCAGCTGCTGCAGGTACAGCACCTTGCTCAGGGTCGGGCGCGCCATGATGAGGATGCCCAGCTCAGGGTAGTCCCAGCCTTCGGAGATCATCTGGCACGCGCACAGGAAGCGGATGCGCTTGTTGCGGAAGTCGTCCATGATGGCGTCCGGGGCGGTGGCGCCGCGGGACTTGCCGCCGGTCAGGGCCGCCGCGCTGATGCCCGCGGCGTTCAGCAGGCGGGCCATTTCCCGCGCATGGGCCACGCTCACGCAGAAGACCACGCCCTGCCGCTGGCCCGCTTCACCTTGGGCGAAATAGTCGCGGATCACGTTGACGATGAGGTCGTTGCGGGAGGTGACGCGGATGCTCTTTTCCAGGTCGGCGTTGACGTAGTCCTTGCCGTTGATGCGCACGTGGGACAGGTCGATGTTCGTTTCCACCCGGAACACGTTGGCGCGGGCCACGATTTCCTGCTCCATGGCCTCCTGGAGCGACAGCCCCACCCGGTACGCGCCGAACACGGTTTCCAGCTTCTTCTTGTCCGGGCGCTGATCGGTGGCGGTCAGGCCCACCAGGTAGGCGGGGTCGAAGTACTGGATGGTGCGCTTGAGGCCGGGGGCCACGGCATGATGGGCTTCGTCCACCACCAGGTAGTCGTAGTGGTCGGGCGGGAGCTCGCGGTAGTGCCGCTCGGCGTAGGCGTAGGTCTGGATGTGGATGTCCGGCGCCAAATCCTGCAGCGACGTCTGCACGCGGGCCTGCCAGTCCTGCTGGATGGCGCGGTTCGGCACCAGGATCAGCGCCCGCAGGAGGCCGCCGCGCTCCTGGGCAAAGCGGCGCAGGTCCTGCTCCACGATCTTGGACTTGCCGCTGGCCGTGGGATACACGATCAGGAAGCTCTTCAGGCCGGCGGCGCGCTGGGCGGATATTTCGTCCAGGGTCACCTCCTGATGCTCGTACAGCTTGAACGGGCGGTCCACCAGCAGGCCCGCTTCCCGGAAGGCGCTGGGGTCGGGACCGAAGATGGCGCGGATGCTGTCCTCGAAGCGCTCGGCAAAGCGGCAGTCCTCGGTGCTGAAACGGAAGACCTTGGTGCCCGCCGCCGCGCAGCTGTTCTGCTTCAGGAGCTGCTTGGAGTATCGGGCCGGGCCCAGGATCTGCGGGTGATGATAGCTGACGCCATTTTCCTCCACGGCAATGCGGCCGGTGGCGGTTTCCACCACGTAGTCCAGGTAGCGGGTGGAGCCGTCCAGGTCCGTGACGCCGTACTCCTTGGACAGGTACTTGGTGCTGCTGGCTCCGTACACCTGGGCGAAATGCTGCTCGAATTGCAGCTCCAGGGGCGATGCCTCCGCCAGGTCCGCGCGGTCCGTCGTGCGCGTGGCCGGGACCACGTCCGGCGCGCTGGCGCGGGCAGCGTCCAGGCAGCGGGCGATTTCGGCGGCGGTGTTGGGCGCGGCGGGCGCGGCCGGGGCCGCAGGGGCCGCGGGGGCAGCGGGCGCGGGGTCGTCCAGGAAGCGGAAGACGTAGTCGTAGCGGCTCATGTACGCGTTCTGCTTGGCGGTCAGGTCGGAGTAGCTTATGTCCAGCGTATGCGGGTCATCGCCCGGCGCGCAGATGCCCCGGTCCAGGATGATGGCCGTGGTGGGTTTGGGGGCTGCGCCGGGGTTGGAGGCGGCGTCGAGCGCCGCGTCGGGCACGGGCGATGCCACCCGCGCGGGGCTTTCGTCCCCTTGCTCAGCCGCCGCGAGCACGGGCGACGCCGCCGGCGCGGGCGCCACATCCAGGGGCGCGTTGGCGTAGAAGTAGCTGGCCCCGCCGTTAGCGTAGGTCACCAATTCCACCAGCTCAAAGTCGCCGGCGGAGGTATGCAGGTGCTGCGGGGCAGGCGTGGTCATGCGGGCTCCTTGGGCTCGCGGGGACGAATCTTCTGGGTTCATTTTCGCCCTATGATAGGGGCTCATTCGCGCGATTCGACCGATTCGCGAAAATTCGCCCCTGGCCCGCGGCGCCGCCTCGCCAATCCGCCAATCGCACACGCGCCACTTGCATTCGCCAGCCATTCCCTATATGATTAACCAAATGGTTAATCTAAGGAGCCATATTGGAGATACGGTACGCCAACAAGAAAGTTGAAAAGTACTTCTCTGACTATGGCGTCATGCGAAAGAAGATCGGACTCGAGCTTACCCGCGGCGTGAAAAAGCAGATGGACCGGCTGAGAGCCGCCGACACCTTCGGCGACTTCCTGTCCCTTGGTCTTGGGCACCCCGAGCAGCTCAGCGGATACGACCGAATCCGATACTCGATACGAGTGAGCGCGAACGCTCGACTAATCGTCGAGCCGAACGCCACGACGGACACGTTGAGCATTTGCTCCGAGCTAGAAATCGAAGGGGTGAGCGACTACCATGGCGGCAAAGACAACTGGTATATCCCTTGACCTCCTGATCCACCCTGGCGAAACGCTTGCCGATGTCCTTGCCGAGCGGGGCATTTCCCAGTCCGCGCTGGCGGTCTGCACCGGCGTTACCCCGGCTTTCGTCAGCAACGTCATCAGCGGCAAGAAGGACATCTCTGCGAATTTCGCCATGGCCCTGGAGTACGCACTTGGCGTGCCGAAGACGTTCTGGATCAACCTCCAAGCCAACTACGACGCCGAGCTGCTTGAGGCAACCCAGGCCGAAAGCATCACCGAAAGCGAGTTCGATGCGTACCGGCGCTTGTCGGAAGTTGCCGTGCGCTGCGAAAAGAACGGGGTGTTCGCCCAGGACAATTCAACCGAGGCCAGAATCATTTCCCTGCGTCGAACGCTCCGCATCAGCAACGTGGCGAACCTAGACAAGGCGATCCCCCGCGGCGCTTTCCGCTTGGCGCAGAACCGGAAGCTCGATCCGCTGGTGCTCGGGGCCTGGGTTCGCCTTTGCCAGATTGCGAACGAAGAAGTCCCCGTCGACGGACCGTTTGATCCGAAGAACCTCCCCCAGCTGATCGGCGACCTCAAGACGCTGATGCTCCAATGCCCGCTCAACGAGCTTCAAGCAAGTCTGCAGGAAGCACTTGCGGGATTCGGCATTGCCTTCAGCATTGTCCGGCACTTCGAAAAGGCGCCCGTTCACGGCTACGTCGCCAAGAGGGACGATGGCACGTACACCATGGCGGTAACGATCCAAGACCATTGGGAGGACGTGTTCTGGTTTTCCCTGTTCCACGAAATCGGCCACATTGCCAACTCCGACGTGAGCCCCCGACAGCGCGAGCTCGTGGATCTTGGCATCGACCAGGCCCAAGAGAACCGCGCCGACGCCTTCGCCCGCAACGCACTGATTGACCCCTCTGCGTATTCGTCGTTCCTGGCTGCAGGCAAGTTCACGTATTCGGAGATTGAGCGCCTTGCCGACGAGCAGCGCGTGAAGCCCTGCATCGTGGTGGGCAGGCTCCACCGGGAAGGCATTCTCCCGACGGAGCGCTTTGCCAACCGCCGACCGCGTATCAAGTGGGTGGACGAAAGCTAAGGTCTGGATCGTTCGTGCACTCGTGCGCGGCCGCTCGTGCGCTCGTGCGAAGTTTCTGGGTCCCCTCTGGGCGAAAACTTCGCACGACCGGCACGGCAGCGGCCGATTGGGGCGGCGTCCGTTCGGCCGTGCGAAGTTCCCGGATCGCAAATCTTCGCACGGCCGACATGCGGGCCCGGCGCGCCCGCCCCGCCCCACCCGGCCCCGCCCCGCCGACGGGGTTCCGCAACATGCGTTTTATTTGAAGGCGCCCTACCCCGCCAGGCGCGCGCCCAAAGCGTGCGATAATGGACGAAAACGCGCGTCAACCTCAGGAGACAGCATGGCTTCCACGGACAACTTCGGCAACCAGATTCGCGACGCGGTGCAGAGCGCCGTCGATTCCCAGGACTACAGCAAGCTGCAGGCCACCATCGAGCAATCGATCAACGCCGCCGCCGTCAGCATCGGCCGCGGGCTGGCCCAGGCCCAGACCGGGTTCGAGCGCGCCCAGGCCGAATACGCCCGCGACCGCCAACGCGCAGAGGAAAAGCGCGCCGCCGAGGAGCGCCAGGCCGAAGAGGCCCGCGCCATGGAGCTGGTCTACGCCGCGCCCGCTGGCCCGCAGGTCCGCGGCGGCGGCATGCTGGCAGGCGGCATCGTTGCCACCAGCTTCTTCCTGCCCTTCTTCCTTCTTGGCGCGCTTTCCGGAGCAGGCGTCACCGCCATCACGTTCGGCGCGCTGACCGCCGCCGGCATTGCGCTCATCGTGGCGGGCGCCAAGGAAATCGCCTTCGCCATGCGCTTCAAGAAGTATCGCGGGCTGATCGGCCTGCGCGACCACGCCGAGGTCCGCGAGCTGGCCCTGGCGCTGGGCCGCTCCGACGCCGACGTGGTGAAGGACCTGCGCAAGGCCGTGCAGCGCCGCCTGTTCAAGCAGGGCATGCTGGACGACCGCGAGCAGACCATCATCATGACCGACGAAGCCAAGCAGCTCTACCTGCAGTCCAAGAAGGAGTTCGAATCCCGCCGCCGCCAGGAGCTCATGGCCGGCTCCGTGAGCCCCCAACCCAGCGCGGCGCCGCTGAGCGCGGACGTGCAGGCGCTGCTGGCCGAAGGCGAGGCCTACGTGGCCAAGATCCGCCTGGCCAACGAAGCCATTGCCGACCCCGAGGTCACCCGCAAGATCGACCAGATCGAGCAGGTGGTCCGCACCATTTTCGCCCGCGTGGAAGAGCACCCGGAAGCCGCGGAGGACCTGGGGCAGCTCATGAACTACTACCTGCCCACCACTTCCAAGCTGCTGGACGCTTACCGCGACCTGGACGCCCAGCCCATTCAGGGCGAAAACATCCTCAAGTCCAAGCGGGAAATCGCCGGCGCGCTGGATTCCCTGGCCGTGGCCTTCGAAAAGCTGCTTGACCAGGTGTTCCGCAGCGTGGCGTGGGACGTGTCCGCCGACGTGGCGGTCCTCCATACCGTGCTGGCCCAGGAGGGACTTGCCCAAAGCCCCTTCGACATGCGCAAGTAGCGCGCAGCGGGCTCGGGCACAGCGCCCAAGTGCCGCAACCAAGCGCAGCGCCCCGGCACCGCGTCCGAGCGCCGCGCCCCTGAACAGTAACCAAGCCGGGCCGCACCCGCGGACGGCAAAACCGGACAAGAAAGGCAGGACCCTCCATGACCACCGACCTGACCACCACCCAGGCCACGCCCGAGCTTGAGCTGACCGCCGCCCCCGCGGCCAACGTGCCCACGCTGACGCTGACCCCCGTGATGGAGGACGCGCCCGCGCCGCAGCCGGCCGCCGTCCAGCTCACGGCCACCGCGGACCAGCTGGCCGCCACCCCCAGCATCGACGACAGCGTCCTGACCGACGAAGAAAAGGCCATGGTCAACGACTTCGCCCAGCAGATCGACGTCCGCGACTCCGCCGTGATCCTGCAGTACGGCGCTGGCGCCCAGAAGAAGATGGCCGACTTTGCCGAGCAGTCCCTGGCCACCGTGCGTACCTCTGATCTGGGCGAAACCGGCGACCTGATCGCCGGCGTGGTGACCGAGCTGCGCAGCTTCGACGCCACCGAGGAAAAGGGCCTGTTCGGGTTCTTCAAGAAGGGCAAGAACAAGATCGAGTCCCTGCGCGCCCGCTATGACAAGGCCGAAAAGAACGTCGAAAAGATCGCCGAGGTCCTGCAGGGCCACCAGATCAAGCTCATGAAGGACGCAGCCATGCTGGACAACATGTATGAGCTGAATCTGACCTACTTCAAGGAGCTCACCATGTACGTGCTGGCCGGCAAGCAGCGCCTGGCCGAAGTCCGCAACGGCGAGCTGGCCGAGCTGGCCGCCGCCGCTCAGGCCAGCGGTCGCGCCGAGGACGCCCAGGCCGCCCAGGACCTGGAGGCCATGTGCACCCGCTTCGAAAAGAAGATCGCCGACCTTGAGCTGACCCGCATGATCGCGCTGCAGACCGCGCCGCAGATCCGCCTGGTCCAGAACAACGAAGTCACCATGGTGGAGAAGATCCAGACCACCCTGGTCAACACCATCCCCCTGTGGAAGAGCCAGATGGTGCTTGCCCTGGGCATCGCCAGCACCGCGGAGGCCGTGCGCGCCCAGAACGCCGTGACCGACATGACCAACGAGCTGCTGCGCAAGAACGCCGAAATGCTGCACACCTCCACCGTCGAGGTCGCCCAGGCATCCGAGCGCGGCGTGGTCGACATTGAAACCCTGCGCAACACCAACGAAACCCTGATCAAGACCTTCGACGAGGTCATGACCATCCAGGCCGAAGGCCGCCAGAAGCGCGCCGAGGCCGAGGCCGAGATCGCCCGCATGGAGGCCGAGCTCAAGCAGAAGATGCTGGAGGTCGCCCACCGCTAAGCCGCGCTTGGCATAACGCTCAGGACGAAAGGGAGCTTCGGCTCCCTTTCTTTTCGCCCAGGGCCGGCCCCTCGGGGCGCGGCCCAACCGGGCCGCCCAATCCGCGCAAGTCGGCGGCGATTTCGCCCACCTGCTCCGCTAGACGCGCACGCACCAGGCGTTCAGCCACTGCTCGTCGCCGCGGCCGGGGCGCACGTCCGCCGTGATGCCGATGCTATCCACGCGCAGCTCCGGAATCTGGCCGATGAGCTGGCGAAACTCCCTTTCCGTCAGGTCCGTGAACCAGCGGCCGTTGCGCATGCCCTGGAAGTTGCCCAGCTTGAAGCTCAGGTAGAACGTTCCGCCGGGGCGCAGGGCGCGGGCGTACTTGGCCACCACGTCCGGCAGCTCCGGCAGCGGCACATGCAGCAGGCTGCTGCATGCCCAGATGCCGTCGAACTGGCCCTGGGGCTCGTACTCCTGGAAGGTGGCATGGGTCACCTCCAGCCCGGTGAGCTCGCGGGTGGCGGCGCACATTTCCTGGCTGCCGTCCACGGGCACGACCGCGAAGCCGGCGTTGGTGAAGGCAAGCGAGTCTCGGCCGCTGCCGCAGCCCAGGTCCAGAATGCAACCGCCCTCCGGCAGGCGCCGGGCGAATTCGCCCTGCAGCTGGCCGAACTCCACGTTCGCAGTGCTTGCCACGAACTTCCCGGCGTTGGTGTTGTAATAGTCCAGCGTCTGCTGCTGGGAGCTGGCGGCGGATACAGCGGTCATGGGCCCTCCTTTTTCGTCCGCCCCATTGTAGCGCGGCCGCCCGGCCGGGTCGGCCGGCCCTTTCGCCCTGCTCTGCAAGCCGTGCCGCGAGCGTCGCTCACGTTCGTCCGTCGTGCATCCCACAAACCTCTTGCCTGTCCATTCCAGTGGACACGCGCCCCACCCGCCATACGGCATAATGAACCAAACACCCGACCGACGGAGGAATCATGAGCAAGGATCAACTGCTGGACAAGTTCACTGGCTGCATCATCGGCGGCGCGGCAGGCGACGCGCTGGGCTACGCCGTGGAGTTCATCAGCATGGACCGCATCCGCACGGTGTTCGGGTCCCACGGCATTCGCGCCTACGTGCCCGACCCGGCGCGCGGCGTTGCCGTGTTCTCCGACGACACCCAGATGACCCTGTTCACCGCCGCCGGCGTTTCGACCGCAGCGGCAAAGGACCAGCTCACGGTCGAGGGCATTGCCTCCGCGTGCGGGCGCGAATACCAGGACTGGCTGCATACCCAGGACCCCGGCTTCAAGCGCAATCCGGGCGAAAGCTGGCTGCTGGACATCCCCGAGCTCCACGTGCGCCGCGCTCCGGGCTGCACCTGCATGAGCGCGCTGGAGGGTCAGCTGGGCTCGACCACGCGCCTGGTCAACAATTCCAAGGGATGCGGCGGCGTCATGCGCGTGGCACCGGTAGGCCTGATCTCCCCGAGCCGCACGGGGCTGGCCGCCGCCGAGCACCAGGCCCTCCTGGTCCAGGCTGCCGCCGAGTGCGCCGCCCTGACCCATGGCCATCCGCTGGGCTTCATCAGCGCCGGTGCCTTCGCGTACATCGTGCATCGCTGCGCCTACGAGGTGCCCGCCGACTGCGTCGATCGTCGCGAAAGCCTGCGAGCCATCATAAACGACTGCTGCGACCAGCTCCCCGACTGGTTCCCCCAGCACCCGGAGCACGCCGCCTACCAGGTCGAGCTGCTGCAGCGCGCCTGCACCCTGGCCGATGACCGCTCCCGCCGCGCAAACAAGATCGCGCAGCTGGGCGAAGGCTGGGTGGGCGAAGAGGCCCTGGCCATTGCCGTGTACGCTGCGCTCAAGCACGTCAACAGCTTCGCCGACGCCATCTGCACTGCCGTCAACCACAGCGGAGACAGCGATTCCACCGGCAGCATCTGCGGCAACATCCTGGGCGCCATGCTGGGCAGCGGCCGCATCGGCAGCAAGTGGACCGCGGACCTGGAACTCGTCGACGTCCTGACCCGTGCCGCCACCGACCTCCACTCCGCCGTCAGCTAACGAGAAGAGCGGCCATAGTCAGAACACTCCCTTTTGAATAAGCTCCTCTTGCTTGCGCTGCAGAAAGAAATCAGAGACAGCCGAAGCAAACCGCTGAATCTCATAGTCCCCCAACGCTGCAGACTCATCCACGGTGATCAAGGGCAAGAGGAGCTCCCTCGCTTCCGCATACAAAGCCCGAATTCGACGAATCTTCTCTTCGTCCACTCGGCCCCAATCTCTTGGCGCAAACTCAGCTGGGTCTTCTTTTCGCGGACGCCCTCCAGTCGGAGCGCTCTGAAGACGCGCAACCACATCAGTTTCATTAAGGAGCCAAACACCACCAGCCTTTTCAGCAGGAAGCTTTCCATCCGCAATCAGAGCCCGAACACGCGACGGCGTTACTCCCAGAATCTTTGCGCTCTGCGAAACGGTTAGCATGGCTCCTCCTTTACTATTGCGCTTTCGCAATAGTTTATCTTCTTTCCATAAGTCGCGAAAGCCGCAGTCGTCGAAAACGGAACATCCCGAACGCAAAGCGGGCCCGGCAATGCCGGGCCCGGGAGCCTACGAGGCTTTCGTCCAAATGTTCAGCTAGAGCTACTTGGTCTTGACCGACTTCTTCGCGGACCAAGCGCTGTAGTACTTCACATCGTTGACCTGCTTGTACGTACGAACCTGCACGTAGTAGCGCTTCTTCGCCTTCAGGTTGTAAACCTTCTTGTAGTAGGACTTTGCGCCCTTGATGGTCACAGTCTTGGCGGACTTCATGGTCGAGCTAGTGGAGTAGCGAATCTGATAGCCCGTGATCTGGAACGGCATCTTCGCCCACTTGGCCGTGAAACCCTTGGAGCGCGCGGTAAATCCCGTCAGGCTGGTGCCCTTGGGGTTGATGGAATACGCCGCAGGCTGGGTCGTGCCCACGTAATAGCCGGTACCCACCAGCTTCACGCTGGATTTGCCCACGCCGCAGGCCGTGCCCGAGCAAATCTGCACGTTATAGGTCAGGTCGCTGACCTTGGCGCCGTCAAGAGTCATCACCTTGGGAACGTTCAGGGTGCCGTTGTAGGTCAGAATGGGCTGACCGAAATCCAGCACCATGCCGTCAATATCGAAGGTGCCGCAACGGAACCACGGCTTGGACAGGGTCTCAGCCGTCAGATCCGCCTGCTTCTTGCGGCCGGCAGACAGAGCGTCAAGCTTGTCATTGCCGAACCAAGCGCGCATGCCACCAATCTGGGGAACGCCAGGCAGAATCATGCCGTCCTTCGCGCGAGCAACGAATGCTCCCTCTTTGATGGTCAGCGAGCTGTTGCCGCCCATGTCCACTGCAGCAACCGTGCCGCCGAACATCGACTGCATGGGAACGCACTCCAGCAGGGCCAGGTCCGAGGTCACCGCAAGGTCTGTGCCCTCAGCCGCCTTGATTCCGCGCGATACCGCCGCCATCTGCAGACTGCCAGAGACCTTGGAGACATCGTCATCGGTGATGGTCAGCGTCGTGGCGCCCGGATGGTTCATCAGAATGCCAGCGCCGTTCGTGTTCTCCGGATAAGGCAGCAGTTGGCAATCTCCACGAACCACCACGGTCAGGTTATCCAGCCCGGACTCGATAACAGTGCCCTGGGTGCGCAAGGCCGACTGAATAATGCAGTTGTCCAAGACCAGCCTGTTGACGTTTCCGTTTTCCACGCTGGCAGGCTCGAAGCTCACCTTGCCGGTTGCGTTATGCCTGTTTTCCAGAACGCGCTCCAGCTGCGAGCAGTTGTCAGACGTGACCTGTACGCCCAGGATCTTCAAGTCATAGGTTTCCGCCGCAAACGCCGCCTGCGCCAGCAGAGGCACCGTGGCCAGAGCCAACGCGCAGGTCGCCAATGTTCGGGTGAGCTTCTTCATGATTCCCCTTCCATCGCCTTCACGATACGCCCTCGGGTATTTCGCCCCGCTACAAGAACGCAGGGGCGAAGGTGACCGCTGCGCACACCAACGCGAGCGTGAACACGGTAACCGCCAGCAGCAGCTTCGTATTTGTCTGCATGTGCGTCTCCTTCCCCCAGGCGGGGTCCTCCACACCTGCAGTATGCGCGTTTGCCCAGTTCCGCGCATCGCTAGTATTTGTATGTTTTCCCCTTTTCCCAACCAGCCCGCATTGGTAACAGCTTCAAGTCAGATTGATTGCTATACTTGCTATACAACGTCATAAAGGAGGCTCATATGTCCACGGCAACGCAAATGAACATCCGGATTCCCTCCTCGCTAAAATCGCAAGGCGACAAGGCTCTTGCATCCATTGGGCTCACCCCATCGGAAGCCGTTCGCTCCCTATGGGAAAAGGCCTCCAAAAGAGGAGCTGATCTTGATCAGATTTCCCGGGCTCTTTCTCATCAAGACCATCCCGCAACGCCAAAGGAACAAACGTTGCAGCAAGGCTGGCACATCGTTGACCAATTCATAGAAGAACGAGGGATCGTCATCGACCCCGAAAGCTATCCCAGCGACGAATCTCTCATCGAGGAGTTCTGGACAGAGCGATATCGAGAAAGGGGATTGGCATGAGCATCGCAACCCCCTTCGGACCCAGCTCTCAACCGCTTCGAATCCTCATCGACACAAACGTCTGGCTGGATAACTACCTCTCCTTCCGCCCAAACTCAAAGGCATCTCGACTCTTCATTGAGGCCGCATTAAGAAGAGGGGCCGAACTAATCTACCCTGTGCACTGCTTAAAGGACGTATTCTTCCTAATCCAACGATCATTAAAGAGGGAAAGCTGCGCTTCGGGCTCTCCGACCGAAGAGGACTATCAGTCAATTCAAAGAATCACTTGGTCGTGCATCGACAACATGCGAAGCCTGGCAACCGCCGTAGGAGCAGACGAGGCAGATGCATGGACCTGCGCAAAAAGAAAATACGCACTCCCAGATCTAGAGGACAGCATGGTAGTTTCGGCCGCTGAAAGAGCGCAGGCATCACTAATTGTCACCAACGACGCCCAACTGATTCATCAGTCCCCTCTGGCTGCGTGCACCCCCAAACAAGCGCTCCTCTTCCTGCAGGCGTAGCCAAACAATACGCTCCCCATCCCATCGCGTAATTGGGCGAAAGGAACTCACATGCAAGCAATGGTCTTTGACCTGGACGGAACCGCAATCGACACCATGGACGACCTGGTAGCGCTGACCAATCAGGTGCTACGGGAATTCGGCATGCCCGAGCACACCAAGCCGGAGATCCAAAGCTACGTCGGCAACGGCGCCCTGGCCCTGATGATCCAGGCCGTACCGCCGGGAACGCCCCAGGACGTGACCGATGCCGCCCTTGCCCGCTGGAAGGAGCTGAACCCCCAGTTCGACCAGCTTTCCGCGCCCTACCCGGGCATGCGTGAAGCGCTCGCGCAGCTGCGCGCCAACGGCGTGCGGCTGGCGCTCCTCTCCAACAAGTTCGACCACGGCGTGCAGGTCATGATCGACGCGAAGATGCCGAACGAATTCGAAATCGCCCGCGGCGAACGCCCCGACACCCCGCGCAAGCCCGACCCCACCGGGCTCCTGAGCATTTTCGCCCAGCTGGACGCCGACCCTGCCCAGTCCGCCTACGTGGGCGACTCCCCCGGAGACATGCAGGTCGCCAAGAACGCTGGCTGCCTTGCCGTGGGCGTGAGCTGGGGATATCGCAGCGTTCAGGACCTGCAGGATGCAGGCGCGGACGTGATCATAGATCGCGCGGATCAACTGCTCGAAGTTGCCGGCCTGAAATAGCTCCCCCATTTTCCTCAACTCCTCTATTGACGAACATCTGTTCTGTGGTGTATATGTTATGTCATATCAACCATGATGGAAAGGGGTGCGTTATGAGGTACTTCGAAATAGTTGATGGACGAAAGAGAAAGCGCTCCAAGCCTTGCGGCCTGCTTCGCTTTGACGAAGAGAAGCGCGAGTTCAGCATCACCATCAGCGAAGGCGTCAGCACGGCCGACGTCCCCATGCTCTTCATTCCCTTCGTGGAAAAGGGCGAGCGGGAGATCCCTCCCCAATGGGCGCTGGTCTGGGTGCAGGAGCGCATCCCGCCCCCGAATCGCCAGAACATCGCAGAGATCCTGCTTTGCAACGGGCTGGAAGAATACGACGAGCTCACCCTGCTTCTTGCAGGCGAGGGCCGCTGCAGCCAGGATGAGTTCATGGTCCGCGAGGTCTTCCCCGTCGACGACCTCAGCGAAGACGAGACCATGCGCCTGCGCCGTTCCCGCAAGAAGCGAATCGACTACGCCTACACCCCCGTCGAATCCGCGGCGCTGGTCGAGCTGAAGAAGGAGATCGGCACGCAGGTCCTGCAGGCTCGCCGCGCGAAGGGCATAAGTCAGACCGAGCTCAGCAGGAAGTCCGGCGTCCCTCAGGCAACCATCAGCAACATTGAGCGAGGACTGGCAAATCCCACGGTAGAGACCATAGAGTCGTTGGCGAATTCCCTCGGCGTGCGCGTCCATGTTTCTTTGGGATAGCCCACGGTCAAGCGCATACAATAGGGAACGCTGTCCGAAGCGAAGGAGGCCCCATGCCCACCATGGAAACCATACGCGCCCGCCATTCCGTGCGCCAATATACCGACCAGGCTATTTCAGGCAAGGACCTGGCTGCCGTCCAGCAGCTCGTCAATCAGACACGGGGCAAAAGCAAGCTGGACATCCAGCTGGTCACCAGCAACCCGGAGGCCTTCAACGTCGTCGCCAACTTCGGCCTGATTCGCGGTGCGCAAGCGCTGATCGCCTTCGTTGCTGACGGCCGCGATCAGGACCGCACCATCGGCTACTGGGGTCAGCGCCTGGTGCTGGAAGCCCAGGACCTGGGAATGAACACCTGCTGGTGCGCTGTGTTCTCCAAGCGAAAGTGCAAGGCAACCGTACCTGCAGGAAAGATCGTGCGCGTGATCATCGCCTTGGGCTACGGCGTAAACGACGGCAAGGAGCGCTCCACCAAGAGCGTTGAACAGCTCAGCCGCGTCGAATGCGCTCAAGCGCCCAGCTGGTTCGACTCCGTCATGGAAGCTGCGCAGCTGGCTCCCACTGGCGTGAACCTCCAGAATTTCACCGTGGTGCTGCAGGAAGACGGCCGCACCCTTGACGTCGAATGCTCGGGAAAGGGTCTGACTGGAATCGATGCCGGCATCGTCATGGCGAACGTAGAGGTTGCCGCAAACGAAGCTGGAGCCGACTGGTCCTTCGCTCACCCCATCAGGTAAGGTCGCCCATGGAAATCGAATTTCTCCTTATGCTGCAGAACCTGCGCGCAAACGTACCTGATGCGGTCAACGTGTTCTTCGAGCAGCTGTCCGAAGGCGTAGGCGGTACCGCGCTGGTGCTGTTCGGCGCCGTGGTGTTCTGGTGCATCGACAAGCGCGCCGGCTACCTGATGACCGTATGCTATCTGGCCAGCAGCGCCGTAAACCAACTGATCAAGAACATCGCCTGCGTCTACCGACCCTGGATCCTGGACTCTCGCATCACGCCCGTTCCGCTGGCCCAAGAAGGCGCAACTGGCTATTCCTTCCCCAGCGGGCACACAACCTGCGCTACCAGCGCGTTGGGCGCCTTCGCCATCTGGCAGCGCAAGCGTCCCTGGCTGGCAGCCATCGCCATAGCGCTCATCCTGTTTACGGCAATATCGCGCATGTGGCTGGGCGTGCACATGCCCAAGGACGTACTGACCGCACTGGCCCTGACCACCATCATGGTCCTGACCTGCTGGAAGATCACGCGCCTGCTGGAAGAGCATCCGGAAAAGGACATTGTCGTCGCCGCGATAGTCGTAGCGTTTTCCCTGGTAGCGCTGGCGTTCTGCACCTTGAAAACCTATCCCCTGCATTACGATGCCGCAGGCATGCTGCTAGTGGACCCCGAGGACATGAAGGCCGACTGCTTCTCCGCCTTCGGAGCCTTCATGGCCTTCGGCGTATGCTGGCTAGCCGAACGGCGTTTGATCAAGTTCACCGTTGAAGGAGACCTCAAGACCCGCGTAATTCGCGCCTTAGTGGGAGCAGCCCTGGTTGCCGGCACCCTCGGACTCCTCTCCCTTGCAGTGAAGCCGCTGCTGCCGGTCTTCGCCTACAAGTTCATCAAGCATGCCTTGCTGGTAGCGCTGGTCGTGCTGGCCTACCCCGCCTGCTTCATGGAAGCCCGCAAGAAACGCCTTGCGAAGGACTTCGCGCCAGAACTCGCAGCCACCGATCCCGCCGCACGCTAGGAGGATCCATGGAAGACTACACCACCATAGAAGGCCAGGCAGAGGCCGAGATCATCGAGAAGAAGAGTCGCTTCATCTGCGCGCTGGCCCACGTTGAAACCGAAGAGGAAGCCCAAGCCTTCGTCCAGTCCGTACGCGAGAAGCACAAGCAAGCCCGCCACAACGTGTACGCCTGGATCCTACGAGACGGCAACCGCGAGCGTTGCTCCGACGACGGCGAGCCCCAGAAGACCGCAGGTCTTCCCACCCTGGAAGTCCTGCGCGGAGCCGGCGTCACCGACATAGTCGCCGTCACCACCCGCTACTTCGGCGGAACCCTGCTCGGCACTGGCGGCCTGGTCCGGGCATACACCCAAACCGCACAGGCGGCACTTGCCGAAGCAAACGTAGTGCTGATCAGCAGCTGCGTGGACATTCACATAGCCATGCCCTACGCCTACTACGACAAGATTGCCTACCAGGTAGCCCAGGAGGAGACCCGCGTTCTGGACACCGCCTTCGCCGCCGACGTGACCATGACCGTGCGCATGCTGGAGGGCTCCGAAGGCCCCTTGCTGGAGCAAATCCGCCAGACCCTGGCCGGTCGCGGTACCGTCGAGGTGAGCGACCCGCTG
The DNA here is from genome assembly GCA_030526515.1 of Coriobacteriia bacterium. Taxonomy (GTDB): domain Bacteria; phylum Actinomycetota; class Coriobacteriia; order Coriobacteriales; family Eggerthellaceae; genus SUG1186. Next base: position 18,510 of record JAUNCQ010000012.1, read on the forward strand.
CACGCCGCCTTCTAGGATGGAGCCGCCCCAACCGTTCCATCCCCTTGCTCATCAGCGGTCATGTTGATAGCATCGTTCCTTGTCAACAGAAGAATTTGAATCAGGAGCAGCATATGGAGAAGCGCAAGTTCAGCGAAGTGTTTTCCGAGCAAGTCAAGACCGTGGGACTGGGCAAGGCCCTTTCCTGGAACCTGTATTGGGAGGCCAACCGGCCTCTGCGCTGGCTGCGCCTGAAGATGGATACCAAGCGCGACCTGCGCATCTGCGGCGTGCCGCTGGAAGGCGGCGACCTATCCCAGTTCCGTGAGTCCCACGGTGCCACCAACTCCCTGAGCACTCCTTACGGCGCACTGGAAGTGGTGTTGGGCAGCCAGAAGTTCACCGAAGATGACGCCATCATCGACATCGGCTGCGGCCACGGTCGCGTACTCGCCTACCTGGTGGACTCCAAGTTCCCCGGCCACATTGCCGGCGTGGAGCTGAACCACGACGTGGCCTCTTTCGCCCGCAGCTGGCTCAAGCGCTACCCCGAGGTCGAGCTCATCGAAGGCGATGCCTTCGAGCAGGACCTTTCCCGCTTCAACGTGTTCTACCTGTGGAAGCCCATGCTTTCCGACATCTTCAAGCGCTTCGTGGTGAAGCTGGAGCAGGAAGCCGTGCGCCCGCTGACCATGTACTACGTGATGGACTTCGAAACCGCCACCTTCTTCCAGGATCGCCCCAACTGGCGCGAGATCTCCCGCATGGAGGTACATCGCGTCCATGGCATTCCCGTGTTCAGCCGCCCGCTGTGCTGCACCGTCTGGGAGTACACCCCTCAGAAATAAAAGAAGCGCCGGCCGCTACCGTCGTGCGCCTGATTCGCTGAAAGGGGACGTGCGAATCAGGCAACGGCAAAGGCCAGGCGCCTAATATCGCGACTTCAAAGGGCCACACTCCTCGGAAGTCGCCAAAAAATGGAGGAGAAATCTACAGAATGCCAGCCATGGGCAGTGCAGCCATGGCGATGCCGCACAGGGATGCCAGTCCGTACTGGGCACGCGGCTTACGGTCGTAGCGCTCGCGGTCCAGCAGGATGACGCCGCCCAGGGCAACGATAAGACCCACGCCGATCAGAAGAATGTTTGCAATCATTGTTCGTATCCCTTCTATTCGTTGGCTTCGGGTTCCGGAATACGGTGCCTTTTGCACCGCTGAAGCATGTTTTGCTGTTAGGGCGACTATACTGAGGGCTCAAAATGAATTACGTTGTTATGACAACGGATTCACAACTTTTTGCAATCTTTTTTCGAGGCCCTGACAAAGCGGGAAAGAGGCGGTTTTGGACTACCTGTACCTGAAGAGAAGCGTGCTGTTCGAAGGGCTGACCCGCCCCGAGATCGAGGAGATGCTCCCCTGCCTTGACCCCAAGGTGAGGACCTTCAAGAAGGGCGAGGTCATCTACCGGCAGGGCTCAATCCACCGCCACCTGGGATTGATCTTGGAAGGCGACGTGCGCATCGAGCACATCGACGCCTGGGATAACATCACCCTGCTGACCATCATGGAGCAGGGCAAGACCTTCGGCGAGGCCAACGCCGTGCTGGACGACCCCCTAGCCGCGGACTTCATCGCCGACCACGACTGCAAGATCCTGTTTCTGAACATCAAGAAGATCATGCAGCCTTGCGCCAAGGGATGCGCGAACCATCGGCTCATAGCCAGCAACCTGACCAAGCTGCTGGCCCGCCGCAACCTGGAAATGAACCGCCGCGCGTTCATCACCGCGCCCCGCGGCATTCGCACCCGCGTCATGGGATACCTGTCCCTGGCCGGACACGCCTACGGCGCCGCCGAGTTCGACATCCCCTACAACCGCGAGCAACTGGCCCAGTACCTGGGCGTCGACCGCTCCGCTCTTTCAGCAGAGCTCAGTCGCATGGCGAAGGACGGACTGATCGAATTCAGGAAGAACCACTTCAAGCTGACGTCCCCGGACCTGCTGGACTAAGCGCAGGCGGGCGAAAGACACGGACGCCGGCCCATTTACGGCACTACAAAACAAACGGGGCTTTCGCCCCGATATTAGCGACGTGAGCGCCGGTCATGGTTGGCGCTGGAGTAGAACGCGCGCTTGGCGGCACGCATGCGCTCCTCAGCTGTCTGCACCAGCTTGCTGACAGCGCCCGGCTCCACCGCCTCAGCCGCCAGCAACGACGCAACGCCCATGGACACCATGCAGCCCTTCTGGCGAAGCTCGGCATCCAGGCGCTCGGCCACCTGCTGGACCTGATCGGCGGAGCGGTCCGTGGCGAAGGCCAGGAACTCGTCGCCGCCCATGCGATAGGTGAAGTCCAGGCCGAACTCGTCCCGCATGGTTTCAGCCACCAGCTTCAAGGCGGCATCGCCCGCGGCGTGACCCTTGGAGTTGTTCAGCTCATGCAGGCCGTTCAGGTCGGCATACAGGCAGGTCAGCTGCTCGTTGCAGCGCTGGCCGAGCTCGTCGGCGCGGGTCTCGAAGTGGTTGCGGTTGCACACGCCGGTAAGCAGGTCCGTGCGGCTGATCAGCTCCAGGCGCTTGGTCTTGGCCAGCGTATCCACGCGAGCACGACAAACCACGACCTCGATGACCACGGCAACGAAGCCGAAGGAAATCGTGTTCCACATGTCCACCTTGGCCATTTCCCACGGCTTGCACAGCTCGGTCACTATGCACATGGCAGCGCAGGCCACTACCGTCAACAAGCCCAGGTGAAGAGGCCGATCGATGAACAGCAGCGGCGATGCGAACATGATCACGATGAACGTCAGCGCCGGCATGTCCGGATGCAGGGCGGATAGCGCCATGGATGCGCCGTACATGGCCATCAGATATATCAAGAACAGCGGATGGATGCCTTTCGACGAGCAACGGTCCCGCAAGAATCCCGCAAGAAGACCGGCGACCAGGCTCATGATGGCGCAGGTCACGTACACCGGCTGATTGACGGCCGAAAACGTTGGCGCAACGGCGTTGACCACGCCCAGCACGCCGAAGTAGACCGCACTCAGCAGAGAAACCGCCCGCAGACTGCGCGCGTTTTCCCGCTGGATGGCGCCATCCAGCTCCCGGTACTGGTCCTTTTCCAGCCCCGCATACAACAAGGTGCGCTTAACCTGATCGGCAAATCCCGTCGACATGGCGCACCTCCTTTCGCCCTCACAGCATCTCTCAGTCAGGCGTCGGGGCACAATTCGACCCGCACGCCTTCCATTGAGTGGCCATGCTACGGGATTTGTCTCAGGGTTTTTTTCGCAAACAGCGAACCGTTATTTGATTGATACTTTCAAATGAATAATGCGGGCGGGCGACGCCTTGTAGTTAGCGGTTTCCCGCGCGCGAACGCGTATGGCCAGTTCGTAGGCGCCGCGCTTCATGCCCTTGTTGGCATAGAAGCCCCCGAGGGAGGTAACGCGAACGTATCGGTCGCGCGTCGTGCTGGATAGCTTCACGTAGCTGCGCTTGCTGGAATTCCACTTGCTCAGGGACACCACCTGGAACCGACGCCCCGTGACGCTCTTCAGTCCGAAGAAGTCGTTCAGGCTGCTGATGCGCTTGGTCGTGGACAGCTTGCCCCGGTATCGGCCAGACGATGCCGCGCGGAACGTCTTCTTGCGAGTCCACCCCTTGGAGGACGAAAGCTCCTGGGACGCCTTGGCCACCGTGACGGAAAGCTTGACCAGGCTGCGGGAAAGCGGCGTGGTCACCGAGACGGTCCGAGCGCCAGCGACTTTCACGTAGTTCTGGCTAAGCGTGACGTCCTTGGACGAAACCGCCCGCGAGCGACCATCGGTGAAGGTCACCGTGCCCGTAACCTGGAGCTTGTGGTACCGACCGTCGTAGGTGAACCGACTCTGCTTCAACTTGACCGAAAGGCTCTTCACGCCGGTGGACATGGTCTGGGCGGTGCCGCAAACCGTGCAGGTGCGCTTGCTGGTGCCGACCCGATAGGCAGTGGGATCGGCCACGCCGGTCCAAGCGGACCAGGAGTGAACGTGGGGATCGGGTCCTTTTTCGTCCCGCAGCTCAATGGCCCGCTGCACCGCGGCGGCCGCGTTGACGATTCCCGCGCTGCCGGTCGCCCCCTCATGGGAGTAGCTGGCAGTGCCCACCGGCGACGCGGTGGCACGCAGGGCCGCGATGGCATCGTCGCAGGTCAGGCCCGGATACGCGGCGAACATGAGCGCCAGCGTGCCAGTGACCACGGGCGCCGCCATGGAGGTGCCGCTCAGCGTGCCGTAGCTGCCGGCCGAGGTCTTGAGGGTCGAAAGGAGCTTTTCGCCCGGAGCACTGATGTCCTTGGCCATGTTGTAGTCGGAAAACTTCGAGTTACAGCCATCGGCGCGGACCGAGGTCACCGCCAGGCAGGACTCGTAGTCGGACGGATACATGTAGTCGGTGCGGGCCACGCCGTTGCGGCCGTTGCCGCCGGCGCACACGCACAGGATGTTGTAGTCGGCGCGGGCCTGGTCGATTGCCACGTGCATGGCGGCATCTTCCGCCAGCACCTCCTCCCGCACGCTGCCGGTGTAGTCGGACGGATACGCACCCAGGCTCAGGTTGACCAGGCGCAGGTTGCTGACCTTGCCGGTCGCCACGTAGGACTCCAGCTTGTTCAGCGCGCGGACCACCGTGGCCGTGGACGCGGCGGACCCGGAGTCGCTGAACACCTTTACCGGCAGGATCTTGGCGTTGTGGGAAACGCCGGCAATGCCCTTGCCGTTGCCCGCCCGCGCGCCGATGATGCCGCTCACGTGGGTGCCGTGGCTGTTGCTGGCCCCGTCCTGAACGAGGGAGCGAGCCAACGGCGCGTCGTTGTAGGAGTCATAGGCAAGGCTGGCCAGGACGTTTTCGGCCAGGTCCTCGTGATTCAGGTTGCAGCCGGTGTCCAGCACGGCCACGGTGACGGGCTCAGCGGCGGCATCGCCCCGAGACAGGCGCCAGGCGGCGCGGACGTTGGCCTGGTCCAGATAGCCCTGGTTGGACAGCTCGGGATCATTGGGGGTCGCAGGGTCGGAGCCTGCGGTGGGCGAAAGGGGTGCGGGGGTTGCGGCAGTCGCGGCCGTGGGCGCGGTCGCGAGGTCGGTCCCCTCCCCCAGGTCGTCCAGCGGATAGTACAGGTAGTTGGGCTGCACGTCGGTCACGCCGGGCAGGTTCTGGGCATCCGCCATGGCCTGGGCCAGGTCGACGTCATCGGGCACGTCGACGACAGCCACTTCGCCCGCCTCTTCCACCAGGTCGAAGCCTTCGGACTGCAGCTCTTTTTCGCCCCGATTCGTAACCGTTGCCAGCAGCTGGCCGTCCACGTAGCCCACGTCAGGCTGACGGCCCTGGAGCAGCTCGGCGAAGTCTTCCGCGGCGGCATCGGCCACGGACTCGGTCGACTCCGCGGCAGCCGCGGCCGTCAACGCAGCCGCAGACCCAGCCCCCAGCTCAGCAGCATGGGCGGTCGCGGGCGCAAGCGGACACAGCGGCACCATGGCCGCGCATACAACAACGGAAACGGCGGTCCGCGCCGCCCGGGAAATTGCGCCGCAGCTGAAACGCACGGGGCCTCCTTTGCTCGATCGGTTGGGCTTCATGGTAGCAAAGGGGGCGCGGGGCTCGGCGGGCGCGGTCCGCAAGCAATTGCCCAACGCGCAAAAACGATAGAATGTGGGGCAACCGACCGAGGAGGCCCCATGTCCAAGTACGCACGCAGCGACAACTTCTACATCCGCATCATCGTCACCGTGATCATCATCGCGGCGGCCATCTTCTTCGCCATCCAGAACGGCGGCTTCGTGTTCTAGCAAGGCACCTCCCAGCCCCAGAAAAGCAAAAAGGCCTGGGCCGAAGCCCTGACCTGCAGTTTCGCTGGTGCTGACGGGGAGACTCGAACTCCCGACCTACGCATTACGAGTGCGTTGCTCTACCAACTGAGCCACGTCAGCATTACGTGCGTCCCAAGATTATACCAAAGCGCACCCAACATGCAAGACCTGCCCGCGGGTCGCGCAGCCGATGCGCTATCATGGCCCCATACGAAAAACGCACCAGAATCGCATCACAAGGACGTGCCGCATGGCAAAGCCCCGCCTCATACTCGACCGCTACCGGCCCACCGCGAAGGCCGGCTCGGGCGGTTTCGCCACCGTGTACAAAGCATGGGACACCCTCATGCAGCGCGATGTGGCCATCAAGGAAATCAAGCTCTCCGAACTGGACGCCGAGCGCATGGCCCGGCCCAGCATCCTGCTGCCCTGGGAGGAGGAGCCGGTCGAAATCGACCCCATCTCCGGCGCGGTCATCGACCCGGCCACCGGCCAGCCCCTGCCCCCCGGCGCCCCCATGCCGAACCGAACCCGCCCGGGAGCGCCGGCCCGCCGCGGCACCGGCACCGGAACCGCAACCCTGCCCGACCTGGCGCCCTTCCCCAAGGACCCCGCGTTCCTGGGCGGCGGCTACGCCGACGTGCCCGACGACCCCACCACCGGCCCGCAGCTCAACGTGGAGCAGCAGCGCTTCCTGAGCCACATCCCCGGCCTGGACGAAGCCCGCACCGCGGCGGCCCTGGACAACCCATGCATCGTCAGCGTCTACGACCTGCAGATCCAGGACACCACCGCGTACCTGATCATGGAGTTCGTGGAGGGCATGAGCCTGACCCGCTTCCTGCGCGACTTCGAAGACCAGCTGACCCTGGACATGATCACCAGCATCTTCGCCGACACCGCCCAGGCCATCCAGGCCGCCCACGCCAACGGCGTCCTGCACCTGGACATCAAGCCGGACAACATCCTGATCAACCTCCAGGGCCGCGCCAAGGTGACCGACTTCGGCCTGGCCACCCTGAGCGATGCCGAGGGCACGGGCACCGCCGGCGGCGGCACCATCGGCTACATGCCCCTGGAGCAGATGCACCAGCAGCCCCTGGACGCCCGCACCGACGAATGGGCGCTGGCCAGCGTCACCTATGAGATGCTCCTGGGCGAAAACCCCTTCCTGGCCCACGACCTGGACGGCGCCGCCTGGGCCATCGAAAACGCGGAGCTGGTCCTGCCCCACCTGCTGTGGGACGAACTGGACCCGGCCATCGACGACGTGCTGTTCTACGGCCTGGACCCGAGCCCGGCCAACCGCTACGAAACCGTCCAGGACTTCACCGAGGAGATGAGCCGCTTCCTGGGCAGCCCCGACGCGGGCCGCCGCCAGCTGGCCGCTCTGCTGAACGGCCAGGCCGATGACCCGGAGGACCCCGAGCCCGAGGAGCCGGACTACCCCCAGGACCAGGGCGAAAGCAAGCCCGGCCTGCTGAGCCGCCTGCTCCCCGGCCGCCGCAGCTCCCGAGCCGATCGGGCCGCCCTGCCCGCCGCAGCCGCAGCCGCCGACGACCCCGGCTGCCCGGACGCGAACCCGGCCGCAGCAGCCGCCCCGGCCCCGGCCCGAACCGCCGCCCTACCCCCGAGCCAGCGCTTCGACCCCCTGGCCCTGCAGGTGGGCAGCCGCGTGACCGGCGCCGTGCTGTGCCTGTTCCTGAACGGCTTCAGCCTGATGAACCTGCCCCGCATAGACGCCTTCCCGCCGGAGCTCATGTGGTTCCTGCTGGCCGCGGGCCTGGTAGCGAGCCTGATCCGCCCCCACCTGGGCGCCCTGGCGGCCTACCTGATCCTGGGCTTCAGCCTGTGCGTCAACGGCGCGCCGGCCTTCGGCATCCTGCTCATTGCCGCCACCGTCCCCTGGTGGTGGCTGGTCGCCCGCCCGGCCGATGCCCCCGCGCACTTAGCCCTGGCCTTCCCGGTCCTGGGCGGCGTGGCGCTTTCGCCCGTAGGAGCATGCCTTTGCGGCCTGTTCCTTTCCCCGGGACGCGCCGTGGCCACCACCGCGCTGGGCACCCTGGCCTGCCTGGGACTGGCATGCCTGAGCACGCTATCGCTCACCGGATGGGACGCCGTCACCAACTTCCTGCTGCCCAGCGCCCTGGCCGAGGTCCAAGTCAACATCATGGCCATGGTCACCACCCCCGGCACCTGGACCACCGCCGCCAGCTGGCTGCTGGCCGCCGCGGTGCTGGCGCTGTGCTGCATGCCTCGCTGGCGCTGGCTGGCCCTGGTCGGCGCAGTCCTGAGCGCCCTGGTCCTGGCACTGGGCCCAGTGGCCGCGCAGCTGGTCAGCACCAGCCTGACCAGCCTGCAGCCCAACCCCTACGAAATGGTCCCCGCCGCGGTGGCCTTCGTGGTGTGCGCCGCCACCTGCTGCATGGAGGTCCCCCACCGCAAGCCCTAAAGCCAGGGGACGAAAGCCCCGCCCGGCACCGCCGCGCGCATCGCCGCAGGCGCCTCCCGGCGCCCCGCGTCGCCGCGTCCCACCAGCCCATTCGCCCCACGCAGCGAACCATAACAGCTTGGTGTCGGAACCCGCCCATTGGGCGCTTCCCCATGTCGTATTGACGAACAACGAGTATGCTTTTCCCTGTACGTTTCTACCCATGACCAGAATGCCGAGGACCCTTGTTCGGATCGCGAAAAAAGAACGCTGCCGCCTCCCCCGCCGCCCTGCTTGACGCGGCCCAGGCCCAATCTGCCCGGACCTTCACCACGCTGATCCGGGAGGAAGACCTGTATCCAGTGTACGTGCAGCCCTCTTTCGCCCGAGCCTTCGGCATTGACCCGGAGCGCTTCCAGGCCGACCCCGAGTCCCTGTACAACGCGGTGTGCCAGGACGACTACTACGCCGTCCGACAGCGCTTCCGCGAATGGGACCGCGCCGGCAGCCTGCGCTTCCACACGTACCTGACCCCCTGCGACGGATCCGACGGCTACCACGTGCTGGTCAACGCCGAATCCGTGCTGGACGGCACCCACATCCTGCTGGAGATCATGGACGTGGAGCCCGAAGAGCAGCGCCGCAAGCAGCTGCTGGAAGACGTGGCCCGCATGGAAAAGGAATCCCGCTCCACAATGAGCTTCCTAAACAACATGAGCCACGAAATCCGCACGCCCCTCAACGGCATCCTGGGCATGCTGGCCCTGGCCCGCATCCACGCCGACGAGCCCGCGCTGCAGGAATCCGACCTGGACAACGCCACCGAGCTCAGCCGCCTGCTGCTGGGCCTGGTCAACGACATCCTTGACATGTCCCGCATCGAAAGCGGCAAGGTCGAGCTGGAGTCCATCCCCGTTGACCTGCACGCCTTCGGCCAGAGCCTGCGCTCCATGTTCGAGGAGCAAGCCCGCACCAAGGGCGTCCACTTCAGCGTCAACCTGGAGGACGTGGAGCATCGCTTCATCCTGGGCGACGAGCTGCGCCTGAGCCAGGTCCTGGTCAACTTCATATCCAACGCCCTGAAGTTCACCGAAGCGGACGGCTCCGTGACCGTGACCTTCAAGGAAATGTACAACACCTCCAGCAATGCCCACTTCATGCTGCGCGTGCAGGACACCGGCAAGGGCATGAGCCCGGAGTTCGTCAAGAACATCTTCAAGCCCTTCGAGCAGGAAAGCGCCGGCACCGCCCGCAAGTACGGCGGCAGCGGCCTGGGCATGTCCATTGCCGACAACCTGATCAAGCTCATGGGCGGCAACATCGTGGTCGACTCCCTGCTGGGCCAGGGCTCCACGTTCAGCGCGTACGTGTCGCTGCCCATTGCCGACCCCAATGAGTGGGATCTTTCCGCCCTGCAAGCGGCAGCACAAGGGGACCAAGCAGCCGAGGAGTCTTCCTCCCTTGCCGGCTTCCGCCTGCTGCTGGCCGAAGACAACGACCTCAACGCGGAAGTTGCCATGGGCCTGCTGGAGATCGAGGGCGCCGAGGTCGTGCGCGCCGCCGACGGCTACCAGGTCATCGACGCCTTCCAGGAAAGCGAGCCCAGCTTCTACGACGCCATCCTCATGGACATCCAAATGCCCAACCTGGACGGCTGGGAGGCCACCCAGAAGATCCGCGCCCTGGAGCGCCCCGACGCCCAGGACATCATCATCCTGGCCCTTTCGGCGAACGCCTTCGCCGAAGACGGCCGCCGCTCCCTGGAGGTCGGCATGAACGGGCACCTGAGCAAGCCCATTGATTTCGAAAAGCTGGGGCGCACCCTGAATGCGCTCGTGAAGACCAAGTCACGCGAAAGGTAGTTGAGAGCTCATGATCGTCGAGCAATCGCGCAACATCGTCAAGGAAGTGGGCAAGGTCCTGGTTGGTAAGGACGAAATCATCTCCAAGGCCCTCATGGCAATCTACTCCGGCGGCCACATCCTGCTGGAAGACTGCCCGGGCGTTGGCAAGACCACCCTGGCCATTGGCATTTCCAAGGCGCTGGGCCTTTCCACCAAGCGAATCCAGTTCACCCCGGACACCATGCCCTCTGACATCATGGGCTTCACCGTGTACAACAATGAAACCCACGAGTTCGAGTACAAGCCCGGCGCGGCTTTCACCAACCTTCTTCTGGGTGACGAAATCAACCGTACCTCCCCGAAGACCCAGTCCGCACTGCTGGAGGTCATGGCAGAAGGCTCCGCCACCGTTGACGGCGTGACCCACCAGCTGCCCAAGCCCTTCGTCTGCATTGCCACCCAGAACCCCATGGGCTCCGCCGGTACCCAGCCGCTGCCCCAGAGCCAGCTGGACCGCTTCGCCGTGCGCCTGTCCATTGGCTACCCCGACTTCGAAAACCAGGCCCGCATCCTGGAAACCCGCGGCGCCAGCGCCCCCTTCGAAACCATCAACCAGGTCATGAACGAAGACGAGCTGCTGGCCACCCAGAACTTCATCGACTCCATCACCATGTCCCGGTCCATCATCGAGTACATCGTGAAGCTGTGCGAAGGCACCCGCAGCCACCGCCTGGTGGACCTGGGCGTGAGCCCCCGCGGCATGCTGAGCATGAGCCGCATGGCCCGTGCCTGCGCCATTGTCATGGACCGCGACTTCGTGGTGCCGGAGGACGTGCAGCGCGTGTTCGTTGACTCCTGCGCCCACCGTCTGGTGCTTTCGCCCCAGGCACGTGTTGAGGCCATGACCGACATTGACGTGTGCAAGGAGGTCCTTGCCTCCGTGGAGCCCCCGGCCCTGGGTGCATAGCTCGGCCACGCTTCGCCCATGACAGCACAACGCGCAGCATATGCGGCCCTGCTGGTCGCAGCCGCCTTCTACTTTGCGGTGGCCAACAACCGGGAAAGCCTGGTACTCCTGGTCGTGGTCGTCATGCTCCTGGCGGCGGACGCCATCATGGCCCTGATCGCCCGCCGAACCATGCGGGTGACCCTGGACATGCCCCGCACCTGCACACGCGGCGCGATGCTGGACCTGACCGTTGACGTGGACCTGCCCAAGCCGGTGGTCTACGGCATGCTGTCCCTGCGCGTGGTCATCACCAACCGCCTGCTGGGCGCCACCCGCAGCATCCTGCTGAAGTCCGCCTTCAAGAAGCTGGGCGGCTCCAACAAGAAGATCTGCGTGGACGCCCGCCACTGCGGCGCCATCACCGTGAGCTGCGACGGCGGCACCGTGACCGGGCCTTTCGGCCTGATCAGCCTGCCCATTTCCCTGAACGACCAGCACGAGCTGCTGACCTACCCGCAGAAGAAGGACCTGGCCGTGATCCTGGCGTCGTCCCCCCAGGCCCAGCTGTCCAGCTACACCTACGACAACCGCAAGGGCTCCGACCCCACGGAAATCTTCGACATCCGCGACTACGCCGACGGCGACTCCCTGTCCACCGTCCACTGGAAGCTTTCCGCCAAGGCGGGCTCCCTGGTGGTGCGCGAGGCAAGCCGCCCCACCGGCTTCGACACCCTGGTCCTGCTGGACACCTTCTCCGACTCCGACATGGAAACCGTCGGCGGCGACCAGGCCGACGACGTCTTTGCCCTGGCCCGCTCCATTTCCGCGGAGCAGGCGGCCGACGGCCTGGCCCACGACTTCGCCTTCCCCAACGGCGACCACCTGGAGGTCTGCCAGGTGGAAACGCCGGTCCAGACCACCCAGGCCCTGGAGCTGGCCCTGCGCGTGCCCCTGCCCCAGGATCCGGGCCACGGCCTGGAGCTGCTGCTGCGGTCCCTGACCTTCGAGTACACCAAGGTCATCTGCGTGGCATCGTCCCTGAGCCGGGCGGCGGCCATGGAGCTTTCGTCCCAATGCGACCTGAGCGTGGTGAACGTTTCCCGCAGCTCCAAGTCCGTGTCCACGGAAAGCGGACCGTACTCCATAGTCACCATCCCGGTCGGCTCCTTCATGCGTGAAATAAGGAGCGTGACGGTCTAGTGGCATTCAAGTTCAAGCTCAACAGGACGAAAGACCCGAAGGCCCCCAAGCCCGTGTTCGAGTCCATGGAGGCGGAGGAGATCTACGCCAAGCCCAAGAGCGAGCGCCTGACCCAGTTCCTGCGGTTCGTGGACTGCCTGATCCTGGCGGTGGTGACGCTGGTGGTCGTTAGCGCCAGCCTGGCCAACTGCCTGTCCGCCAACGCGCTGCTGGTGTGCCCGGCCGCTGGCATTGCCGCCGTGCTGCTGACCGCCGGCCTGGCCGTGGTGCTGCGCAAGGAGCAGCTGACCATCCTGATTCCCGCGGTGGGCCTGGGCCTGTGCGTGCTTTCGGTGGCGGTGCTGCCCGAGGTGCGCATGAATTTCGTCCTGATGATCAACACCATCCTGGGCGCCTTCAACCAGACGTTCTCCACCTACGTCCCGCTGCTGGGCAAGGTCTTGGGCCAGCCCTCCAGCCCGCTGTTCGCCGCGGTGTTGGGCGTGTTCACCGGCCTGGGCGCGTGGCTGATTGCCCAGTACGACCGCACGCTGCTGCTCCTGGGGTCCCTTGCCGTGACCAGCTGCTTCCTGCTGGCCCTGGGCCTGGGCCTGGGCTGGGTCGTTGCGGCGGCGCTGTGCCTGGGCATGTTCGGGTCCTTTTCCGTCCGCGTCACCGGGCACCGCCAGATGTCCGCCCTGCCCGGGTTCGCCCTGGGCGTGATCGTGCTGGCCTTTGGCTCCACGTTGTTCTTCACCATGTCCTTCACCGGGTCGCCCCAGGTGGACGCCGCCCGCGCCGGGCTGGTGGCCGCCGTGGACCAGGTCCGCTACGGGTCCGACACCCTCCCCCAGGGCCAGCTGGCCAACGCCGCCGGCATGAACCAGGGCAAGGACAGCCGGCTGGAGGTATCGACCGCTGGCAGCATGCCCGACAAGCTCTACCTGAAGGGCTTTTCCGGCCACACCTACGCCAACTCCGCCTGGGCTCCCCTGGACTACCAGGCCTACGAGGGCGAATGGAAGGGCTTGCACGAATGGCTCGCCAAGCGCGGCTTCGACGAGGCCACGCAGTACGGCGCTTTCGTCCAGCTGAAGAACGACTCCGCGACCACGTCCGACGTGCAGGTCAAGGTCACCGGCGCCGACCGCCGCTACGTGTACGCGCCCTATTCGCTGCACGGGCTCATGCAGGACGCCGTCAGCACCACGCGGGAGGGCGTGCTCCTTTCCGACCGCCCCCTGGGCAGCCGCGACTACGCCTTCGACTACCTGCCCGCCTCCGACCCGCTGCAGGAATCCTCCGAGCTGAAGAAGTACACCGATGCCGCCCGCTCGTTCAAGGACGCAGAATCGGTGTACCGTTCCTACGTCCACGAGCACTACCTGGACGTGGACGAAAAGACCCGCGCGTTCATCACCCAGAAGTTCTACGGGGACGAAACCTGGTCCGCGGACGACACCTCCCTGAACACGGTGGTGTCCCGCGTGCGCATCATGCTCAACTCCATGGCAAGCTACTCCGACAAGCTGGACATGAGCTCTTCGAGCGGCGACGCCATGCAATGGTTCCTCAGCGACGGGCGAAAGGGAAACAGCGCCTTCTTCGCCACCGCCGCGGTGCTGGCCCTGCGGGTCCAGGGCATTCCCGCCCGCTACGCCGAAGGCTATCTGCTGGAGCGCGACACGCTTGACGGCGCCGGCGCCGCCACGCTGACCGCCAAGGACGCCCATGCGTGGGCGGAGGTCTACCGCGACAACATGGGCTGGGTGCCCGTGGAGTTCACCCCCGGCTTCTACCAGGAAAACGTGTCCGTGGGCAAGGTGGTCCCGGTCACCCAGAAGCAGGGCGCCGGCAACGACGGCAACGTGTCCACCGATGCGGTGGCCGGCTCCGTCAACGAATCCGGCCAGGAGGAGCCCGAGCAGGCGGGACCGAGTCCGCTGGTGGTGCTGCTGGCCCTGGTGGTGCTGGTGCTGCTGGCCCTGGGCGCGGTGGAGCTGCGCCGTGCGCTGGTGCTGGGCAAGCGTCGCCGGGACTGCGAATCCGACGACCAGGCCGTGGCCATTGCCGCCTGCTGCGACGCCATCCAGGCGGCGGTGCAGACCGCGGGCATCCCCTTCGACAAGGCGCGACCTTTCGCCCACGCGGAGCAGATCGCCGAAGCGTTCGAAGGCTTTGCCCCGGACGAGGTCACCCGCGGCCTGCAGCTGATCCAGAAGTACTACTTCGGCCAGAAGGACCTGCGCCCCCATGAGATGCGCACCGTCCGCCGCGTGACCGAGCTGCTTGAAATCAACGTTCCAGAAACAAAGGGAGTCCGCAACACCGCCAAGCGTCGCTGGAAATATATGCTTTAGTCCGAAAAATTTCGTACTGATCGACGAATTTCGAGGAGAAGAGGATTTCCTGCATGTTCGGAAAAAGGGTGTTGTGCGCCGTTCTGGCGCTGGGTCTGATGAGTTGCGTCAACGTGACGGCAGCGTTCGCCGCCGACGACGCCCAGCCGCAGGCTCCCTCCCCCACCAAGGCTCGCGAGGGACAGAGCATCTACGACCTGGGCAACGGCGTGTATTCCACGGTCCCCGACCTGTCCATTGATCTGTATGCTCTGGGCGAAAACCCCTCCTATGGCCTGTCTGACCTGGACTTTGAGCTGTACAGGCTTACCGAGGACGGTGAGGGCTTCGAGCCCCTGCCCGCATCTGCATACACCTTCAAGGGCTGGTGGGAGGATCCGGACCAGTTCATCGGCTGGGGCGCAAGCCTGGTCACCAGCATGTGCACGAAGGTTTCCTCTGACCCCACCGCCGGCCCTGTTACGAAAGGCACCTACGCGGTGATCTTCGAGTCGGAAGAATACGGTGATTTCGGCCTGGCGCTGACCGTGACCGACAGCCGCATTGACCTGTCCCAGTGCCAGGGCCAGGACACCGCCCGTCGCCACATACTGGAGGACGGTCAGGAGCTGAAGCCCGAGGACGTGAAGGTCGAGCTGTTCGAGACCGCCGCGGACTACGGCAACGACATCCCCATGGACGAATGCTGCTACGAGTTCGACCACTGGGAGGAGTACATTCCCGAGCTGGACGAGTTCTGGGCCCTGGATGAAGGCCAGAACCCCGCCTGGGACGGCCGCTTCCACATGGTGTTCCGCGGCAAGGAAAACGCCACCGGCACCCTGGGCGTGAACGTGTACGTGTACAGCAATAAGAACCTGAAGGCCTACGACTACGCCGCCCTGGACGTGTTCGACAACAAGGGCAACCCGGTGACCCTGGAGGACGTCAGCGTAAACATTGGCCTGCGCACCAGCGGCGAAAACAAGCTGCTGTCCAACATGCTGGATCAAAGCGCCTACAAGTTCGTCGGCTGGTACACCAGCGCTGGCAACCCGCAGCTGATCTCCGAGGATCCCCAGAAGGGCCCGTCGGAGCCGGGCGATTACCTGGCTCGCTTCGAGGGTGTTTCGCCCTATTACGATACCCTTGACGCTGCATTCGGCATTAAGGAAGCACCTGCTCAGCTGCCTGACCGATGCTCTGCCGGCGTGCACAGCTACAAGTACGTGGCCTTCGTGGGCGGCGAGTGCCCGGTCAACAAGAGCGTAATGCGTCGCTGTTCCGACTGCGGCAATCAGGTCGAAAGCGATTCGTCCCACAACTGGACCGTGCGCGTGGTTGCCGCCACCTGCACCCAGCAAGGCTACGAGTTCCATGAGTGCGCATGCGGCGTCACCTCCAAGGACAACTTCACCGACGCCGTGGGCCATGACTGGCGCACCGTGAGGGCCAATCCCACCTGCACCCGCGCTGGCTACACCTACAAGAAGTGCCTGGAGTGCGAGACCACGACCCGCAAGGTTCCGGTTGCCGCCAAGGGCCACGTCTGGAAGTGGACCGTGAGCAAGACCGCCACGGCTTCTCGCACCGGCGTGTTGAAGGGCACCTGCTCCACCTGCAAGAAGACCACCAAGAAGACGATCGCCAGCGCCAAGGTGGCCAGCGTCACCATGAAGGCCGGCAAGAAGGCCGTGGTGAAGTGGAACTCCGTTGCTGGCGCCACCTCCTATCGCGTGATGTACAAGCGCGCTGGCGCTGCCAAATACACGACCGTGAAGGTCACCGGCACCGCCAAGACGCTGAGCAAGCTGACCGCTGGCAAGAAGTACGTGGTGAAGGTGAAGGCGTATCGCGGTACGACCCGCATCTCTAGCGGCAAGGCGTTTACCACCAAGGCCGCCCGCCGCTAGCGCGGGGGTTGGCGCTGGGCGCCGAGCGGCGGCCGCGGTGGGCCGCGAGCGCCAAGCCGCGAGCTCCACAGGACCGCAAGCACATAGACCTCCCAAGCAAGGCCGCCCCTCTGGGGGCGGCCTTGTTGTGCTGGGCGTGGGGCGCGAGGGCGCGGGG
>JAUNCQ010000012.1:35163-48087 GCA_030526515.1 Coriobacteriia bacterium
CTTCCTGCCAAACTGCAAAGAATCGGTAGCGAGTTGGCTTCCCGGAGGCAGAAAACTAAAAGTCGGTAGGGTTTTCCCTGGTCAGAGGCTCTTTCGCCCACTGCAATATGGCAATTTGCAAAGAAAGGGTGTAAATAATTCCAGAGTTGTCAGCAAGCCGGTGCTGCGAGCGGGACCCACCCTACCAGTTTTGATGTTTTTACCAAAGGAAACGGCGCTCGCTACCGATACTCGCCCAGTTGGCATGAAGAAGAGACGTCAGGGAGTTGCTCGGGAAGAAGAGACGTCAGAGGGCTGCTGGGGAAGAGGGGCGCGCGAAACCCGGCGCGGAGAGGGCCTGCCGCGCGTGGGCTGCTCGAAGATGCGAGAAACCTGTGCAAGCGCGGGCGGCTCGGAAGCGCAAGAAGGCCCGCGCGCGGGCCGCTTGGAGACAGGAAGGCCTGCGCGGAGAGGACGCCTGCGTGGAGGCGCTGATGAAGTTCCTACTCGGGGATGCCGGTGGCGGGAGTCTCGGCGCCCTGCTCCCCTGCTTCGGGGATGCCGGTAGCCGGGCGCTCGACCTTGGCGCGCTCGGGCTGGGGGTCAGACGTCGGGCTGGAACCTGCGCTGGGATCGGCATTGGGGTCCGGGCCGGAACCGCTGCCGGAACCAAGCTCGGGCTGCGGCGCGGGATCGGGCTCCGTGCCCTCCGGGGTGCCGGAGCCGGAATCAGCGCCGGAGCTGGAGTCGGAGTTGGAGTTGGATCCGGGGCCTTCGCCAGAAGCGTCGCCGGGCTCGGAGGTGGAAGTGTCGCCGGATTCGGAGCCGGGCTCGCCATCAACGGACTCGCCGTCTTCTCCTTCGCCTTCGCCCTCAGGCTCACCGGTCTCCGGGACCTCGCCCTCGGGGTCATGGGCATCCGGAAGCATGACATCGCTGAGGACCCAGCCCAGCTCGGTGATGGCGCTTTCGTCCAGAATGCCGTCAAAGGCCTGAACGTAGGCATCGCGAGAGCCCATGGGGCAGGTCACGCGCTGCAAGCTGGTCAGGTGCTCCATGTTGTCCATGGCCGGCGGCTCGGGACAGGAGAACGTCAGCTCCTCGATGAAGTTGATCTTGGAGAAGTGCACGTCGGTCGCCGCGTCGGAAATGGCCACGTGAGCCATGCCCGCGGGGATGCACAGGATCTTGTTGCCGTCCTTGTTCAGGAGCAGGCCCTGGCTGTCGGAGGAATAGTAGGCGTTGTCCTCGGCCACGCTGAAGGCGTCGATGACCCGCAGGCCGCTCACGCCGTCCTCAGCCGAGGTCACGTCCATGGACACCACGGTGTTGGGCACGCTGACGGTGGGCACAATGCGCAGGGCCTCCAGCTTCACTGTGTGAACGCCCTGGGGAATAGCCATGACCGCGTCGTTGCCGGTGTAGTCAACAATGCGGGTGTGGTAGACGAAATATCCGCCCGTGGACTCGGTCACGTCGAACCAATGGAGCTTGCCCTTGAAGTTTTCGCCCAGCTCATTGTAGGGAATCATCTTCAGGCGGGTGAAGCCCGGCTCGGTCAGGGTGTAGCGCTCGTACAGGGTTTCCGTGGGCAGGTTGCCAGACTCGGACCAGCCCGTGAAAGCGTACTTCGTGGACAGGTCCTTGACGGCATCGGACGAGGCCAGGCCCATGGAGATGATGCTGTTGTTGGCGCTCTGCAGGTTCAGGGTCAGGTCGTCGCCCTCGTCGCGATAGTAGTTCCAATCAGGCTGGCCAGGAACGTTTTCCAGGCACAGCTTGTAGTCGTACACGTGGGAGGTGACCGTCTGGGTGATCCAGGACGCCTCGGAGTTAGGACGGAAGCGGAAGCGGAACGTGATGGAGTCCGCGTCTTCCGGCACCACCTCGGGGAAGGAGGCCACCATGAAGTTTTCGCCAAAGGACGTCAGACGATACGCCATGTCGGAGTCGATCACGGCGCCCGCACCGCTGTTGGTCTTGATGTACATGCCGTAGAACAGGAAGTGACGCAGGAGCTTTTCCTCGGTCAGGACCTCGCCCTTGTAGAAGCTCAGCATGTCGGAGGCGCTGTCGCTGGGCAGGCCCTCCTCCACGTACAGGTTCCAGCGGCCCGTGTTCGTAACCACTTCACCAGGGAAGTCCTTGATCGGGACGAAATTTTCCAGGCCGGGGCTGTTCGGCGGCAGCTTGGTAGGCTCGCGCACCGGGTCCGGGTCGGAGTCGTCCGGATCAGGATCGGGAGTGGGCGTGGGGTCGTTGCCGCCCGGATTGTCGGAAGGGTTATCGCCAGGCTGATCGGGACCGGGACCCTCGCCAGGGTCGTCGCCTTCGCCCGGACCCGGGACCTCGGGACCGTCGCCTTCGCCCGGATTGACGATGGGCACATCCTGGTCGGAGCCGTCGGAACCGCCGGTACCCTCTTCGTCAGCGTCGGTGCCTTCGCCATTGGGGGTAACGATGCTCTGGGAGGAGTCGTCGTTGCGGTCCGTGACGCGATACGCCGTGGACGAGGTGCGGTTGTCCGTGCTCACGTCAGGCGTGGACTCTTCCTGATCTTCGGCTTCCTCCGTCTGGTCCATGTCCTGCTCCGTGTTGGCCTGGTCGTCAGACTGGACCTGGTTCAGAGAGAAGGACTGGTTGTTCAGCAGGTTTTCGGGCTCGCGCTGGTACGGCGAGGGGTCGAAAGAGGAGCTTTCCAGGCTGCTTGCGACGGAGAAAGAAGCGACCGCAAACAAGACCGAGGCGATGGCTACCGCCACCGCCTTGGTCTTGCCTATATGTGGTCTGTTACCCATGGACTCCTTGGTTACTTAATCTTGGCAGAGTAGTTCACCGGGCCGGTAGCCATCTTGGCAGTGCCACGGTAGGCCACGACCATCACCTGGTACTTCTTGCCCTTAGACAGCTTGGACAGGGTCGTGCTCTGCTTGGTGGTAGTGATCTTCTTGTAGGACTTAGCGCCCTTGACCTTATAGTACACCACATACTTGGTTGCGTAGCCAGTCTTGCCCCAGCTCACAGCCAGCTTCTTGCCACCCTTGACGGTCAGCTTGGCAGCGCCGCGCTTGGCGATGGTGTAGGTGACCTTGTGCTTGCACATGGTGCAGGCCTTGGATGCGGTGGCAGCCTTGCTGATCTTCAGGGAGCCGTACTTGTGGCTCAGCTTGGCAGTCAGGCTGCCCTTCTTGGTGGTCTTGCAGGTGGTGCACTGGTACAGCTTGTAGCCCTGAGCAGAGCAGGTCGCCGCAACGGTCTTCACGCACTTGTACTGATGACCGGCTGCCTGGTCGATCTCTTCCTTGGAGGTTGCGTCGCAACGCTCGCAAACGAGCTCGCGGTAGCCGGCCTCGGTGCAGGTGGCATCAACGGTCTTGCCTGCTGCGAAAGCATGGCCGGAGGCCTTGGCAGCCTCTTCCTTCTTCTGGCCACAGTCCTTGCAGATGGAGATCTTCTTGCCTGCAGTGGTGCAGTCGAAGTCGTTCTGAACGACTACGAAGTCATGGTCGAAGCCCTCGGAGCAGGCGGGTGCCTGAGTGTCCAGGGTGAACTTGATGTACTTTTCGCCCACCATGCCGGAGCCCTCAGCAGGGACGAGCTTCATGAAGTAGTCGTAGGTAAAGATCGGATCGAAGAAATCGTCGAAGCCCTCATACGGAGCACTCGGACCATTTTCGGGATCCATGGGATCAGCAACGCCACCATGCTCTGCGTCGCACTCGACCATGTAGGAGGAGCCAAAGAAGCTGAGCTCGTAGAACCAGCCAGCGAACTTGTACTTGGAGGAATCCAGGACGCCACGGCTGCCGTTGCTGTAGTCAACGACCAGCTGCGGGTCCAGGGACTTCACGCTCACGGTCGGGAATGCGCCATTAGAGTCCGCATGGGGGGTAAGCCACGTAGCGGTGTAGGCGGCCAGGTCGTCAGCACCGGAAACGTACACCGGCAGGGTGACCTCACCGACGTTGGAGCCAGCGCCCACCAGCACCAGGCCGTAGGTGCCCGGCTCGGAGGGACCAGAGGTCAGGCGCTTGCCAGCCTCATCGCACCAACCGTCGATTGCGTACATATCGGCGTCAGCGTCGGTAACGATGCTCAGGTCGCTGACAGCCAGCTTCTGGCCCTCCTTGACGAAGAAGGTGTCCTTCTTCAGGGAGAAATCGTACTGGGAGATGTCCTTCTTGCTGCTCAGGCTGAAGGGATACCACAGGGAGCCCTGGTAGTCGCCCTTGCCGTCGAAGCGAGCGCAGTACTTGGTGTTAGCAGTGTAGAAGTAGCCGTTGGCGTCAGCCTGGACCGGCTGCGGATCAGCGGGCAGCTCCACGGTGTCCAGCTCGTTGGGGCTCACGTAGGAGTCGTTGCCCTGCCACGTGGTGTAGGTGTAGAAGCCCTTGAACTCGAAGTCATCAGAGGTCAGCTCCGGAATGTCAGACATGACCGGAGAAGCAAAGGTGCCCTTGGCGGAGTTGAAGAACACGGTCGGGCTCGGGATGCGATCCACAGTCATGGGGTTGGTTTCGTCCACCTCATAGGTAGCGTCGAACTGGGAGTCATCCGCGGTAAGGCTATACAGGCCGAAGTTGTACTTGTTCACCAGGGTGAAGTTCGCGGAGGAAATGGGGCTGCCGTCCTTGGCGGAGCTGACGCCCATGATGAACTTACCCGTGCCCTCGGGCTGGGTAACCACGGTGTTAGCGCCGTCAACGACCTTCCACCACGTAACGCTCAGAGAAGAATCCGTGACGTAGATCTTATCAACGGCGCCCTTCTGGGGATTGAACTGGGCGAAATAGTAGGCATCGTTGAAATCGGCGGTGGTCAGAGCAGACTTGCCGTCGGTGCCGATGACGCCGTAGATGCTGCGCTCGGCCCACTGAGTCGTGTCGGCTGCGTCATAGCGCTCGCCAATGATCTTGAAGACCTGCCAAGAAGGATAGTCGCCCTTGTACAGACCGTTCACATAGTAGGACTCGCCGGCCTTGAACTCCTGGGGAGCCCAGCAGCGGTCATCCAGGCCGTCATCGGTGAAGTTCTGACGCTGGGAACCCTGAAGCAGGTTGCCCTCGGCGTCATACAGATTAACCTCGTCGAAGATGGTGCTCATGATGCGGAAGGAGTAGTAGCCGTCCTGGGAGATATTGATCTTGACCCAAGCGTCGGTGTCGCCTTCCTGGCACTCGACCATCTCGGCCTTATTGCCATCGAAGGTCATGGTCGCGTCGACCGTGACCTGGTCGATCTGCACGGAGGCAGCGGCGCCCCCGTCCCTGGGAGCCGCAAGTGCCACGGCGGGCAGCATTGTAAGGGTCAATGCCGTGGCGGCCAGGCAACTGATGGTCTTCCTGGCCATGCTCTTCATCAACATGTTTGTCTCCTTCTAGCGGGGAGCCGCGCTTGGCGCCATTTACAATTTGCGCAAATTACACTGTCAGCTTCGTATTCTACGGTTTTACTAGGTCCTGTTTTCATGCTCATCACAGCGTTGTTGATTTGTTGTAAGAATTCCGTCACCAAAAGTAACGGCCGCTTGGCCCGGACGCTCTCTTTCGCCCTACATATTAATAAGTAGAGACGCAGTGCCCTCCGCGCGCTGGAGCCGGGTACTTTTGGCGTTTCCGTTAAGGTTTCGGAAACCCCTCAACAAGCGGAATCCGTTGTGGCAATATGGACAGCGTAAATTGGCGAAATAGGCGAAAAACGCAGATTCAACGTACTAGCTAAGGAGCACCCATGGGATTCTTCTCCAGGTTTGAGAGCAAGGTGGAGGACACGTTCGAGGGAGCAGCCGACAAGATGATCGACGCCCCCATCTCTCCGGTCCAGATTGCCAAGAAGGCTGAAAAGCAGATGCGCCGCGAAAAGATGGTCGGCGCCGGCAAGCAGTATGCACCCACCCTGTACACCGTTCTGGTGAACCCGGACGACGACGAGCGCCTGTTCGGCTACTACCCCACCCTGGCGGGCGAAATCGAGACCTTCCTTTCCGCGAAGGCCGCTGACCAGGGCCTGGTCATGGACGGTCAGCCGCTGGTGCGCTTCATCGTGGACGACGGCCTGCGCCATGGCAAGTTCGACGTGATCGCCGAGCCCGTGGCTGCACCGATCATCGCCCAGCTGCGCGCGGAGGAGATGCAGCGCTACGGCATTGCCCAGCGCGCTGCCCAGCAGTACGGCTACGGCGCTCCCGCCGGCGCGCCCATGGGCGGCCCGGTCCCGCAGGCGCCGGCCGGCTACGGCATGGACGCCCCCGCCCTGCAGCATGACCCCTACGCCCCGTCTTCGGCGGATCCCTACGCACCCCAGGCCCAGCTGCCCTACGTGCCGGAGGACGAAATCGACCGCTCCATCGACTACGGCGAGTACACCTTCAACAGCAAGGACTTCGACAGCTACCAGCAGGCCGGCAGCCCGGCCGCGGCAGCCAACACCGTCATGCTGGGCCAGCCCGGCGGCCAGGGCGGCGCACGCCTGGTGGACACCACCAACAACCGCACCTACGCGCTGACCGGCGCCACCCAGATTGCCGGCCGTAGCGAAACCTGCGACATTGTCATCCCCGATATTAACGCGAGCCGCCGCCACGCCCAGATCGGCCAGAACGGCCAGGGCCTGTGGACCATTTCCGACCTGGGCTCCAAGAACGGCACCGTGGTGAACGGCCAGATCGTGCCCACCGCCGTGCTGAACGAAGGCGACCGCGTGACCCTGGGCCTGACCAACTTCATCTTTACCCTGGCATAACCAAAAGAAGGTACGGCTTTGATCGACATCATTCTGCTCGTGGGCCGGCTGCTGCTGGTCGCGCTTCTGTACCTGTTCCTGTTCGCCATCATGAAGACCGGCATTGGCCTGGTGAAGGGACAGCGCAAAAAGGAAAAGACCTGGACCGTGTCCGTTGAGCGCGGCCCCAAGGAGCTGCGCGGCGTGTCCATTGCCGTCCGCGGCCCCGTCATCGTGGGCCGCAACCCCGGCGCAGACATCGTGATCGGCGCCGGCTACGTGTCCGGCCGCCACGCCCGCTTCAGCCTGATGGGCCAGAACCTGTTCATTGAGGACCTGGGTTCCAAGAACGGCACCCTGGTCAACGGCAAGCCCGTCATGGAGCCCACCGCGCTCAGCAACAACGACGTGGTGAACGTGGGCGACGTGGCCATTCGCGTGAGGTTCGCATAATGGCGGCCAAGCGCTCGGCTACGAGCTTCTTCGGCAGCCGCACCCACGTGGGCTGCATCCGCGACCACAACGAGGACAGCCTGGTAGTGGCCCCTCCCCTGTTCGCCGTGGCGGACGGCATGGGCGGCCATGCAGCGGGCGAAGTTGCCTCTGAGATTGCCATCCAGGTCCTGAGCGAGCAGGCTCCCAAGCACCCCAACGCCGAAGCGCTGGGCCGTGCCGTGGAATCTGCCAACCAGGAGATCATCACCGCTGCCGCGCAGGGTCGCGGCCGCGCGGGCATGGGCACCACCGTGACCGCCGCCATGCTGGAGGACGAGCGCCTGGTGATTGCCCAGGTGGGCGACTCCCGCGCGTACCTGCTGCACAACGGCAAGCTGCAGCAGCTGACCCGCGACCACAGCCTCATGGCCGACATGATCGACGCCGGCCAGATCACCCCCGAGGAAGCACGGTTCCATCCGAACCGCTCCATCATCACCCGCGCGCTGGGATCGAACCCCCACACGCGCCCGGACCTGTTCGAGCTCAACGTGCACACGGGCGACCGCCTGCTGCTGTGCTCCGACGGCCTGACCACCATGCTGGAGGACGACCAGATCGAGCAGGTCATGAACCATGCCACCGACCCCCAGCGCTGCGCCGCGCAGCTGGTGAACGACGCCGTGGCCGCCGGCGGCTACGACAACGTGACCGTGGTGGTCGTGGACGTGACCGGATTTGCCGAGCAGCGCGTGAGCCGCATTGCCCGCAAGACCAAGGTCATGGTGGGCATTATTTTGGCGCTGCTGGCCGTCATCATTGGCGTGGCCGGCTACGCGCTGACCTACTGGACCAGCACCGCCGCCTACCTGCATGATGTAGACGGCAAGGTGGCCATATACCAGGGCGTTCCCGGCGAGTTCGCGGGAATCCAGTTCAGCCACGTGGACCACGTGACGGACGTGAAGACCAAGTCCCTTTCGCCCACCACTGCTGACCGTCTGCGCAACGACGGCATTTCCGCCGACAACCTTGAGCATGCCCAGCAGCTGCTGGACCAGTACGTGGCCGAGGCCGCGGTCCACACCGACGGCACTCCCACTGGCGGCGACGATGCCCAGCTGGGCAGCAAGACCACCGACACCAAGAAGGCCAAGTCCAAGAAGGACGAAAAGGCCGCTGCGTCCAAGTCCACGAAGTCCGCGGAGAAGGCTGACTGATGAGCAGGCGCACGTTGGAGCTGGTGCTGCTGCTGGTAGCTGCGCCGTTGATCATTGTTGAATTCGCCCTGCTTGCCCTGAACCAGGGGCAGGAGCTGGGGCTGACCAACCTGGGCGTGCCCCTGGGTCTGTTCGCCGCGTTCGTGGTGGCCCACCTGGCCACCCGCAAGCTAGCGCCCAACGCCGACCCGGCCCTGCTGCCGCTGGCCTTTGCCCTTTCCGGCACGGGCATGTGCTTCGTGACCCGCCTGGCCGCGCCCGAAGACGCGGTGCGCCAGGTCATGTGGCTGTTCCTGGGCATTGCCTGCATGATCCTGGTCATGGTGTTCATGCGCAAGCTGGACAAGCTGGGCAGCTACAAGTACACCCTCATGCTGCTGGGCGTGGTGCTGCTGCTTTCCCCGCTGCTGCCGGGAATCGGCCATGAGGAGTACGGCAGCCGCATCTGGCTGAAGATCGGCCCCATGAGCATGCAGCCCGGCGAGTTCGCCAAGATCTGCATAGTCATATTCCTCAGCGGCTACCTGGCCAGCAACCGCGAGCTCCTGTCCGTGTTCACGTGGCAGGTGGGCCCGCTGCGTCTGCCCGACATCCGCGTCCTGGTCCCCCTGCTGCTCATGTGGGGCCTGGCCATGATCGTGGTCATCCTGGAAAAGGACCTGGGCTCCGCGCTGGTCTTCTTCTTCGTGTTCATATTCATGCTGTACGTGGCATCCGGCCGCAAGGCGTACCTGGCGGTTTCCCTGGGCATGGCCGGCGTGGCAGCCATTGTGCTGCACACCTTCTTCGGCCACGTGCAGGTCCGCGTCAGCACCTGGCTGGACCCCTTCGCCGACGCCGCCGGCACCGGCTACCAGCTGGTCCAGGCCATCTTCAGCATGGCTGACGGCGACCTGTTCGGCGTGGGCATCGGCAACGGCCTGTGCGAGCAGATCCCCGTCGTGTCCAGCGACTTCATCTTCGCCGCCGTGGCGGAGGAGATCGGCCTGCTGGGCGCCGCCGGCGTGCTGCTGCTGTACCTGTGCTTTGCCATCCGCGGCTTCCTGACCGCAGCCCGCGCCAAGAGCGACATCAGCTCCCTGATGGCCACCGGCCTGACCACCATCGTGGTCCTGCAGGCGTTCATCATCGTGGGCGGCGTGACCCGTCTGATCCCGCTGACCGGCCTGACCCTGCCCTTCATGAGCCAGGGCGGCTCGTCGCTGCTGGCCAGCTTCATGATCGTGGGCTTCCTGCTGCGCTGCGGCGACGAATCCGCCGAAAAGCCCAAGCCCGCCCAGTCCACCACCGGCTTCCTGAGCAGCAACAGCGTGCTGGGCCGCGTGTCCCTGGGCAAGCGCCTGACCAACACGTGCATTGCTTTCGCCATACTGTTTGCCCTGTTGGTGGCCAACCTGACCATGATCATGGTGGTCAACGCCCGCGAATACCAGAACATGCCCAACAACAACCACACCATCGCCCACCAGCAGAACTCCCAGCGAGGAAGCATCTCCACCTTCGACGGCGTGACGCTGGCCCAGAGCGTGAAGCAGGACGACGGCACCTACAAGCGCGTGTATCCGTCCGGGAACCTGGCGTCCCACGTGGTGGGCTACGCCAGCACCCGCTACGGCACCAGCGGCATCGAAGCCACCAGCAACGACGTGCTGGAAGGCTCCCAGAGCTTTGCCACCTGGTCCGACGTGATCGATTCGCTGACGGGCAAGGGCACCACGGGCAACAACGTGACCCTGACCCTGAACTCCAAGGCCCAGAAGGCTGCTCAAGCTGCGCTTAAGGGCGAAACAGGCGCCTGCGTGGTCGTTGACCCCACCACCGGCGCCGTGCTGGCAATGGCGTCTTCGCCCACCTACGACGCAGCCGACTACGAGAAGCTGCTGGACGCCGCCGCTAAGGGCTCCAACGACAGCTCCCTGTACAACCGCGCCACCCAGGCGCTGTACGCCCCCGGCTCCACCTTCAAGATGCTGACCCTTGCGGCAGCGCTGGAGGAAAACGTGGTCCGGGAGGACACCACCTTCAAGGCCCCCGGCTCCCTGAAGATCGGCAACGCGCCGGTGAACAACTTCGGGAAGACGGACTACGGCAAGATCACCGTGGCCCGCGCCACGGAGGTTTCGTCCAACACCGTGTACGGCCAGCTGGGCACCCTGCTGGGAGCCCAGAAGCTGGTTGACTACGCCCAGACCTTCGGGTTCAACAAGGCCACGGACTTTGACCTGGCCCTGGCCAAGAGCCTGATGCCGGACCCGAAGGAAATGACCGAGTGGGAAACCGCCTGGGCCGCCGCCGGCGAGCCCGTGGGCGAGCACCCCAGCCCCGCCGGCCCGCAGGCAACCGTCCTGCAGATGGCCCTGGTGGGCTGCGGCATTGCCAACGACGGCGTGATCATGAGGCCGTACCTGGTGGACAGCGTCCACAACGCCGACGGACAGCAGAGCTACGCGGCTTCGGCCAAGAAGCTGACCCGGGCTGTTTCGCCCGACACCGCGAAGCGGGTCCGCAAGGTGCTTGAGGGCGTGGTCAAGAACGGCACCGGCACCGGCGCGGCCGTCCCTGGCATCCAGGTGGCAGGCAAGACCGGTACCGCCGAGCACGAAAACGGCGACGACAGCTGGTTCGTGGGCATGGCGCCTTCGGACAAGTCCAACGTGGTCGTGGCTCTGGTGCTGGAAAAGAGCAAGGACGCTGCATCCAAGTCGCAGAAAGTATTTAGGGCTGCCTTGGAAGCACAGGGAATTTTGTAAGATAGTGTAATTAATTTAGTTAGCCGCAGTATAAACGCAGCAGCGCAGAGGGAGACACAAGTGACCGGAACACTGATTGGGAAGAGGCTCAACGACCGATACCAGATTATCGATCGCATTGGGCTGGGAGGCATGGCCGAGGTGTACCTGGCCAATGACCTGAACCTGGGACGCAACGTGGCCGTCAAGGTCATGCTGCCTCAGTACGCATCCGACGCCACCTTCACGCGCCGGTTCAAGCAAGAGGCCGCTTCCGCAGCGCGCCTGTCCAGCCCGTACATCGTGAGCATCTTCGACTGGGGCCTGGACGGCGACCTGTACTACATCGTTATGGAGCTGGTTCGCGGCTCTGACCTGAAAACGGGCATCATCGAGCGCGGTGCCATCAACCAGCGCAAGGTGGCCGAAATCGGCAGCCAGGTGTGCCAGGCGCTTTCCGTGGCGCACGAAAACGGCATCATCCACCGCGACATCAAGCCGCAGAACATCATGGTGCAGCCCGACGGCAACATCAAGGTCATGGACTTCGGCATTGCTCGCGCCAAGAACGCGGCGCTGACCCAGACCTCCACCGTGCTGGGCACCGCCCACTACATCAGCCCGGAGCAGGCTCAGGGCAAGGAGCTCACCGAGTCCAGCGACATCTACTCCCTGGGCGTGGTGCTGTACGAGGCAGCCACCGGACATCTGCCCTTCGACGGCCCGGACGCCGTGAGCGTTGCCCTGAAGCAGGTCAGCGAGCAGCCCCAGCCGCCGCGCATGGTCAACCCGGCCATCGACCCGGCGCTGGAGAACATCATCATGTGCGCCATGAGCAAGAACCCCGCCCAGCGCTTTGCCACGGCGGGCGAAATGCGCAAGGCGCTGCTGGACTTCCTGGCTGGTCGCCCCGTGGCCACTCCCCTGGCCTTCGGCGCGGCCGAGACCGCTGTGGTCGGCGGCGTGGCGCCCATCGCGCCCCTGGCCGACGGCACGCAGGTCATGCCCATGGGCGCGGTCACTCCCACCAACCCCACCACTGCTACGACCAACTATCTGAACAATGACGAAAGCGACGCCAGCACCAAGAAGGGCAAGGGCAAGATTGCCGCAGCCATTGGCGCCGTGGTGGCGCTGATCGCCGTGATCGCCTTTGCCATGACCATGATCACCGGCGGAGGCGGCGTGGCCGTTCCGCAGGTCACGGGCATGACCCAGGAAAAGGCCGAGAAGATGATCGTGGAGGCAGGCTTCAAGGTCGGCGAGGTCGAGTCCAGCCCCAGCGACACCGTGAAGGAAGGCCTGGTCATTAGCCAGGACCCCGAAAGCGGCCTGAAGCGCGACAAGGGCAGCACCATCAACATTGTGGTTTCCGCCGGCGTTGAGCAGGTGGAGGTCCCCGACCTGAAGAACATGACGGCTGACCAGGCCGTTGCCGAGCTGGAGAAGCTGGGTCTGAGCGCCATCAAGGGTACCGCCGAGTACTCGGACAAGATTGCCAAGAACCACGTCTGCGGCCAGAGCCCCGCAGCCGGCCAGGCCGTTGCCAAGGGCACTGCCGTGGAGTACGTGCTGTCCCTGGGCCAGGAGCTGAACGAGGTTCCCAGCGTCCTGGGCTTCTACGAGTCCAGCGCCAAGCAGAAGCTGGAGGCAGCGGGCTTCAAGGTGAAGAGCGTTTCCGACTACAGTGATGAGGAAGAGGGCATGTGCTACTGGCAGGAGCCCAACGAAGGCAAGCTGAAGCCGGGCAGCACGGTGACCATCGGCATCAGCCTTGGGCCCAAGCCGGCTCCCGAGCCTGAGCCGGAGCCCGAACCGGAGCCTCAGCCCGACCCCGATCC
>JAUNCQ010000075.1 GCA_030526515.1 Coriobacteriia bacterium
GGCGATGCCGAGGGTGCTGCGGCGGACGGCGCTGCCGCGGGCGCTGCGGGCGCGGGCGCCGCGGCCGAGTAGCCCTCGCCGCGCGGCGTTTTCGCTGGCATCTCGCAGGCGCTTTCGCCCGCTGTTTCGCCCAGATTCGGGTGTAAAAGTGTTGGACTGCAAAAATTAGTAGACTGATGCCAATAAATTTCCTGATTGTGCTTGACACCTAATGGATATGGTCTAATATAGGTATCGGTCTGAAACACAGAGCCGGATGAGGGATCGTCCGGCTCATCCTTCTTTATGGGGCTTTTTCTTCACCCGCGGCCCTCATCCTCCTCCGAACTGGCCTTTTCCCGGTCTGGCGCTGGTGCCGCGGTGCCGTTCAGCGCGTCGTTTCGTCATGCATATCGCGAACTCCCCTTCATAAAGTCCGGCTCCTAAAATATGTCCGCAGCCCCCGTTCCGCATTTCGTTCACACGTTGCGATGAGCCCGTGTGTGAACGAATTTGCCCCCGATTTTTAGTTCACACATGCTTTGACATCGTTGTGTGAATGACCAGCTCGTTCACACAACGGGGGTATTTGGGCGAAATGGGCTCAGACCCCCAATGTGTGAACGATTTCGAGGGGGCAATTCGTTCACACAGTCGTTGGGCAAATTGCACGAACGGATTTTCGGCCTGAAATTCGTTCATACATTCGACTCGATCGCTGTGCGAACGAAAAAGCATTCGCACTCGAGAGGCGCTCGTTGTGGGAACGGTCCAGATTCGTTCTCACATTTGTCCAGGTCAGAGTCGGAATGAAAAATCGTTCTCACGTTTGAGGCGTCCATTGTGTGAATGCCCCCGATTCGTTCGCGCAGTTCGCCGGGGCAGAGTGTGAACGCTTGGGCCACGCCCAGGCCGCGCCCAGGCCCCGCCTGGGTCACGCTCGGGCCCCAAGCGGACCTCGGCAGGGCGCAACGCGCTTCCGGTGCCGCATCGCGCGACCCGCCCGCGCCAGCTGTGGAGGTTGCGTGAGGGCGAAAATCCCGCGCCTGCCTGCGAAGACGCGCTCGTCGGCCGTGGTACGCTGTGCCCATGGACCCAATTCTCCGGAAAGGAGCGTTCCCATGAAGATTCCGACTCCGAACCCCTCGACCATCCGCCTTGCTCGCTTCGTGCCCGCCGTGCTGCTGGCCGCAAGCCTGGGCGCCGCGACCCTGGGCCTGAGCGCCTGCTCCTCCGAGCAGCCCGCGAGCCAGGGCGGCAACGCGCCTGCCCAACAGCAGTCCACCCAGCAGCCCGCCGACCCGAAGCCGGCCGATCCTGTGCTGGAGGAGCTGACCCCGGCGACTGACCACGAGTTCGACGTCACTGGCGACGGCACCGCGAACAAGCTGCGCCTGGAAACCGCCGATGCCAAGGACGGCACCCTGGCCAGCGTGACCGTTCTGGTCGACGGCAAGGAGGCCCTGAGCCTGACCAAGGAGGTCGACGGCTGCTACAGCGCAACCGGCAAGTTCCTCAAGACCGCCAACGGCCTGTCCTTCGTGGAGCTGCTCTGCACCTCGGACAACGACTATCCCGTGGTCAACGGCCTGTACGTGTATCGCGACGGCGCCTTCAAGCCGGCCCTGGACTACATCAACTTCGTGGATGACGACTACGGCACCCATCGCGGCGGCGCGGCCGTGGACGTGAAGGACGACGTCATCTCCGTCCGTTATGGCCTGATGAGCTACATCCTGGGCTACGGCCTGGGCTTCACCTTCGACTACCAGGTCGGCCCCGACGGCACGCTGACTCGCACCAGCGACCAGACCGACCGCATCGAGTACCTGGCCAACGGCAAGGAAAACACCGCCGAGTCCAACCAGTACTTCACCCAGAACTACGACATCGAAGGCTACGCCAACCCTGACGACGACTCCAAGGCCACCCTGCTGAAGAAGGGCACGCTGCTGACCCCCAAGGCCGTGGCGGTGGTCGATGACGCCGGCGACGGCGGCGACCTGTTCGTCCAGTTCCAGGAAAAGAAGTCGGGCGAAAAGTACTGGATCGAAGCCGACGTGGAGCCCAACTACGAAACGACCTCCGACAAGCCCCTGCTCGACGGCGTCATGTACGCCGGCTAGCGCTGGAGCCCGACGAGGCACGCGCCTGGGCGCACGTCCGACTGCGATGCGCCCGCGTGCAGTCGGGAGCGCACGACCTGATGCCCAACGCGTCCGCACCTGACCCCGCAAGCAGAAGCGCCCCCTTTCTCCCGGCCGTTGATTCGGCGGGCGAAAGGGGGCGCGTTGCGTTTAAGGACGAAAACCGACTAGGCAGCGTCCTCCGCTGCGGGCTCGGCGGGCTCAGCCGGGGCTGCAGCCGCGTCGCCCTCGTTGCCGGCAATGCTCATGTCCTTGGGCAGCACCAGGTTGGACACCACGGCCACCACGAACACCACGGCCACGCAGTTGGCGGCGAACACGTCCTGGAACAGGACCGGGAAGTTCACGAAGATGCTGGACACGCTGGTGAAGCCCAGGCCCATGGACAGGCTCAGCGCGGCAATCACGATGTTGCGCTGGGTGAACCCGGCCTTGCCCATCATCTGGAAGCCGGCCACCACGATGTTGCCGAACATCATGATGGTGCAGCCGCCCAGCACGGCGTCAGGCAGCGTGCAGAAGAAGGTGCTGATGGCGGGCACGAAAGCGGCGCAGATCATGATGACGGCGCCGGTGGCAATAGCGCGGCGGTTGACCACGCCGGTCATGGCCACCAGGCCAACGTTCTGGCTGAAGGACGTGATGGGAATGCAGCCGAACACGCCGGACAGGGCGGAAACGAAGCCGTCGCAGGCAATGGAGCCGGAAAGCTCCTTGTCGGTGACGTCGCGCTTCAGGCCAGAGTTGGCCAGGGCGGAGGTGTCGCCGATGGTCTCGGTGGCGGACACCATGAAGATCAGCACAATGGCGAAGATGGCGCCCGGATCGAACACCGGCACGAACTCCTCACCGCAGAAGACGAACGCCGGCAGGGCGAACAGCTTCAGGTCGGCGAAGGCGGAAAAATCCACCATGCCCAGGACGACGGCCACCAGGTAGCCCACGATCAGGCCGGCCAGGACGGACAGCTGCTTGTAGATGCCCTTGGCGAACGCCTGGAAGATCAGGCAGGTGCTCAGGGAAACGGCGCCCAGTCCCAGGTTGACCCAGGAGCCGAACTCGGGGGAGGATGCGTCGCCGCCGCCGAAGGACGTGGCGCCCACGCTCAGCAGCGAAAAGCCGATGGCCGTGACCACCGATGCCGCCACGATGGGGCTGATGATCCGTCGCCAGTACTTGGCCAGCAGGCCCAGGATGCCCTCGATGATGCCGCCGGCAATGACCGCGCCCAGCACGGCGCCGTAGCCGCTGGTGGCGGCAATGCCGATCATGACCGTCAGGAACGTGAACGAGCAGCCCATGACAATGGGCAGGCCCGAGCCGACCTTGCCGAACAGCGGGAACAGCTGGATCAGCGTGCCAATGCCCGCGATCAGCAGCGCGGACTGGATGACCAGCGCCGTGGACGCGCCGCTCAGGCCGGCAACGCCTGCCAGGATGGACACCGGCGCCAGGTTGGCCACGAACATGGCCAGGATATGCTGCAGGCCGTACGGAACGGACTGGAGCACCGGCACGTCGCCGTCGAGCTTGCGCAGCTCCTCTACCTTCAGTTTCTTCAACGGGATTCCTTTCCTTTTTATACAGGGGGCGAAAATGCCTTGGATGGCAAAAGCCTTGGGGACGAAACGGCCCCGGGACCAAAATGCCCGTGGGGCGAAAAAGCCGCCGGCCCTCAGGCCGCGCGACGCCGGCCGGCGCGCATCCCCACGCGTCGGGACCGGGGCTTTCGTCCGAAAGACCTAGTGACGGAACGTGATCTGGCCGTTCTCCGGGTCCATGGACTCCACGATGGCCAGGCTCTCCACATGGTAGCCGCGCTCGCGCAGGGCCTTGCCGCCGGGCTGGAAGCCCTTCTCCACGGCAATGCCAATGCCCTCGACGGTGCAGCCGGCGCCCTCGCAGATGTCCAGCAGGCCGTTCATGGCGGCGCCCATGGCCATGAAGTCGTCGATGATCAGCACGTGGTCGTCGGGGGTGATCAGGCGCTTCTCCACGATCACGTCGAAGACCTTGCCGTGGGTGAAGGACTGCACGCGGGTCTGGTACTGGTCGCCGGTGAGGTTGATGCTCTTGGCCTTCTTGGCGAACACCACGGGCACGTTGCCGAAGTGGCGGGCGGCCATGCAGGCAATGCCGATGCCGGAGGCTTCGATGGTCAGGATCTTGTTGATGGGCTTGTCGGCGAACAGGCGGGCCCATTCGGCGCCCATCTGGTCCAGCAGCTCAATGTCCATCTGGTGGTTCAGGAACAGGCCCACCTTCAGGACGCCTTCTGACTTGACCTCGCCATCCTTCTGGATGCGCTCTTCAAGCAGCTTCACGGCATCTCCTTTCCCGCGGCATCCCCGCCGCTGCGCGATTTTGCGTAATGGTGCGATTATACGGGTTCGACCTGCGTGTTCCGGGGAGGGCAGCGGCTGTTTCGTCCCAAAAAGGGCAAAACATTGCGCCTTTGGCAGGTTGCGCGGCTGCCACGGCAGGGGAGGGGCGCGGCCCGTGCTATCTTGTTCGGATAAAAGTACCGACCCTGGCGGCGCCGTGGCCCCGAGCCTGGGCCCATCAGGGCGAAATCGAAGCTGACCCCGTCAAGCGAAGTGAGGAGAAACGGGTATGTCGAACGTTTCCGAGATCTACGGATCGAAGGTCTTCAACGAGCACGTCATGAAGGAGCGCCTGCCGAAGGACACCTACAAGGCACTCATGAAGACCATCAAGGAAGACGCCCCCCTGAACCTGGACGTGGCCAACGTGGTGGCCCACGCCATGAAGGAATGGGCCATGGAGCTGGGCGCCACCCACTACTCCCATTGGTTCCAGCCCCTGTCCGGCGTGACCTCCGAAAAGCACGACAGCTTCCTTGACCCGGTGGGGGACGGCACCGCCATCATGACCTTCAGCGGCAAGGAGCTCATCCAGGGTGAGCCCGACGCCTCCAGCTTCCCCAACGGCGGCCTGCGCGCCACCTTCGAGGCCCGCGGCTACACCGCCTGGGACCCCACCAGCTACGCCTTCATCAAGGACGAGGTCCTGTGCATCCCCACGGCCTTTGCCTCCTACACCGGCGAGGCGCTGGACAAGAAGACCCCGCTGCTGCGCTCCATGACCGCGCTGAGCACCCAGATCAACCGCATGCTGGCCCTGTTCGGCGAAGAGCCCTGCAAGGTGACCACCACCATCGGCGCGGAGCAGGAGTTCTTCCTGATTCCCGAGTCCGACTACGCCGCCCGTGAGGACCTGGTCCTGACCGGCCGCACTCTGTTCGGCTTCAGCCCCTGCAAGGGCCAGGAGCTGGAGGAACACTACTTCGGCGCCATTCGCCCCACCGTCAACAACTTCATGAAGGAGCTGGACGACGAGCTGTGGGCCCTGGGCATTTCCGCCAAGACCAAGCACAACGAGGTGGCGCCGGCCCAACATGAGCTGGCTCCCATCTACACCACGG
Source organism: Coriobacteriia bacterium (assembly GCA_030526515.1). Classification (GTDB taxonomy): domain Bacteria; phylum Actinomycetota; class Coriobacteriia; order Coriobacteriales; family Eggerthellaceae; genus SUG1186. The sequence continues at coordinate 5,572 of JAUNCQ010000075.1, forward strand.
CTAACCGTGCGGTGGACGAAAACCTCCTGACCATGGAGAAGATGCGCCTGCTGGCCGGCAAGTACGGCCTGGCCTGCCTGCTGCATGAGAAGCCCTTCGAAGGAATCAACGGCTCCGGCAAGCACAACAACTGGGCGGTTTCAGCCGGCAACAAGAACCTGCTGGACCCGGGCGACCATCCCATGGACAACCTGCGCTTCCTGGTGATCCTGACTGCTGTGATCGAGGCTGTGGACGAATACCAGGAGCTGCTGCGCATGAGCGTGGCCAGCGCCGGCAACGACCATCGCCTGGGTGCCAACGAGGCCCCGCCGGCCATCATCAGCATCTTCCTGGGCGACGAGCTGGGTGCTATCGTGGATGCCCTGGTGGACGACCAGGACTACGCCGGTGCCCAGAAGATCCCCCTGGACCTGGGCGTGGAGGTCCTGCCCAAGTTCCCCAAGGACAACACCGACCGCAACCGCACCAGCCCCTTTGCCTTCACGGGCAACAAGTTCGAGTTCCGCATGCCCGGCTCCAACGTGAACCTGGCGGACTGCAACGTGATCCTGAACACCGCCGTGGCCAAGAGCCTGAAGGGCTTCGTGGACGCCATGGAGGGCACCCAGAACTTCCGCGAGGACGCGGTGGCCTACCTGAAGCAGACCCTGCGCGACCACAAGCGCATCATCTTCAACGGCGACGGCTACTCCGAGGAGTGGGAGGCCGAAGCCGCCCGTCGCGGCCTGGCCAACAACAAGAACACCGCCGACGCGCTGCCCTGCTTCGTGGACCCCAAGAGCATTGCCCTGTTCGAGGAGTTCGGCATCCTGACGGAAACCGAGGTCCGCTCCCGTTATGAGATCAAGCTGGAAAAGTACTGCAAGCTGCTGAACATCGAGTGCCGCGTCATGAAGCGCATGGCCCGTCGCACCTACCTGCCGGCCATCGCCAAGTTCGCCGGCCAGACCGCCGAGCACCTGGAGACCTACCGCAAGGTGCGCCCGAACGCCGCCTGCACGGCCCACGAGCGCCTGCTGGACAAGCTGCTGCCGGGCATCGATGCGGTGGACGCTGCTATCTACGACCTGCACGACAAGCACCTGCACGCGGAAGGCATCGCTGACCTGCAGGAGCGCGCCGACTACTACGCCCACGTGGTGGTCCCGGCCATGGAGGTGCTGCGCAACAGCATCGACCAGATGGAGATCATCACCAGCCGCGACTACTGGCCGGTGCCCTCCTACAACAACATGCTGTTCTACGTCTAGGAAGAGCAGGGGGCGAAAGCGTCGCGCCCCTCATCGGGGGGATATCAATTCGGTATTTATTTGCATACTGAATTATCTATATTTCCGAATATCTTGAACCTATTATATGTAGGGTCGCGAATATGCGCATTTAAGTACAACTTCGCTTTTCGGGACGGCAGATGAGCCTGAAACAGGGGAGGCGGCGTGCGCGCAAATATGGCATATCGAGCGGCAGAGGCCCTTGGCCTTGCGGTGCTCCTTGCCTGCTGTCTGCTGCTCGCCGTGCCGGCTGCCGCCCATGCGGCCCTGAGCAGCTGCTACAGCGGCGGCGATACCTCCTGGTACGACGACTCCAAGACCACCTTCACCCTTGATTCCGCCAACGAGCTGGCGGGCCTGGCCCAGCTGGTCACGCTGGAGGGCAAGACCTTCCGGGGCAAGACCGTCAAGATCGGCCGGGACATGGACCTTTCCTCCGTGACCGGCGGCAAGAGCTGGCTGCCCATAGGCCACAGCGCCCATGGCAGCGCGCTGTTCCAGGGAACCTTTGACGGCCAGGGCCACATCCTGAAGAACCTGCGGGTGGACTGCGACATGTACGAGGTCGCCCTGTTCGGCGGGACCAGGGACGCTACCATCAGGAACTTCACCCTGACCGGCACCGTCAAGGGCACCGTTGACGTGGCGGGCGTGGTGGCGGTGTGCTCCAACACGAACCTGGAAGACATAGTGTGCGACGTGGACGTGACGGCCGAAGATGACTACAACGGCCGTGCCGGCGGCGTGGTGGGCTATGCCATGACCACGCAGGACTCCCACAACACGTATAGGAACCTGGTGAACAAGGGCACGGTGTCCGGCCATGGCGCCAAGGTCGGCGGCGTGTTCGGCTTCCTGGGCACCACGGGCTCCGCCACCGTGGTCCAGTGCGCCAACACCGGAAACGTCACCTCCCAGGTCACCTTCGGCAAGAGCAACCAGACCGACGCCAGCTATGGCGTGGGCGGCGTGATCGGCTCCACCACGGGCGAATACGGCTCCTTCACCATTGCCGAGTGCTTCAACTCGGGCAAGGTCTCCTCCAACTACATGCAGTCCATCGGCGGCATTGCCGGCTACCTGGGCGGCATGTCCACGTCCCTGACCAGCTGCTACAACGACGGCCAGGTCAGCGGCAGCAAGAACGCCGGCGGCATTGCCGGCTACTTCGGCTCCCAGGGCGGCACCCTGTCCGCGACCTACAACAAGGGCAAGGTCAGCGGCTCCCAGGTCGGCGGCACCCTGGGCAACGCCTCCAACGCCGGCCAGACCCTGGCCCACAACTTCTCCCATGACGTCCTGTCCGGCGACGCGGCCCGGGCCTACGGCGATTCCGTCCAGGCCAGCAACGCCGGCACGTCGTTGAGCACGGACCAGATCCGGTCCCAGAACCTGCTGGACCTGCTCAACGGCTACGGCGACTTCTTCGACTGGGACGATCCCACGAAGACCGATGATCCCGCCAACGACGGCTACCTGTACCTGAAGTGGCAGAACCTCCAGAAGGGCCGGCCCAACGGTAATCCCGGCGGCAATGAGGATGGTTCGGGCGAAAGCGACGGCGACGGCGACAAGCCCGGCGACGGCATCCCTGACAAGTATCAGGTGGTCGTGAACT
>JAUNCQ010000013.1:0-16123 GCA_030526515.1 Coriobacteriia bacterium
TGGACGGACCTGCACTGGTAGCCCCTGGCGGACACACTTTTTTGCCTATAACCCTCCGCTCGCCCCATCAGGCACGCCGTGCGCGGACCGGCGAAGCAGCGCAACAAAAAAGCCCGCGTCCTCGCGGACACGGGCTCTATATCCGTGGCGAAAGCCCATGATTCTGTCCCCTCCAAAAACAGGATCGTTGGCTTTTGCCAGGTGTCGGTGAATTAACCGTTGCTAATAATAACCGCAGCACACCGTTGTGGCAATAGAAAATTTCCACAAATTGCAGCGTCAGCCACGCAACGCCGACCTGGCGCAGCGCCCACCAGGCATAACGTCAACCGCGCAGCTACAGCGGGCGACGGGCCTCCAGGGCACGACCCAGGGTCACCTCGTCGGCGAACTCCAGGTCGCCGCCAACGGGCAGGCCGCTGGCCAAGCGCGTGACGGTCACCCCCAGGGGCTTGATCAGGCGCGCCAGATAGGCGGCGGTGGTCTCGCCCTCCACGTTGGGGTTGGTGGCCAAGACCACCTCCTCCACCTGGGTCGATGCCAGTCGCTGCATCAGATCCGCGATGTGCAGGTCATCCGGCCCCACGCCGTCCATGGGAGCCAGCGCGCCGCCGAGCACATGGTACACGCCGTCGAACACGGCGGTCCGCTCGATAGGCGGGATGTCCCGCGGCTCGCTGACCACGCAGATCATGCCCTGGTTGCGGCTGGGGCTGGCGCAAATGTCGCACAAGTCGTCCTGGGCGTAGTTGTTGCATCGGCTGCAGAAGCGCACCGTGTCCTTGACCTCGGCAATGGCCTGGGCAAGGCGCAGCGCCGTGGCCCGGTCCGTGTTCAGGATCCAGTACGCAATGCGCTGGGCCGACTTGGGGCCCACGCCGGGAAGTCGTTCCAGCTCGTCCAGGAGCTTCTGGATGGAAGGTGCCGCAAGCATTAGAACGGCAGGTTCATGCCGCCTGTGATGGCGCCCATGCGCTGGTTGGTCGCCTCCTGAGCGGAGCGCAGGCCCTCGTTGACCGCGGCCACGATCATGTCCTGCAGGATGTCAACGTCCTCCGGATCCACAGCAGACGGGTCGATGACCAGGCTCTTCACCACGTTTTCGCCCGTAACCACTGCCTTGACCATGCCGCCGCCAGCAGATGCCTCGAACTCCATGGACTTGGCTTCCTCCTGAGCTGCGAGCATCTCTCGCTGCATCTTCTGAGCCTGCTTCATCAGGTTGTTCATGTTGCCGCCGCCGGGAATGAAACCACCGCGCTTTGCCATTTTCTTCCTCCTTGCTGTAAGCCGGGTCGCGCCCGGCGCTGATTCCTTAGGTCCGCCCGCGGGCGTGACTGCTAATTGTACTGCATAACCGCGCTACTGCTGCGTGAACTGCAGCGGGCCGAAGACCTGGCACAGGGCTGCCTGCCATTCGGCCGGGTCCTCCGCGGGTCCGCTGGGTACGGATTCAGGGGACGAAACCGCCGTCGCGCCAGCGCCCTCCGCGCCATCTGACCCTGCCGCGTCCCCCGCACCGGCTGCCGACGGGACCGCCTCATCAAAAGGGGGCGGGCTCCAGCCGTCGTCGTCATCGTAGGGGACCTCGTCGTAGGGCACGGCATCGTAGGCGTCCAGCGGGACCTGATCGTCGTAGGGCGAAGGCGCCGCTGCGGACTGGGCCGCCGGCTGAGCGGCCGCGGGCTGGGCTGCCTGGGCCGGCGCGTCCTCCCAGGGCGGCACGTCCTGCGGATTCCGCTGGGCGGGCTGGGCCGCGACCTGAGCCTGGGCTGCCTGCTGCTGGGCCGCAGCCTGGGCCTGGGCCCGACGCTGGGCCTCCTGCTGCTGCGCTTGGGCCGCTGCCTGGGCGCGGGCCTGCTCCTGCTGGGTCTGCTGCTGGATCTGGGCGCGAGCACGCGCCGCCGCATCCGGCATGCCGCTCTGAGCCGCCGGCTGCTGGGCAGCTTGCTGCTGTGCTACGGGCTGAGCCGCCGCTCCCCCGCCGGCCATGACGATGTCGAAGGGCATGTCGGCACCAAGGGCCTGGCGAATGGCGTCGGTCAGGTACGCGCCCACCTCCGGCTTGCGCACGGTATTGAAGGCGAAGTTGCTGCCCGCGGGGAACTCGATGCGCAGCACGCCGCCGGCCCCCAGGCCAGCGCGGGTGTTCATGAACAGCACGGCGTAGGCCTGCTTGCTGCGCTTCAGGTTGTTGATGACCGCCTGCCACGCGCGCTGCAGGCTGGCCGGGTTGCTCAGGCGCTGCAGCAGTGCGGGGTCTGCAGATCCCGCGGCCGCGGGAGCGGAGCTAGCGGGCGAAACCGCCGGTTGGGCCTGAGCCTGCACCTGTGGCTGAGCCTGGGCGGCGGGCTGGGCCTGGACAACGGGCTGCTGCACCTGGGCGGGCTGCTGGTACTGCTGGACCTGCTGCGGCTGAGGCTGCGCGGCCTGGGCGTACTGCTGCCGCACGGGCTGCTGAGCCTGGGCCGCGGGCTGCCGCACGGGCTGAACCTGCTGCGCCACCGCCTGCTGCTGCGCGGGCTGCGGCTGCGCCACCTGCGCCGCCGGCTGGGCCGCGGCCTGCACCGGCTGAGCCGCCACCGCAGCACCCGCCGCAACGCCCGCCGCCGGCAGGGCCGCCGCGCCGCGCTCCAGCGCCTCGATGCGCTCCGCCAGCGCCTCCAGCGTCAGATCCGACTCCGGGCGCACCAGGCGGGTGCAGGCGATCTCGAAGGAAAGCCGCTGGTTCACGGAGGTCTTCAGCTCCGCGATCAAGTCCCCCAGCACGCCCAGCATGCGGGCCAGGCGGTCGGAACCGAACCACTGCAGCTCTGCCACCATCTCCTTGCGAGTGGCCTCGCTGACCTCAATGGGGGCGTTTTCGCCCGCCAAGGAAAGAACGTACAGGTTGCGGGCATGCTCGGCCATGTCCCGGGCAAAGCGGGAAAGGTCCGCGCCTGTCTCCACGAACCGGGCGGTCCAGGCAAAGCAGGCCGCCGCGTCGCGCTTGCCCAGGGCGGCCATGATCTCGGCCATGTCGGAGGTGCTCAGGGAACCCAGCATCTCCTCCGCCGCGGCCAGCGTCACGTTGCCGCCGCCGAAGGTGATCAGCTGCTCCAGAGCGGTCAGGGCGTTACGCATGCCGCCTTCGGCCCGATGCGCGATCAGCTCCAGGGCCTGGCCTTCGAAGGGCACGCCCTCGGCGGTGCAGACCGCACCCAGGCGCGCCACCAGGGAATCCGAGCCGATGCTGCGGAAGTCGAACCGCTGGCAGCGGGAGTGGATGGTCTCCGGCACCTTCTGGGGGTCGGTGGTGCACAGGATGAACAGCACGTGGTTGGGCGGCTCCTCCAGCGTCTTCAGCAGCGCGTTGAACGCCGCCAGGGACAGCATGTGGACCTCGTCGATGATGTAGATCTTGCGGCTGCCGCGGGTGGGCGCGAACTGCACGCGATTGATGATTTCCTCGCGCACGTTTTCCACGCCGGTGCGGCTTGCGGCGTCCAGCTCGTAGACGTCGGGATGCTCGCCGCGAGCCACCAGCTCGCAGTCCTCGCAGGTGCCGTCGGGCTCGGGCGTGGGCGCGTTCTGGCACAGCAGCGCCTTGGCCAGCAGGCGGGCGGTGGTGGTCTTGCCGGTACCGCGGGGGCCGCAGAACAGGTAGGCGTGGCTCAGCTTGTTCTGCTCGATGGCGTTGCGCAGCGTGCGCTCGATGTGCTCCTGGCCCACCATGTCCGCAAAGACCTGGGGCCTATACTTCCTGTACAAAGCCTCTGCCATGTGCTTCCCAAACCTTCCGCGAATCCGCTTCGTTCGGACGAAAGCCCCGTTCGGTCACCACGTGACCGACGGCTGTTTCGCCCCTTTTCCGCAATCCTACCGTGCGTGCTTGCCCCGCTTGGCGCCTCCCTTGCGGCCGGCCATCATGGTCTTGACCGCACCGATCACGGCGGGCGCCACGGAAACGGCCACAATGCCCAGCACGATCACCTCGAAGTGGTCCTGGACGAAGGGCACGCCGCCGAAGAAGTAGCCCACCAGCACGAACAGGCTCACCCACGCAATGCCGCCCACGGCGTTGAACAGGGTGAACTTGCCGAAGTTCATGTGACCCGTGCCCGCAATGAAGGGGGCGAAGGTGCGGAAGAACGGCATGAAGCGGGTGATGACGATGGTCAGGCCGCCGAACCGCTCGAAGAAGTCATCCAGCTTGGCCATGCGCTCCGGGGTCAGGGCCTTCACCTTGCCGGAGTCGATGATGCGGGAGCCGAAGAAGCGGGCTATCCAGTAGTTGCTGGTGTTGCCCAGGATGGCGGCCACGTAGAACACCGCCAGGGTGACGAACAGGTTCAGGCCGCCGCCGTCAGCGCTGAACACGCCGGCTGCGAACAGCAGGGAGTCGCCGGGGAGGAACGGGAAGAAGACCAGACCGGTCTCGATGAACACGATCAGGAACAGCGGGGTGTACACCCACACCGGGCCCAGCGCGATGATCCAGCCGGCAATGGCGGCGCGCGGGTCCTTGAGCAGCCCCAGAATGAAGTTTACGAAATCCATACCAGCCTCCCGGCTCGGCACGCGCAACACGGCCGAAAGCCGCCTATATACAAAAGTATCCCGAATAGGCGTGGGCGCTCGTCAGCGGTCCCTTATGGCTGCTTCCTCCCGGACCTGACCAGGTTCGGAACTTGGCGCCGCCCAAGCCCATTCGAGATACTCAGAAATATCGAACTTGCTAATTGTACACGAACGCGCCGCCTTTCGCCAAATCATCACAAACCCCGTTTTGGGCGAAAGCGCCGCTGCGCGTCCCCTACCCCAGGGCCGCCATGATGTCGGCGATGGAGTACAGGCTGCCGAAGGCCACCACCAGGCCCTCCGGCCCGGCAAGCTGGCGGGCCCGCTGCACCGCCTCCGGCACGCTGGCGCAGGCGCAGGCCGGCACCGCGTTGCACTGGGTGATGGCGGATCCGTCGTGGTCGTTTGAGCACAGCTCGCAGCTGACCTGCTGCACTGCCGCCACCAGGTCCTGGGCCGCAAGGGCACGGGGGCTCGGCGGCGTGTAGGCCACCAGGCTGTCGGCCAGGGGCAGCACCGTGCGCAGCATGCTCAGGTAGTCCTTGTCGGCCAGCACGCCCATGAGCAGCACCGGCTTGCGCCCCGGGAACACGTCCGTCAGGGAGTCGGCCAGCGCCTGGGCGCCCTGCGGGTTGTGGCCGCCGTCCACCACGAACACCGGCTCCTGGGCCACCACCTGGAAGCGCCCGGGCCACTGGGTGGCCGCCACGCCGGCGCACACGGCGTCGTCGGGCACGTCCCAGCCCCGCTCCCGCAGGGCCGCCACGGCCTCCAGCGCCAAGGCCGCGTTGTAGGGCTGGTAGGAGCCCAGCAGCTGCAGCTCCAAGGGGCCGAAGTCGCCGTAGGCGAAGGGCCTGACGCCCTGCCCCACCAGCTCCACCGTCAGCTGCGCAAAGTCGGGAATCCGCAGGTCGCAGCCCAGCTCGGCGCAACGCTGCCGTACCACGGCCATGGCCGGCTCCTCCTGAGGCCAGCTGACCACCGGGCAGCCGGGCTTGATGATGCCGGCCTTTTCGGCCGCCACCTGCTCCAACGTGGTGCCCAGCACCGCCGTGTGGTCCAGGCCCATGCGGGCGATCACGCAGACCTCCGGCGACTCGATGACGTTGGTGGAGTCCAGGCGCCCGCCCAGGCCCACCTCCAGCACCACCACATCGCAGCGGCTGCGGGCAAAGTGCAGCAGCGCCACGGCGGTCATGAGCTCGAACTCGGTCGGGTGCTCCCCCAGCTGCTCCTGGACCTGGGCCGCGGCATCGCGCACCACCAGGGTCACGTCCCGCAGGTCGTCCAGGGCAATGTTGGCCCCGTCCACGCGGATGCGCTCCTCGAAGGTGATCAGGTACGGGCTCGTAAACAGGCCGGTGCGGTACCCGGCGGCCTGCAGCACGCTGGCCAGGACGCTGCACATGGAGCCCTTGCCGTTGGTTCCTGCCACGTGGACGAAGCGGAGCTGATTCTGGGGCCGACCGATCAGGTCCAGCAGCAGACGCGTGCGGTCAAGCCCCAGGCTGACCTTCTGCCAGCGAGGCTCGTTGATGTAGGCAATGGGGTCGAACACGGCTACTCCTGCTCTGCGTCGGCGGCAACGTCGTCGGGCGAAATCGAAGTCGCGGCCTCGTCGGCCGCCTCAGGCTCGGCGTCCTTCCCGTCGGCATTTTCTTCCCCTTGCGCCGCACGTTCCTTGGCCGCCGCCTCCAGCAGCTGGCCCAGGGTCGTGAAGTCGGCCGCCAGGGCATTGCGCTTCTTAGGGTCGTACAGCGCCGCGGCGGGGTGGAAGATCGGGAACACCTTGAAGCGCCCCGCCTGCTGCAGGGTGCCGTGCAGGTTGGTGATGCCCACGTCCGTGCGCAGGATGAACTTGGTGGCGAAGTTGCCCAGGGTCACTATGAACTCCGGGTCAATGGCCCGGGTCTGGGCCCGCAGGAAGTCCGAGCACATCTGGATCTCCTCCGGACGCGGGTCGCGGTTGCTGGGCGGGCGGCACTTCAGGACGTTGGCAATGAACACGTCCTCGCGCTTCAGGCCCGCCAGCTCCAGCAGCTGGTTCAGGTACTTGCCCGCCGCGCCCACGAAGGGCACACCCAGCTCGTCTTCCTTCTTGCCGGGAGCTTCGCCCACTATCAGAACCCGCGCGTGAGGATCGCCGTCCCCGAACACGGTCTGGGTGCGGCCGTCCGCCAGCGGGCACTTGGTGCATGCTTCCACCTGGGCGCGGATCTGCTCCAGGGGAACGGCCGGCCTAGACATAGATCCGGGGCATGCGATGGGCAAAGCCAATGCACACCTCGTACTCGATGGTCCCGGCAATGCGCGCCAGCTCCGTGGCGGTGATCTGCTGGTCGCCCTGACGGCCCATGACCACGACCTCGTCGCCGACCTGGGGATCCAGCTTCTCACGCAGGCCGATGGTGCGCATGTCAACCTCGACCATGGCCTGGTCCATGCAGATGTTGCCCACCTGACGCAGGCGCTTGCCGTTGTAGAGCACGTCGGTCTTGCCGGACAGGCAGCGCATGTAGCCGTCCGCGTAGCCCACGGGAATGGTGAAGGTCTTCACGCTGCCGCGGCTGCGGTAATGCAGGCCGTAGCCCACGCCTTCGCTCATGGGCAGCGGGCGCACGTCGGTGATGCGCGCATGCACGCTCATGGCCGGACGCAGATCGATCTTGCGGGTTTCCGGGCAGGGATGGTAGCCGTACATGACAATGCCCATGCGGACCATGTCGAAGCGGGTGTCCGGATAGCGGATGCTGGCCGCAGAGTTGGCGCAGTGCACCAGGCCCGGGTCAATGCCCGCCGCCCGCAGGGAGTCAACGGCCTCCTGGAAGCGGTGGCACTGGCGGATGAAATCCATGTTCTCCGGGCAGTCGGCGGTGGCGAAGTGGGTGAAAACGCCCTGCAGGTCCAGCGCACGGTGGAAGCCCACCTGGCGCATGAAGGTCAGCACCTCGTCGTAGCGCACGCCAATGCGGTTCATACCGGTGTTGACGGCCAGGTGGAACGGCGCCCGCAGGCCGTAGGAGTCCGCGGCCTCCGCGTACTGGATGGCGAACTCGGCCGTGTACACGCTGGGCATGATCTTGTAGGCCAGCAGCAGCGGGATAGAGCTTGCCGGCGGCTCGGCCAGAATCAGGATGGGCGCGTTGACCAGGCCCTCGCGCAGCTGGATGCCCTCGTTCACGGTGGCCACGGCCAGGTAATCGGCACCGGTGTTCAGGGCGGTCTTGGCCACCTTCACGGCACCGTGGCCGTAGGCGTCCGCCTTCACCACGGCCAGCAGACGACGGCCGGAGCCGACCTCCCGGCGCACCGCGGCGACGTTGTGGCGGATGGCATTCAGGTCCACCTCGGTCCAGGCCCAGCGACGGTCCTTTTCGGGAATCAGCGCCAGCTTGTCAGGGTCGAAGGAAACACCTTCCCCTTCGTCCTGCCGTGTGTACTGGAAAATACCCTCCTGCTTGCGGCTGGTGGCGTAGCCGAAGGTGTTCCTGATGTCGCTCACGCGAATTCCTCCCCGAGCAAAGTAACAGGACCCGCCCTTCGCAGGCCGGGTCCATCGGTTTCGAAAGTCAGGGGTAAGTATACCCCCTTTCAGTTGTCAGGCTTGTTACAGGGCAACCGCCGCGGGCCACGGGCCCCCAGGCGGCGCACCCGCAGTGCCTAGTGGCCGCCGCCGCCCATCATCTTGGCAGCATGGGGCAGGGCCTTCACAATGCCCTCCCAGTTTTCCATGGCAGCCTTCTTGGAGCCCGGCAGGTTGATCACGATGCAACGGCCGCGCTGCATGCACACGGCGCGGGACAGCATGGCGTACGGGGTGATCTGCAGGCTGTGGTAGCGCATGGCCTCGGCAATGCCCGGCACGTTGCGGTCGCACACGGCCGCAGTAGCCTCGGGGGTCACGTCGCGCAGGCTCAGGCCGCTGCCGCCGCAGGTCAGGCAGATATCCACCTGCAGCTCGTCGGCGGCACGCACGATCTCGGCGCTGATCTGCTCCATTTCGTCCTTCACCACCACGTGGCTTGCGCACTCCCAGCCGTTTTCGGCAATGAGCTCCTCCAGTGCGGCACCGGCGGTGTCCTCCTTCATGGAGCGGGTATCGGAGCAGGTGATGATGGCAAAGGTCAGCTTCTGTTCAGACATGTGGTCCTTCTTTCTGCTTTCGATCAATAGGGCGAAAGCGCCGCTAGATAACAATGTCCTCGGAGATGTCCAGGATGACGCACTCCACCAGGTCGCCTTCCTTCTTGGACTCCAGGCCCTCGGGCATGATGCACAGGCAGGTGCTGCGCTGGATCACGCCGAAGCTGCCGGAACCCTGGTTGCGGTCGGGAGTGACCCGATATTCGCCCTGCTCGTCCTTGGTCAGGATGGCGCGCAGGTAGATGCGACGAGGATCCTTCTTGCGCACGTCCTGGGTCAAGTGGGCCATGACGCTGGTGCGAGCAAAGGTGCGGTAGCCCTGCATCTTGCGCAGGGCGGCGCGGATCAGCAGCTCGAAGCCGCAGTAGGCGGCGGACGGGTTGCCCGGCAGGCCGAACACCGGCGTGCCGTCCACCAGGCCGAAGGTCTGGGCCTTGCCCGGGCGCATGTTCACGGTGGTCATCATGAGATCGCCCAGCTCGTCGACCACGGGCTTGATGAAGTCGTAGTCGCCGTTGGCGGCGCCGCCGGTGGTGATCACGAAGTCGAACTTCTGGACGGCGTCCTTCACGGCAGCCTTCAGGTCCTCAAGGGTGTCCTTGCAGATGGGGAGCACCGTGGGAACGGCGCCGGCAGCCTGGGCGCAGGCAGCCATGGCATAGCTGTTGGAGTTGCGGATCTTGCCCTGGGTCGGGTACTCGGTGGGGTCGACCAGCTCGCTGCCGGTGGCGATGATGCCCACCGTCGGGCGACGATGCACCTTGACGGTGGTTGCGCCGCAGCTGGCCATGAAGCCCACGCCGGCGGTGGTGATCAGCTCGCCGGCGCCGATGATGGCCTGACCCTTCTGGGCCTCCTCACCGGCCTTGCGGACGTTGTTGCCCAGCTTGACCGGGGCGGTGAAGCTCACACGGCTGCCCTCGCGACCGTCGCCGGACACCACGCCAACGATCTCGTACTTGACCACGGAGTCGGCAGCTGCCGGCACCGCGGCTCCGGTCATGATGCGGACGCACTGGCCATCGGCGATTTCGCCCTCGAAGAAATCACCGGCTGCCACCTCGGCGATGACGTCCAGCTCGACGGGGGCGTCCTCGGAGGCGTTCTCCAGCTGAGCGGCGCGCACGGCAAAGCCGTCCATGGCGGAGTTGTCGAATGCGGTCACGTCGATGTCGCTGACCACGGGCTCGGCGGCAATGCGGCCGACGGCCTCAAGCAGGGGCACCTCTTCGGATTCCAGGGGCTCCACCACGCTCAGAACGAGCTCGCGGGCCTCCTCGGGGCTGATCATCTCTCGAACAGACATAGAAGTCCTTTCGGTATATTTTTAATGCAACGCACTTTATTATAAACTCATTCGACTACAATAGGCCGCTCGATGATGCAGTGCCTCTTGACCGAGGGCACCCGTTCGCCCGCGCGCCTGCGCGCCTGCACGCCAGCTACAGGAGCCGCACCGCACGTCAGCCGCCAATCACTCCCGCTTCGAAAGGATCACCATGCCCAGCCGCTACCACAACGTGTCTGCCCATCCCACCTGCTGCCTGTCCCCCGCCGCGGGAATCATGGGCACCGTGGAGCTGGGGGCGCAGTCCAGCGTGTTCGGAGGCTCCCAGCTGCGGGGCGACTGCGGCCAGGCCATCCGCATTGGCGATCGCACCAACATCCAGGACAACGTGACCATCCACGTCAGCCCCGGCTACGACTGCGTTCTGGGCAACGACGTCACCGTGGGCCACAACGCCATCCTCCACGGCTGCACCGTGGAAGACAACGTATTGGTGGGCATGGGCGCCATCGTGCTGGACGGCGCCCGCATCCGCAGCGGATCCCTGGTGGGTGCCGGCGCCCTGGTGACCGGCGGCAAGGACTTCCCTCCCAACAGCCTGATCCTGGGTTCCCCCGCCCGCGTGGCCCGCACCCTGACCGACGAAGAGGTCAGCACCCTGGTGAGCCCCAATGCCCAGGAGTACCTTGAGGTATCCCAGGAAATGGTCGAAGCCGGCCTCATGTTCCACCCCGGCCCCGACTTCCGCAGCCAAACCGGCGCCTAGGATATCTTTCGCCCCGCCCCCCTCCAAACGCAAAGCGGGCCCGCCCCGAAGGACGGACCCGCTGATCTCAACTCAATGGCGCAGCGTTATGCGGCAATTAGCGCTTGATGTTGTAGAAGGCGTTCATGCCAGCGTACTTGGACTGCTCGTCCAGCTCTTCCTCAATGCGGATCAGCTGGTTGTACTTGGCAACGCGGTCGGAGCGGCACGGTGCGCCGGTCTTGATCTGGCCGGTGTTGCAAGCCACGGACAGGTCGGCGATGGTCACGTCCTCGGTCTCGCCGGAGCGATGGCTCATGACGCATGCGTAACCGGCCTGCTTGGCCATCTCGATGGCCTCCAGGGTCTCGGTCAGGGAGCCGATCTGGTTCACCTTGATCAGGATGGCGTTGGCGCAGCCCAGCTCGATGCCCTTCTTCAGGCGCTTGGAGTTGGTGACGAACAGGTCGTCGCCCACCAGCTGCACGCGGTCGCCGATGCGCTCGGTCAGCAGCTTCCAGCCGTCCCAGTCCTCCTCGGCCATGCCGTCCTCAATGGAGATGATCGGGAACTCGTTGACCAGGGCCTCCCAGTAATCCACCATCTCGGCGCTGGTGTACTCAACGCCCTCGCCAGCCAGAACGTACTTGCCGGTCTCAACGTTGTAGTACTCGGTGGAAGCCGGGTCCATGGCGAACATGATGTCCACGCCGGGCTCGTAGCCAGCAGCCTTGCAGGCCTTGACGATGTACTCCAGGGGCTCCTTGTTGGTCTTGAAGTTGGGGGCGAAACCGCCCTCGTCGCCGACGCCGCCACCCAGGCCAGCGTCATGCAGGACCTTCTTCAGGGTGTGATAGATCTCGGCGCACCAACGCAGGGCCTCGGCGAAGGAGTCAGCGCCCACCGGCATGATCATGAACTCCTGGAAGTCCACGTTGTTGTCAGCATGAGCACCGCCGTTCAGGATGTTCATCATGGGCGTGGGCAGGATGTGCGCACCGGCACCACCCACGTACTTGTACAGCGGCAGGCCAGCGCTGTCGGCAGCGGCCTTGGCAGCGGCCAGGGATGCGCCCAGGATGGCGTTGGCGCCGAAGTTGCCCTTGTTGTCGGTGCCGTCGGCCTCGATCATGGCAAAGTCAATGGCGCGCTGGTCCTCGGCCTCAACGCCCAGCAGCAGCTCGGCAATCTCCTCGTTCACGTGACCCACGGCGGTCAGCGTGCCCTTGCCCAGGTAGCGGTCCTTGTCGCCATCGCGCAGCTCAACGGCCTCGAACGCACCGGTGGATGCGCCGGACGGCACGGCGGCGCGACCGAAGGAACCGTCCTCCAGCACGACCTCGACCTCAACAGTGGGGTTGCCACGGGAGTCCAGGACCTCGCGACCGTACACATCGACGATGATGCTCATGTAATCCTCCTAGATAGAGACAAACATATCTTTCGCCAGTCTAGCAAAACCCCGCCTCCCTACCCGCGCCATGTCGGCATTCGAGCGGTTCAGTCGGCATAGGGCGAAAGACCCGTCCCCCAGCAGGTTACAGCAGCGCCACGACCACGCACAGTAGCACGGTGCCGATCAGGGCAAACACGGATTTGGGACCCATCTGATGACGCACCAGGGAGCTGCGTCGGTCGGCACCGCCGTAGCAACGGGCATCCATGGCCTGGGACAGCACGTCGGCGCGGCGGAACATCCCCACGAACAAGGGGACGAAGCACTGGGCGTTGGCCTTCAGCCGCGCACCCGCGGAGCCGCAATCAAGCTGAGCGCCACGGCACTTCTGGGCCATGCGCACCCGCTGCAGCTGATCCAGAGTCTGCGGGATGAAGCGCAGCGCCAGGGACAAGGTTACGGCAACATCGTCCACCGGAAGGCCCAGCTTCCCGAAGGGCGATAAAAGGCTGCGCAGGCCGCACATCTGCTCCTCCGCCGTGCTGGTCAGGCAGAACAGGCCGCTAGCAGCAAAGAGCACCAGCAGTCTGGCGCCTATCTGCAGGCTTCCGATCAGGCTATCCCCCGTCACCACCATGCCGGCAGCAGGGTCGAACCCCAGCATGCCGAAGACCACGGCCAGCACCACGAAGGGCACGGCGGGCACCATCAAACGCAGCAGCTTCCCTCCAGGGACCCGCATCGCCAAGGCAACGGCCACCAGAGCTGCGGCAAAGAGTCCCAAGGCCAGCCACGAGTCAGCCATGAGCACAGAAACCGAAACGGCAAGCAGCATGAGCACGCGCACGCCGGGGTGCACGCTCATTTCATGTCTGCTTGCCGTTACGGTTTTCATGATTTCCCTTACCTCGGAATATGAAAAGAAGGGGCGACGAAGCGCCCCTTCTCAAAAACAAAGTTAGCCAGTTGGCAACTGATTATTCAGCGGCCTTCTCGGTAGCCTCCTCAGCGGCTTCCTCGGCAACCTCCTCGACGACCTCTTCAGTCACGACGGGCTCAGCAGCCTTCTCGGCCGGCTTCTCAGCCTTGACCTTCGGGGTGCAGGCCTCGGTGATGATCTCCATGACAACCATGGGAGCGTTGTCACCCTTGCGGGGGCCAAGCTTCATGATGCGGGTGTAGCCACCCTGACGGTCTGCCCACATGCCCTGAGCAGCCTTCTCGAAGATCTCGCGAACCAGTTCCTTGTTGCCACCCAGTGCAGCAATGGCCAGACGGCGGGAGTGCAGGTCGCCCTTCTTTGCCCAGGTGATGATCTTGTCAACATCGGGGCGGATTTCCTTAGCGCGCATCTCGATGGTCTTGATGCGGTCGTTCAGGAACAGAGAGGTGACCAGGCTGCGCTTCATTGCCTTGGTATGGGACTTGTCGGTGCCGAGCTTACGGCCCTTCTTGTAATGCCTCATGTCCTAATCTCCTAGAGCTTCAAATTGAGGTCCATGGAAATGAGCTTGTCCTTCACTTCCTCAATGGACTTCGCACCAAAGTTTCTGATGTTCAGCAGGTCGTTCTCGGAGAACTCGACCAGCTGACGTACCGAATGGATGCCAGCACGCTTCAGGCAGTTGTAGGAACGGACGGAAAGATCCAGGTCCTCAATCTGCTTGTCCAGCTCAGCGTTGGTTTCCTGACCCTCAGGAGCGAAGATGGAAGGTGCCTCACCATCCACTTCGCCCGGCAGCTCAGCGAGGCAAAGGAACGCATCCATATGCTGCTTCACGATGTTTGCCGCCTGGCACACCGCATCGACAGGAGCAACGGAGCCGTCGGTCTCAACCTCGAGCACCAGCTTGTCGTAGTCGGTACGCTGACCCACACGAGTGTCGGTCACGTTGAGCGTGCAACGACGAACCGGGGAGAACAGGGAGTCGACATGGATGATGCCGATCGGGTCCTCGGTGCGCTTGTTGCGCTCGGCGGAAACATAGCCACGGCCGACGCCGATGCGGATGGTCATATCAAGCTGACCACCATCAGCGACGGTAGCGATGACGTGATCCGGGTTCACGATGGAGAACTCCGTCGGAACCTCCAGGTCAGCGCCGGTCACCGTTGCGGGGCCCTCGATGGACACGTGAGCGGTAGCCTCGGTGTACTCCTCAGAGAGGGGCTTGAACACCAGACCCTTCACGTTCAGGACAATGTCCGTGATGTCCTCGATGACACCCTCAGCCGTGGTGAACTCATGCTGCACGCCCTCGATCTGGATTGCCGTTGCCTTGGCACCATCCAGGGAGGAAAGGAGAACGCGACGCATGCTGTTACCCAGCGTGTAGCCGTAGCCACGCTCCAGCGGTTCGACGATGAAGCGGGCGACGGTCTCGTTGACTTCTTCGGTAGTTACTGTAGGCCTCATGAACTCTGTCATGTGTGATATAGCCTCCTTACAAAGTCGAGTTATTACTTGGAGTAAAGCTCGACGATAAGCTGCTCGTTGATGTCCAGGTCGATCTGCTCACGGGTGGGGAGAGCCAGAACGGAAGCCTGGAGCTTTTCGATGTCGACCTCAAGCCAAGCCGGCACCTGGACGCGCTCGTTGGAGATCAGAGCGGACTTGATGACCAGCAGGTCCTTGGACTTAGGAGCAACAGCAACGACATCGCCCGGACGGACGCGCAGGGACGGGATGTCGACGCGCTTGCCGTTGACGGTGATGTGGCCGTGGGTCACGATCTGACGAGCTTCCTTGCGGGTGCGAGCGAAGCCCAGACGGAACACCACGTTGTCCACGCGGGACTCCAGGATGCGCATCAGGTTCTCACCGGTGATGCCGGGCATAGCCTTGGCCTTCTTGAAGTAGCCGCGGAACTGCTTCTCCTGGACGCCGTAGATGAACTTAGTCTTCTGCTTCTCGCGCAGCTGCATGCCGTACTCGGATTCCTTACGACGGCGCTTGGGCTGGCGGATGGATTCCTTCTTGCTGCTGTAGCCCAGGACGACCGGGTCAAGGCCGAGCTGACGGCAGCGCTTCAGAACCGGAGTTCGATTAATTGCCATAATTCGGTGATCCTTTCAGTTACACGCGACGACGCTTGCGCGGACGGCAACCGTTGTGCGGGATGGGAGTGCAATCCTGGATGCTGGAGACCTCGAGGCCTGCTGCCTGCAGGGAACGAATAGCGGTCTCACGGCCAGAGCCGGGGCCCTTCACGAACACGGCGACCTTCTTCAGGCCATGCTCCATAGCTGCCTTTGCTGCAGCCTCAGCAGCCATCTGAGCAGCGAACGGCGTGGACTTACGGGAGCCCTTGAAGCCGACGGTACCAGCGGACTGCCAGGAGATCACGTTGCCCTGAGGATCAGTGATGCTCACGATAGTGTTGTTGAACGTAGACTTGATGTGTGCCGCACCGACGGCAATGTTCTTGCGCTCAGAGCGCTTCAGGCGGGTGCGGACGTTCTTCTTAGCTGCCACTTAAGCTACCCCCTATTTCTTCTTGCCGCCGATTTGCTTACGCGGACCCTTGCGGGTACGAGCGTTCGTGTGAGTGCGCTGGCCGCGAACGGGCAGGCCCTTGCGATGACGCAGGCCGCGGTAGCAGCCGATCTCCATCAGGCGCTTCACGTTCTGGGAAACCTCACGATGCAGGTCGCCCTCGACGGTCAGGTTCTCCTGGATGTAGTCACGGATCTTGGACAGGTCATCCTCAGTGAGATCGTTGCACTTGACGTCCGGGTTAACGCCGGTCTCAGCCAGGATCTTCTTAGAGGTGGTCAGGCCAATGCCATAGATGTAGGTCAAGCCGATTTCAATGCGCTTATCGCGAGGAAGATCGACACCAACAAGACGTGCCATAGATTTGTCTCCTTCTCTTCCTTAGCCCTGACGCTGCTTATGACGGGGGTTCTCGCAGATAACGAGCACCTTGCCATGGCGTCGGATGATCTTGCACTTGTCGCACATTTTCTTGACCGAAGGACGTACCTTCAT
>JAUNCQ010000013.1:16223-31342 GCA_030526515.1 Coriobacteriia bacterium
AGAATCTTGATGTAATGCATGCGCATCTTGCCAGAGATGTGTGCCAGGATCTCATGGCCATTCTCAAGCTCAACCTTGAACATCGCGTTGGGCAGAGCTTCCAGGACGGTGCCCTCCAACTCGATTACATCTTGCTTGCTCAACTTTTCCTCCAGCAATCTTTCCTTCGCTCTTCGCTCTTAGCCAAGTGCGAAGACGCATGTCCAATTTTGCATAGACGCACAAAAAACCAACAACCGGTTGTTGGTTCCTCATACCTGCTTGCCAGGCCCGCGGTCTATGCCGCGCAATCCTCAAGGGATCGCCAGGTACTTGCGCTAGGCGCCACCGCCTTGTCGGTGACGTCTGCCGTCGCAGACGCAATTACATAATTTACTGCATTCGGGCGGCCATGGCAAGAACTTTTTCCACCTATTTTTCGCCCTGTTCCTGCAGCCCTTCCCCGCCCCGTCGGTTCGGAAACCAAGGGACGAAAAAGGAGCCGGCTCATCACCGGCTCCGTGCATTCTACCAGCTCGAATCCCTCAACCGGTACGCACGGTGCACAAAAATGGGGAGCATTGCTGCTCCCCCGTGCATTTGGGTGGCTGGGGCAGAGGGATTCCCGCGTTCGCTGCGCGAACGCTCAACCCCTCCCTCGCAAGCTCGGTCGGGCGAATTCCTAAAAACGTGCCACTGGCACGTTTTCTTAACGGAATTCCACCTCATCGGTTCGAATCCCTCAACCGGTACGCACGGTGCACAAAAATGGGGAGCATTGCTGCTCCCCCGTGCATTTGGGTGGCTGGGGCAGAGGGATTCGAACCCCCATTAACGGCACCAAAAACCGTGGTCCTGCCATTGGACGATACCCCAACGATGGTGCGCCGTCAGGGATTCGAACCCTGGACCTTGGGATTAAAAGTCCCCTGCTCTGCCAACTGAGCTAACAGCGCGTAATGCATCTTTGAATTCTATATGTGCGGGGCGTATCGGTCAATGAAGAAGGTAGGCTTTGGGGCGAAAGGCCCGCCGCACTCCCCTGCCTAGAAGGTGATGCCCAGGCCGCTGATTACCAGGCCCCAGAACACGCCCATGGCGTACAGGGCCACCAGCACGAACAGGTTCTCCTTCAGGTGGCGGTTGGAGCGGAACAGGACCAGCAGGCCAATGCCGGCGCTGACCAGCAGGCCGGACATCATGGCACCTGCGCCCAGCACGCCGTCCAGGTAGAGCTCTGCAATGGCCACGCTGGCAGCGCAGTTGGGAACCAAGCCTACCAACGCCGTCACGAACACGGAGGCACCGGCGTTCTGGGCCACGAACTGAGCCAGAACGTCTTCGCCCACCACGGCAAGCACCAAATCCAGCACCAGGGACACCACGAAGATGAACACGGTCACCTGAACGGTGTGCTTCACGGCGCTCTTCAGGATCTTGGCGCCGCCGTGGTCATGGTCGTGGTCTTCGTCCTCCTCGAAGCCGTAGGCAAGCTCCGGGCGCTGCTGGCAGGCATGGCAGTCACCGTTGCATTCGCAATGGTCGCGCTCGCACAGCTCGTGGATGGCCAGCTTGGTCTGGTCCCTGCGCAGAAGGCGCAGCACGGCGTCCACCAGGGCGCCCATGACCATGCCTATGATCACCTTGGCGCCCAGCACCTTCAGGATCACGTTCATGGGAACCTGCTCCGCAATGAAGATGGGCAGCATCTCATCCGAAGTCGCCAGGAACACCGCGAACAGGGTGCCCAAGGTCACCACGCGGCCTGCGTACAGGGTAGCCGCTGCCGCGGAAAAGCCGCACTGGGGCACCACGCCCAGCAGCGCGCCCACGAAGGGACCGCCGGCGCCGGCGCGGGTGATGCTTTCTTGGGTGCGCTCGCCGGCCTTGTGCTCCAGCCACTCCATGGCCAGGTACACGATCAGCAGGAACGGAATCAGGTACAGCGTGTCCTTCACCGCGTCCAGGAGCGCGTCAACGAATACGTCAGTCATTGGTCTGAAATCCTCACTCAAATATCAGCCGCTAGCGCAGCTGGCACAGTTGGTAAAATGCAACGGCCGATGCGGCCGCCACGTTCAGGGAGTCCACCCCGTGCTTCATGGGGATGCGCACGGTGTAGTCACATTGGGCGATGGTCCGGTCGGCCAGCCCGTCGCCTTCGGTCCCCAGAATGATCGCGACCTTGTCCTCTGCGTTCAGCGCGGGATCCGCCAGGGGCACGGAGTCATCCGAAAGCGCCATGGCAGCGGTCTTGAACCCCAGCTCCCGCAGCAGCCCAATGCCCGCGTCCGGCCAGTCGGCAGCGGTAGCGCCGATGCGAGTCCACGGCACCTGGAACACGGTGCCCATGGATACGCGGGCGCTGCGGCGGTACAGCGGGTCGCAGCAGGTGGGCGTCACCAGCACCGCATCCACGCCCAGGGCGGCAGCGGACCGGAACAGGGCGCCCACGTTGGTGTGATCCACAATGCCCTCCAGCACGGCAATGCGCTGGGCCGGTCGGTCCAGATGGGCACCGGGGCCTTCCGTCACACGGCCCAGCAGCAGGTCCTTGGCGTCAGGGAGCACCGGGCGCCGCATGGCGCACAGTATGCCGCGGGTCAGCTGGAAGCCGGTGAGCTTCTGGATCTCCTGGGAGGGCAGCACGAAGACCGGCGCCTCGGGGGACCGCTCCCCCACCCGCGCCAGGATGGAATCGGACGCCTCCAACCACTTTTCCTCCATGAGCAGGGAAAGTGGCTCGTAACCTGCCGTCAGCGCACGGTCGATGACCTTGAACGACTCCGCAATGAACACGCCCTTCTCGGGCTCCAGCTTGTTGCGCAGCTGGGCCTCGGTCAGGCGCGCGAACACGTCCAGGCGCGAATCGCCCAGGGAATCTATGCGGACAACGGGCATGCAGAAGCTCCAATCACATTCGTCACAATAGATTTGATTATACGGGCGAAAGCCATCTTTCGCCCCAAATAAAAAGGGGTGGCCGATAGTCGACCACCCGTGGAGGGCTCGCTACGAAATAGCGGAGCTTACATCATGCCGCCGCCGGCCATGGATGCTGCAGCCTGAGCTGCGGCCTTGGCCTCTGCGTCAGCGGGAATCTCGTTGATGGTTGCCTCGGTGATCAGGATCAGAGCGGCAACGGAAGCAGCGGACTGCAGTGCGGTGCGGGTCACCTTCACCGGGTCGTTGACGCCCATGGCAATCATGTTGCCGGTAGTGCCGTTGGCGAAGTTGATGCCCTCGCCCTTGGCCAGGTCCTTGACCTTGGCCACGACCACGGAGCCCTCGTAGCCGGCGTTTTCAGCGATGGCGCGCATGGGAGCCTCCAGGGCCTTGCGCACGATGCTGATGCCGACCTCTTCGTCCTTGTCAGCGGTCTCCAGAGCGTCCAGCGCGGGGATGGCGTTGATCAGAGCCACGCCGCCGCCAGCGACGATGCCCTCCTCAACAGCAGCGCGGGTTGCCTGCAGGGCGTCCTCGATGCGGGACTTGGTCTCCTTCAGCTCGGACTCGGTGGCAGCGCCCACCTTCAGGACGGCAACGCCGCCGGAAAGCTTGGCCAGGCGCTCCTGCAGCTTCTCGCGGTCGAAGTCGGAATCGGTCTTCTCCAGCTCGGCCTTGATCAGTGCAATGCGGGACTCGATGGTGGCCTTTTCGCCCGCGCCGTCCACGATCAGGAAGGTGTCCTTGGTGACCTTGACGGTCTTGGCGGTGCCCAGCATGTCGACGGTGGCGTCAGCCATGGACATGCCGAAGTCCTTGGAGATGACCTGGGCGCCGGAAACGGCGGCGATGTCCTCCAGGATGCGCTTGCGGCGGTCGCCGAAGCCCGGAGCCTTGACGGCAACGCAGTTGAAGGTGCCGCGCAGCTTGTTCAGCAGGATGGTGGCCAGGGCCTCGCCCTCCACGTCCTCAGCGATCAGGAACAGCGGACGGCCGGAGCGCATGACCTCCTCCAGCAGCGGCACGAAGTCCTGGATGTTGTTGATCTTCTGGTCGGTCAGCAGGATGAACGGATCCTTGAGCACGGCCTCCATGCGCTCCATGTCGGTAGCCATGTAGGGAGAAAGGTAACCGCGGTCGTACTGCATGCCCTCGACGATGTCGATGTCCATGCCGAAGGTCTGGGACTCCTCGACGGAGATGGCGCCGTCCTTGCCCACGGCGTCCATGGCCTGGGCGATCTTCTGGCCGATCTCAGCGTCACCAGCGGAAATGGTGCCGACGTTGGCGATCTGCTCGGTGGTGGAAACCTCCTCGGCGTCAGCCTTGATGGCCTCGACCACGGCGTCGGTTGCCATCTGGATGCCGCGGCGGATGCCCAGTGCGTCAGCACCGGCGGTCACGTTGCGCAGGCCCTCGGACACGATGACGTCGGCCAGCACGGTTGCGGTGGTGGTACCGTCACCAGCCACGTCGTTGGTCTTGACGGCGACTTCCTTCACCAGCTGGGCGCCCATGTTCTCAATGGGGTCCTTCAGCTCGACTTCACGAGCAACGGTCACGCCGTCGTTGGTGATCAGCGGGGCGCCGAAGGAACGCTCCAGGGCAACGTAGCGGCCCTTGGGGCCAAGGGTGACCTTGACGGCGTCAGCCAGCTTCTTCACGCCGGCAGCCAGACCGGAGCGAGCATCGGATTCGAACTTGATTTCCTTAGCCATTGCTATGACTTCCTTTCGTGAAACTCAGATTAAGCGGTGAACACGCCGTACAGGTCGTCGGCACGCAGGATCAGGTAGGTTTCGCCCTCCAGCTCGATCTCAGTGCCGCCGAACTTGCCGAAGACCACGCGGTCGCCGGCCTTCACCGGAACGGGAACCAGGGTACCCTGGTTGTTCAGCTTGCCCTCGCCCACAGCAACAACGGTGCCGGTCTGGGGCTTTTCCTTGGTTTCCTTGGCAATGATCAGGCCGGATGCGGTGGTGGTCTCCACTTCGTCGGTCTTGACGATCACACGATCGCCCAGCGGCTGCAGGTTCATACCTACACCATCCTTTCATTCGCTCCGCTTGCGCGGAATCGGTTGTTACCGTAGTCGGTGATGGGAGGCCCTCCGAGTTTTAGGGCCGTCTCCAACAATTTAGCACTCATCAAAGCGGAGTGCTAACAAGGTTCACTATATCACCCTCAGATTGAGTTGCAAGAAGCAATCAGGAAATGTGAGTGAGCGGCGCTCATATTTCATAAAGCCGCCACATTGAGCACGCCGCCGGTGTTGTTCTTGTGAAGCACCCCCGCGGCCGCCCTATAATCAGAAGTCGCGCACTTCCCCGTGCGCATACATATATATAAGTAAGGAGGGGGCGAAAATGAGCGTAGACATGAGCAGGCACTTCACCACGGGCCAGCTGGTCCGCTATGCCCTGCCTGCCATAGCCATGACGCTGTTCACGTCCATCTACGGCATCGTGGACGGCCTGTTCGTATCCAACTTCACCGGCACCACCGCCTTTGCCGCCGTGAACCTGATCCTGCCCTTCGTCATGATCATGAGCTCCTTCGGCTTCATGGTGGGCACCGGCGGCACCGCCATCATCAGCAAGGTCCGCGGTCAGGGGAACGAAGAGGGCGCCAACCGCCTGTTCAGCCTGTTCGTGTACTTCACCCTGGTGGTGGGCGTAGTTGCCAGCGTGGCCGGCGCCCTGGGAATGGAATGGGTGGCCCGTGCCTTCGGCGCAGAAGGCGAGCTGCTGGAAATGGCCGTGCTTTACGGCCGCATCTCCATGATCAGCCTGACCATGTACATGCTCCAGAACGTGTTCCAGTCCTTCTACTCCGCCGCAGGCAAGCCCAGCTACGGCCTGTACGTGACCATCGCCTCCGGCGTGACCAACATGGTGCTGGACGCCATCCTGATCGGCTACTTCGACCTGGGCGTGGTGGGCGCCGCATCCGCCACCGTCTGCGCCGAGTTCATCGGCGGCGGCGTGCCCCTGATCTACTTCGCCCGCAAGAACAACAGCAGTTTCTTCCGCCTGGGCCGCGCCGGCCTGGACGCCCGCGCCCTGGGCCGCTGCTGCATGAACGGCTCCTCGGAGATGATGACCAACATTGCCGTTTCCGTGGTGAGCATGGTCTACAACCTGCAGCTCATGAGCCTGGTGGGCGAAAACGGCGTGGCAGCCTACGGCATGATCATGTACGTGTTCATGGTGTTCGCCGCCGTGTTCATGGGATACAACATTGGAACCAGCCCCCTGCTGAGCTACCAGCACGGCGCCGGCAGCAACGAAGAGAAGCGCAGCCTGTTCAAGAAGAGCCTGGCGCTCACCGGCGTGTTCGGCGTATGCATGCTGGCCCTGGCCCAGGCCTTCGCCGGCCCCATCAGCTTCGCCTTCACCGGCTATGACCCCGAGCTGTGCGCCTTCACGGAGCGGGCCTTCCGCATCTACTCCCTTTCGTTCCTGCTGGTGGGCTTCAGCATGTACGGCTCCGCCCTGTTCACGGCCCTGAACAACGGTCTGATCAGCGCGCTGATCTCGTTCCTGCGGACTCTGGTCTTCGAAACCGGCGCAGTCCTGCTGTTGCCCCTGGTCCTGGGAGTGGACGGCATCTGGTGCAGCGTGCTGGTGGCCGAGGTGGCATCAGTGCTGGTCACCGCCGTGTTCGTGCTCTACCTGGGCCCCACCTACGGCATCCTTCCCAAGCGCGGCAAGAAGTAGGGCGCGCTTCTTTCGCCCCACCCTGCGTCCTCCGCTACGTGCCCCCCCTGTCCCGCGGCCTCCGTCGTATGGTCGCTTTCACGTGGCCACCGCCCCTTCGGCCCATTCCTCAATCGGACGAAAAAAACGCCGGCCCTCGGGTCGGCGTTTCCATTGCGGTCGTTAGTAGATCCTGTCCTGGGGGAAGGGCGGTTCCATAGCGCGCTTGTACGCGTAGCCTTCCGCCCGACGGACGATGCGCTGGACCGTCTCCAGGTCGTAGTCGTCCGACTCAGCGGCGATCTGCTCCGGGGTCAAAGCGTGCTCGTAGTAGCCCATCAGGATCCGATCGATCAGAGCATACTCCAGGCCCAGGGACTTTTCGTCCTCTTGACCGGGGGCCAGCTCTGCGCTGGGAGGCTTGATCAGCACGTGCTCCGGGATAGGCGGCACCTGGCCCGCCTCCTCCGCAGCGGCGTTGCGCCAGCGGGCCACGGCGAACACGTCGGTCTTGTACAGGCAGCCCATGGGGGCATAGGCACCGGCGGTGTCGCCGTACAGGGTGGAGTAGCCCATGTAGGCCTCGGTCTTGTTGCCGGTGTTCACCAGCATCCAGTTGTGCTGGTTGGAAAGGGCCATCAGGACCACCATGCGGCAGCGGGCCTGGGTGTTTTCCGCAGCCAGGCCGGTCAGCTGGTCGCCCAGCAGGTCCTTGAAGGCCTGGTAGGGCTCGCAGATGGACACCGTCTGGACCTGGATTCCCAGACGGTCAGCCAGATCCTGGGCGTCAGACACCGAATGGTCGCTGGAATAGGGGCCGGGCAGCAGCACGCCGTGGACGTTTTCCGGTCCGAAGGCGTCCACGCACATGGTGGCTATGACGCTGGAGTCGATTCCGCCGGAAAGGCCCACCAGCATGTGGGTGAATCCGGCGCCTGCGGCATATGCCTTCAGGCCATCGACGCATACCTGGTACTTTTCACGTGCATCCATTGGTCTTCCTTTACAGTACGGGGCGACTTGCTGGAATCAGCATGCCGCCCCGGTGTTTCGCCCTGATTATGGTTCCGTTACGCCTGTCGAATGCGCTCGGCCAGCCAGTCGGCCCATTCGGCCACGCCCTGGTCCTTGGTGGCTGCCAGGCGGAAGATGGGTGCCTGGGGGTTCAGCTGATGGACCGAGTCGTTGAAGGCCTCTTCGTCGAAGTCGAACACGGGCATGGTGTCCACCTTGTTCAGGATCACGGCCTCCGCAATCTGGAACACGCCCGGGTACTTCAGGGGCTTGTCATGGCCTTCCGGCACGGACAGGATCATGACCTTGATGTTTTCGCCCAGATCGAAGTCCGTGGGGCACACCAGGTTGCCCACGTTTTCGATGATGATCAGGTCCAGGCGCTCCAGGTCCAGCACGTCAATGGCGCGCTTGAGCATGGCGCTTTCCAGATGGCAGGCGCCGCCGGTGTTGATCTGCACGGCGGCAATGCCCTGGGACTTGATCTTTTCCGCATCCACGCTGGAGGCAATATCGCCTTCGATGACGGCAATGTTGAACTCGTCACGCAGGGCCTCGATGGTGGCCAGGATGGTGCTGGTCTTGCCCGAGCCGGGGCTTGCCAGCAGGTCCACCACGTAGACGTGGTTTTCCGCGAAGCGCTGGCGCAGCTCGGCGGCCAGCTTGTCGTTCTTGTCCAGAATGGGCTGCTTCAGGTCAATGCGCATGGCTATTCCTCTTCTTCGTCAGGAAGCTCAACCTCAATGTTGTCGATCTGCAGCTCGCGTCCCCGCAGCAGCTGGGTGAAGGACCCGTTGCATTCGGGGCAGAGCATGTGGAAGCGATCGTGCTCGTACTCAGCTCCGCACTCCAGGCAGCGGCTCAGCGGCGTGACCATGACCACCTTCAACTCGGCGTGGGCCAGCAGGGGCTCGCTTTCCTTGATCACGTCGAAGGCGAAGAACAGGGCGTCCTCGATGGCCTCGGTCATTTCGCCCACCCGCAGGGTCACCTGCTCGACGCTCAGGGCGTTGGCATTGCGGGCAGCCGTCACCACGGAGTCAGCGACTCCGGTCATGATTCCCAATTCGTGCATGGTGGATCGCTACTCCCCTGCCAGGTTGTCTCGCAGGGAGTTGAAGTCGCTCTTCAGGTCGGCCTTGAGCTCTTCCAGCTCGGCTTCGTCAGCAGCTTCCTGCTCCTGCTGCTTCTTGATGCGGCTGCGCAGGGCAATGCGGGCAATGAGCAGGCTGCACTCGTACAGGCCCACCATGGCCGCGAACATGAGCAGCATGGTCACGGGAGATGCGTCCGGCGTCACGCAGGCGGACAGGACCAGCAGGCCCACGTACACGCCGCGCCAGGCGGAGCGGAGCTTCTTGTAAGGCACCACGTTGAAGATGACCAGGTAGAACACCACCAGGGGCAGCTCGAAGGCAGCGCCGAAGCCCAGCAGGAACTTCAGGATGATGTCCACGTAGGACTGGGCGCGGGCGGTGTTGTCCATCATGCCGGCGGCCTGGTCGCTGAAGAACTGGAAGGCCGGGTGCAGGATCACCAGGTAGCAGAAGACCACGCCTGCCACGAACAGCAGCACGGCAGCCGCGAACGTGGGCAGGAACCACTTGCGCTCCTTGGGCTTAAGCGCCGGCAGGAAGAACGCCAGGATCTGCCAGATGATGATGGGAGAGCACGCCAGCAGTGACGTCCACAGGGCAACGCTCAGTCGAACGGAGAACGCCTCGAAGGGGTCCAGGGCAATGACGTTGCTGACCAGGTCCTGGATGGGCAGGAACAGGATCTCGATGATGGTCGGCGTTGCCAGGTAGAACACCAGCACGGCGACGATCATGACCACGGCAATGCGCACCAGGCGCATGCGCAGCTCGCCCAGATGGTCCATCAAGGGCATGCGGGCCGGTCCGATAGGCATAAGCTACTCCCCCTCCCCGCTCTGGGCAGCCTGCTTGGCTGCTTCCTCCTGCTCGGCGCGCTGACGCTGGTGCTGGGCCTTGCGCTCGGAAAAGCTCAGCTTCCTTTCGCCCTGCTCTGCGGAAGATTCCGTTGCAGGGGCAGCAGCAGCCTGGGGCGAAGTCGCCGCCGGCTCCGCCGGGGCCTTTGCGGCCGGGGCGGGCTTCTTGGCTGCGGGCTTTGCCTTGGAGTCCTGCTCGTTGATGGCGGCCTTGATGTCGGCCGTTTCCGTCTTGATTACCTTGTTGACCTCAGACTGAGCATCCTGGAACTTGCGGATCGCCTTGCCGATCATGGTCGCGACCTCGGGGAGCTTCTCCGGGCCGACCACGATGAAGACGAACAGCAGGATGATGATGAGCTCAGTACCACCGATTCCGAACAATGCTTAGCCTCCCAGCACCGCAAGGCCGACGGTGGGCAGGCCCAGGGCCAGCACCAGGATGACGCAGACCACGATGGTGAAGATCTGCTTGGTCTTCTGCTCGCGCTCCTTCTTCTGGAGGGCGCGCGCCTCGCGCTCCTGAGCGGCCTTGATGTGATCGGCCTTCTGCTGAGCGGACAGCTTCTGGCTCTTGTTCTGCTTCTTGGACATGATCTACTTCCTTAGCTTCTTGCGAATCTCGATGATGCGAACGATGTTCTGGGCCACGTCGATGTCGACGCTCCAGCGGTTCTTCTCGTAGCGGATGGCGCCGTCGACCATGGTCATGGCCACGTCGCTGCCGGAGCAGGTGTTCACCACGGAGGCCTCGGGGTCCAGGATGGACTCCAGGCTGCCGGACAGGTTCACGGCAATCAGGTCGGCGCGCTTGCCCACCTCGATGGAACCCACCCGGTCGTCGATCCTCAGGGCGCGGGCGGCACCCAGGGTTGCCAGCTCCAGCATGGACGCCGCCGGGATGAACTGGCCCGGGTTGATGGCGCGCTGGATCAGCATGCCCAGGCGGCACTCGGTCAGCACGTCGGTGGCGTCGGTCGCCGCCGGGGAATCGGTGCCGAAGCCCACGCGGATGCCGTTGCGGATGAACTCGTACAGGGGCGCGGCGCCCATGCCCAGCTGCGCGTTGACGCGGGGGCACACGGCAATGGCCACGTCCTTGTTGAGGAGCTTCAGGATGTCGGCCTCATCCACATGCACGGCATGGACCACCAGGCAGTTGGGCGCGTCGAAGGCGCCCCAGTTCAGGGCGTAGCGCACGGGGGTGGCACCGGTGGGCATCCAGGGCGGAATCTCCACGAAGCCGCGCTCGTCGGCCATGGAGTCCACGGAGAACGCGGAGGAGCCGCGGCGGACGAAGTTGTACTCCTCCAGGCTGCCGCCCACGTGGATGGTCATGGGGATGTCCTTTTCGGTGGCGATCTCAGCCACGGCCGTCATGACCTGGGGATGGATGTCGAACAGCTCGCCGGGGGCAATGCCGATGGTCACCAGCTCGTCAGAGGCTGCCTGCCACTTCTCGATGTCGCGCTTGGCGGTGTTGACGGCGTGCTGGACGCGGCGCTTGTCCTTGGCGTTGACCTCGCGGTACACGAAGGCACGCAGGCCGGCGTTCTGGACTGCCTTCAGGCTGGCACCGGAGGCGGTGGACTCCGCAACGGTGGTCACGCCGTTGGACAGGGCCTCCAGGGCACCCAGGGTGGCGGACTCGACCAGGTCGTCGTTGTCCATCTTCGCCATGGTCTTGGAAACGTTCCGCACCCACGTGGGGAAATCGGATTCCTCAACCAGGCCGCGGGTGACGGACTTCTCCAGATGCGTATGCAGGTCGATCAGACCGGGCATCAGGGCCGCCTGGGGATACTCCTTGACCTCGTCATCGGGGTACAGCAGACGGAGCATCTCCGCAGAACCCACGTCCTTGATTTCGCCATCACGCACCAGAACCGCGCCCTTGGAAATGGGCTCGGACGAAACGGGCAGGACGAACTCAGCGCATAAAAGCATAGGGCCTCGCTATCTGTATGGGTCATCCGGGAAGGCTCCCGGGCGTCGGTACAGTTTTAGTCTCCCATGATAGCACCCTGCGAACAGTGGATTGTGGAACTACGGCAAAACGTCCACAACGTTCGACAAGTTGCCATACCTTTCGTCCCCTCAACCGAAAAACGCCGGCTTTTTACTTTATAATTCTGCGCCATGCAACCTTATGACTACACATTCATCCACGCGCCCGCGACCTATGACTTCCGCGAGCGCTCCATCATGTACGGACCCGTTTCCGACATGGTGCCTTCCACTCCGATCTTCGAGATGTACCCGCTGGGTTTGGTGACCCTGTGCGAGTACCTGGAGCGTCACGGACACCCCGCACGCATCTATAACCTAGCGTCCATGATGCTCCACAAGAAGAACTTCGACGTGGAGAAGAACCTGGCCAAGCTCAACAGCCGCATGTTCGGCATCGACCTTCATTGGATGCCCCACTGCCACGGCTCCGTGGAGGTGGCCAAGATCCTGAAGAAGCTGCATCCCAACACGCCCATCAGCTTCGGCGGTCTGAGCAGCAGCATCTTCCACGAGGACCTGATCAAGTACGACTGCATTGACTACGTGTTCCGCGGTGACTCCACCGAGGAGCCCATGCGCATGCTGGCCGATCGCGTGACCCGGTCCCAGATCACCCACACGCCCCTGGGCGACCTGTCCGACATCCCGAACCTGACCTGGAAGGACTCCACCGGAGCCATCCACATCAACCCCCTATCCTGGGTGCCGGACACCATGGACGCCGTGTCCATGGACTACGACTACCCCATGAAGGGCGTGTTGCGCACCCATGACATGACCAGCTATCTGCCCATGAAGGGCTGGCTGAGCTATCCGATCACCTGCGGCCTGTCCTGCCGTGGCTGCAGCCGCAACTGCGCCACCTGCGGCGGCTCCGCCTACGCGTTCAAGAATCACTTCGGCAGGCGCAAGGTGGCCTGGCGCGACCCGGACCTGATGATCCGCGACATCGAGCACGTGCAGAACCACGTGTGGGGCCCCATCTTCATCCTGAACGACTTCCTGCAGGCTGGCCCGGAGTACACCCATAAGTTCATCACCGGCCTGAAGGGCAAGGTGCAGAACCCCATCGGCTTCGAGTTCTTCGGCCCCCCGCCCGAGGGCGATGACTTCTACAAGATGTGCGACCGGAACCTGAAGAACTGGTCGGTTGAGATTTCGGCCGAAAGCCACGACGACGGCGTCCGCGCCGCCTTCGGCAAGGGCCACTACAAGATGGAGGAGCTGGAGCAGACCATCGTCGACGCCCTTTCGCACCCCAACTGCGAGCGTTTCGACCTGTACTTCATGACTGGCATCCCCAAGCAGACCGCTGCCAGCGTCCGCGAGACCGGCGAGTACGTCGAGCACCTGTACAGCCTGGTCAACTACGATCCCCGTCTGGTGGTCATGACCAGCCCAATGGCTCCGTTCCTGGACGTGGGATCCATCGCCTTCGACAACCCGGAGCACTACGGCTACAAGCTGCGCGCCCGCACCTTCGAGGAGCATCGCCAGCGCATGATCCTTCCCAGCTGGAAGCACATCATGAACTACGAGTCCACCTACATGAGCGTGGACGAGATGGTCGACGCCACCTACGACGCCGCCCTGGACATCAACCGTATCAAGGGCCAGCACGGCATCATTGACGAGGCCACCGCCAACGGCGTTGACAAGCGCATCAAGGAAGCCCGCGAGCAGATGAACCGCCTGGACGACGTGCTGTACAACGGCACCGGCCGCATTGACGCCCGCATGGCCGCGCTGAAGGAGGAGTTCGAGCGTCTTTCGGAGAACACCATGGCCGAGAAGTCCGAGCTCAACTGGGCCTTCAACGTCAAGCCCGTCCATGCCGCCAACCTGGCCAAGCTGTGGCTGACCAACGAGCCCGCCAACTTCGTGAGCCGCCTGCAGGGCAAGCTGCGTCCCGCCAAGAGCGGCTTCGATCTGCCTGACCAGGTGAACGGCACCCTTTCGCCCGCTTGGAACGAAGACGGCACGCCCAACTGCACCTTCAAGGGCACCTACACCGACGGCATGGGCGACGGCCGCATGCTGGTGAACGACGAAGGCCAGCAGGTCGCCGCGTTCGGCAGCGTCGTGGCACCCGGCTTCAGCAGCAACAACACCAACAACGCGTTCGACAAGTCCAACGCCGACCTGAGCGCAGGTCGAGCAGGCACCAGCAACGTGGTGGGCGAAGCTGCGGCCGTCCGCGAGGAGGCCCTGCGCACCGTTGAGGCCGACCCGCTGCTTGAGCAGATGATGGCCGAGGAGCGCGAGCGCGAGCAGCTGCTGGCCGAGGGCAAGATTGCCCGCGTGGTTCCCCATGACGCCGGCGGCCTGAAGGGCGCAGCCGGTCATGCCGGCGCCCGCGACGCCAAGCGCTTCGAGAAGATCCGCGATCGAAAGGTCGACTAATGAGCATCGATACCGCCACCGGCAAGGAAGCTCCCGCGGAGCTTTCGTCCGAACGCGTTAAGTCAATATTCAGCGCCATCGCCAAGAAGTACGAGCGTTTCAACGCCATCAGCAGCTTCGGTGCCTACAAGCTGTGGCTGAAGGGCATGATGAAGCAGGCAACCATCCCCGCCGACGCCCACGTGCTGGACGTTGCCGGCGGCACTGGCGACGTCAGCTTCACCGTGGCCCGCGCCAAGCATCCCGCTCATATCCTGTGCACCGATCTGGTGCCGGAGATGCTGGACGTGGCCAAGGCCCACTACGCCGACGGCGCCTCCGATGGCGTGCCTGTGGACTTCCAGGTCGTGGACGCCCAGGACATGCCCTTCGAGGACCAGAGCTTCGACGTGCTCACCATGGCCTACGGCATCCGCAACATGCCCCAGCGTGAAAAGGCCCTGGCCGAGATGTTCCGCGTGCTCAAGCCCGGCGGCCAGCTGGTATGCCTGGAGTTCAGCACGCCGCCCAACGGTCTGTGGCGCGCGCTCTACCATTTCTACCTGCGCCACCTGATCCCCTTCTGGGGCGGCCTGATCACCGGCGAGCGCGACGGCTTCGTCTACCTGAGCAAATCCATCAAGGCCTTCCCCGACCAGGAGCACCTGGCCGCCATGATGAAGGATGCCGGCTTCTCCGAGGTGACGTGGAAGAACTACACCGGCGGCATCGCCGCGGTTCACGTGGCCGTGAAGCCGTAGGGCGCAGCTCCGCGCGCAGCTAGCGCCCATGCTCCGCGCCCCACGGACACGATCCCGCGGTCCAAGCCCCGTAACCAACCACTCATGCAGCCCCGGCCTCGGTCGGGGCTTTTTCATGCCATCCCAAGGGAAATCGGTAGATCATCGGCTCGCGCTCGACGGAAAAGCTAAAACTGGTAGGGTCACCTCCACCCGGAGGCCCCGCTCCATGACAATCCAGGAATTATTTACACCCTTTCTTCCAAAAGTGGCATGGAGCAGCTGCCGAAAGAGCCTTTGAACAGGGAAAACCCTACCAGTTTTCACTTATCTGCCGGCGGCGATGCCTCGCGCTACCGATTTCCAGGCAATCGTCAGCTGGGTACGCATCAGACGCAT
>JAUNCQ010000013.1:31352-47277 GCA_030526515.1 Coriobacteriia bacterium
AGCGCAGCCAGGTCACACCTGGCAGCCCCGCAGCATCGCTCCCCTAGCGCCAGCGCTTCTGGTCGGCAGGGTACACCACGCACGCGCACACAAAGGACAGCACGATCAGCGCTACCACGCACCACAGGGTCACCGGGTAGCCGAAGCTTTCGTTGAGCACGCCCCACACCGCGCTGAAGACGCCGATGGTCACGTCGTACAACAGCCAGAACAGCGCGTTCGCAGCGCCCCATCGCTCGGAGGGGGTGTTGCGGCTCATGACCGTCTGGTTGATAGGGAGCGAAAGGCCCATGCTGGCGCCATAGAACACGCCGGCGGCCACGAACAGCACCTGGCTCACGCCAGAGGCCATCAGCAGGCCGCAGCAGACCAGGCCGGCAAGGCACGCCGCCGCAAACACCTTGATGGCCGGCACCCGGTCCATGAAGGACTTGGACGAAAGACGGATCACCACCATCACCACTGCAGCAACCGTGAAGAACAGGCCCGCGCCGCCGTAGCCCAGATGCGCACCGTAGGCACCCACGAAGAAGATGCCGAAGCCCGTCATGGGACACAGGATGCACATGGGCAGTGCGCCCGGCAGCGCCCGGGGCTCGAAGATGTTGAGCACATCCCGCAGCCCGCGCTTCCGCTCCGGCTCGACCTCGCCGCCCTGCTGACGACGCTCCCAGCGCCTCCTGTACGCGCAGGTCGGCGGGAGCTTTTGCACCTTCCGCTCATAGCGAGCGTTCAGGGAGATGACCAGGCCGACCATGCCCACCAGGGCCAGGCCATAGAACAGGTTCGCCGCGGGGTCGGTGCCCACCAGGAACAGGGCGAGCGCCGGGCCCACGCTCATGGCCAGCGCCTGGCCCAAGCCCGCATAGCCAATGCCCTCGCCCAGCCGCTCCTCCGGCAGCACATCCGCCGCCGCGGCGGACTGGGCCGTGGTTCCCAGGGAAAAGCCCACGCCCTGCAGCACGCGGGCAATGCCGATCACCCACACGTTGTCGAAGAACGCGCACAGCAGCGTACCCACCACCAGAATGGCCAGGCCGCTCACATACGCCAGCGAGCACTTGCCCGCATCAATGATGACGCCCGCGAACAGGCGCGCCACCGCAGCCGCCAGGGAAAACACCAGCGCCATGACGCCGGCCAACGACGACCCGTAGCCGGCAGAGGTCATGTACACCGTGGTGCCGCTGTTCAAGCCCATGCCCATCATGAAGCAGCACAGCGCCACTCCTATGATCATGATGAACATGGGGGTCCACAGCCGCGGCTGCTGGGCGAAATCCCCCTCCTGCTGCTTACTCCGTCCCATGTCCCCTCCACTTCCTGGGTCGGAAGGCCCGCTTCCGGGCCCCTAATGAAAAGAGCCGGGACGAACCCGGCTCCATACTCAAGTCAGAATAACCCCAGCTTACAGGCACTCCAGGCGCTCGTTGCTGCGCAGCTCCGCATACACGTGCTCAGAGCCGTCCTCATCCCGCTCAATGGTGATGCCCACGATCTTAGCGTCCGGGAAGCAGCGCTTTGCCCGGTCGCGATAGACGGTAGCCTCGGCGGACGTGATCTTAGCGTAGTGCTCGATCCACAAATTCCCTACCTGGTGGTAGTTCGATGCATTCATGTATTCCCTCCCTCTGCAACGGTCGCGCAGCCCCAACCTCCCGGAATGCACGCGATCCCATTGCACAAGCATGAACAGAACTATACCAAAAAGCGCAGGTCACCAATGTTAAAAATAAGCAATATGCGCCTGGTACCCGCCGCATGAGTCCAGCAGGTCATCGCCCCGTTGTGCAGTGGTATACTCAAAGGCATCAGAGGATCAACAGAGAGGAATTCCACTATGGCAGAGGAATGCAACCATCAGTGCGGCTCCTGCAGCGTTTCCGGCTGCGGCGACCGCACCGAAATGCCTGCCCCCAAGGGCCGCAAGAACATCAAGCACATCTACGGCGTTCTCTCCGGCAAGGGCGGCGTGGGCAAGTCCCTGGTCACCGGCCTGCTGGCCTGCGCCCTGCGCAAGAAGGGCCTGAAGGTGGCCGTGCTCGATGCCGACATCACCGGCCCCTGCGTACCCCGCATGTTCGGCCTGAAGCCGCCGCTGGTCGGTGACGAGGACGGCATCTTCCCCGCACAGACCGAAACCGGCATCAAGGCCATCTCCATGAACCTGATTCTGCCGGAAGAATCCATGCACGTGGCATGGCGCGGCCCGGTCATCAACGGCGTCCTGACCCAGTTCTGGAACGACATCCACTGGGAGGACGTGGACGTCATGCTCATCGACATGCCCCCGGGCACGTCCGACGTGGCCTTCACCGTGCTCCGCGGTATGCCCATCGAAGGCATCGTGACCGTTTCCGCCCCGCAGGACATGGTCGGCATGATCGTGGGCAAGGCCCTGGGCTTCGCCCAGAACGCTGACGTGCCGCTGGTGGGCCTGGTCGAGAACATGGCCTACTTCGAGTGCGGCAAGTGCGGCGAGAAGCACTACATCTACGGCGACCCCATGGGTGAGGAAATCGCCAAGAAGTACGACATCCCCGCTTACGCCCAGCTGCCCATGAACCCCGAGTTCGCCCGCGCCTGCGACACCGGCAAAATCGAGTCCATCGACATCGCCGATGCCCTGGACCCCATCATCGAGCAGCTCAACGTGGACTAGCCGCAACGGCGCCCAGCCAAGTCTCCCTGGCGCCAACGCTGCCCCGGCCCAACACGCAAGCCCCCGCCCCGCGGGGGCTTTTCTTTCGCCCCAAAGCAGAAGCCAAAGAAGAAGCGGCCGCCCCAAGGACGACCGCTCCGGCAATTCAGTATGTTCGGGACGAAATCCCCGCCGCGCTAGGAGTTGCGCACCACCACGGTTGCCAGGGAGTCGGCAACATGCTCGATGGCATCCAGGCAGTTCTCCATGCCGCGGAAGATGCGGGACCATACCATGATGCGCATGGCTTCCTCGTTGCGCTCGTAACGAGTGTGCAGGCCGCGCACGACGTCCAGGTACAGGCGGTCGCCCTCTTCCTCCAGGGCGTTCACGGCCATGACCTTATCACGCAGGTCCTTGCTGCGACGGAAGTTCTGGAACTCGACCATGGCCTCCTTCAGGGCCACGCAGGCCTTGTTGATCAGCTCGGTGAACTCCACGGTGCCCTCAGCCATGACGCAGGCGTCATACATGTAGTAGTCGCGCAGCACCTCTTCGATGGAGTCGACCACGTTGTCAAGGGAGTGGGCGATCTCCAGGATGTCCTCGCGCTCGATGGGAGTCACGAACTCCTTGGCGGCAGCCTGGTAGATCTGATGGTTCAGCTCGTCAGCAGCATGCTCGATCTCGTGGGCCTGCTTCAGAACCTCGGGCAGGTTGTCCTTTTCGTCCCAGTTATGGGAATGCTGTGCGAGGATCTCGGAAATCATCACGCAGTGCTCTGCCTGCTTCACGAACTGGTCAAAGTAGTCAAAGCCCCTGGTCTTCTTTGCCATGGTCTCTCCTTGTCTCGAAGAGCAAAGTGTTTCGTAATCAGCGCGAACTTGCGCACGTTGAAGTGTAGCGCATCCCGCGCCGCTCGCGTAGCGGCGTTGGCCATACGCAACAATATGGGCGTAAGTGAGCTACAAGGCTACGCCCCAGCGGGCGAAAGCCCCGCCGGCCTCCCCGGCAATGGTGGTAGGCCGCATATGGCCCGGCAGCACCAACGTGTTATGAGGAAGCTTCGCCAGACGCTCCATGGACGCCCGCATGTCCGCGTCGCTGCCGCCCTCGAAGTCCGTACGGCCAGTGGTGCCGCAGAACAGGGTGTCGCCGGAAAGCAGGATCGGAGCACCCGCGCCGTCCGCGCCTTCGGCGAACCAGCACATGCTGCCCTTGCTGTGGCCGGGGGTCTGCAGGACGGTCCAGTCGGTGGCACCCACGCGGACCACGTCGCCGTCAGCCACCCGCACGTCAACGGGGCAGGCCGGATGCAGCGGCACCGACGTGCCGTCCACGCCCTTGGGAACCTCCACGTAACCCGCGTCCTCGGCGGTGGCGTAGACCGGAGCGCCGGTCAGACGGCGCAGGTCGGCAGCGGCGCCGGTGTGGTCGGAGTGGTAGTGGGTCAGCATGATACCGCCCACGGTGCGCTCCCCCACCGCCGCCATGATCTGGTCGGCGTCCTGGCAGGGATCCACCACCAGCACGGCGGTGCCGTCATCCACCAGGTACACGTTGTTGTCCAGCATGCCCTGGATCACGACTTCCACGGGCACGAAGCCGCCCGGAATGGTTGCCTTCTTCATTCGCTATACCTTCTTCGTCTTCTGGTTGCCGGCGATGGTCCTGCGAACCAGGAACACGCCGGGAACGCTGTTCAGCTTGCGGATCATGGGGTCGACCTGGGCCACGTCGAACAGCTCGAACAGGAAGCGCATCTCGAAGATGCCGTCCTTGTGCAGTGTGGTGGAGCTGGACAGCACGTTGGCACCCATCTCGGACAGGGCCACCGTCACGTCACGCAGCAGGTTCATGCGGTCGTGGCCTTCCAGGTGCAGCTCGATCTTGAAAGAGGTGTTCTTGGACTTCTGGGCATCCCACTCCACCTCAATGAACCGCTCCGGAGTGCGCATCAGGTCCTGGGCGTTGGGGCAGTCGGCCCTGTGAACGCTCACGCCGCGGCCGCGGGTGACGAAGCCCAGGATCTTGTCGCCGGGCACCGGGTTGCAGCAGCGGGACAGGCGGACCAGCACGTCGTCCACGCCCTTCACCACCACGCCGTTGCTGCTGCGGGTCTCGTGGCGCTTCGGGCGCTTCACGCTGGTGGTCATGGGCGGCATCTTGCCGGTGGACATGACCGATTCGCCCCAGTTGGGCTTCTTGGCTTCCTGGGTGCCGGTATCCACCAGGATTTTCAGCAGGCGGTTGGCCACATGCTGAGCGCTTTCCTTGCCGCCGCCGATCTGCACCAGCATGTCGTCGGCATCGCGGTAGCCCAGGTTCTCGGCCACGGCCTTCACGGCGCGCATGGCCTGCGCGCTGGAAATGCCCAGGCCGTGCTTGCGCATCTCGCGCTGCAGGCGGTCATGGCCTTCCTGCAGGTCGTCGCTGCGGCTGATCTTGCTGAAGTAGCTGCGGATCTTGGAGCGAGCAGAAGGCGTCTTCACCAGGTTCAGCCAGTTGCGGCTGGGGGTGGCGCTCTTCTGGGTCAGGATGGACACGCGGTCGCCCATCTTCAGCTCGTAGGTCAGCGGCACGATGGAGCCGTTCACCTTGGCGCCCACGCAGTGGTTGCCCACCTCGGTATGGATGGCGTAGGCAAAGTCCACGGGAGTGGAGCCGGCGCGCAGGCGCTTGACTTCGCCCTTGGGGGTGAACACGAAGACCTCCTGGTCCTCCAGATCGATCTTCAGGGACTTCAGGAACTCACGGGAATCCTGGGTTTCGTCCTGCCAGTCCACCACTTCGCGCAGCCAGGCCAGCTGGGCATCCAGGCTGTCCGCCTTGCCAGGGTTGCTGGCGCCGGTTTCCTTGTAGCGCCAGTGGGCCGCAACGCCGTATTCGCTGGCACGATGCATTTCCTCGGTGCGGATCTGCACCTCCAGCGGACGGGCCGCCGGGCCCAGCACCGTGGTGTGCAGGCTCTGGTACATGTTGAACTTGGGCATGGCAATGTAGTCCTTGAAGCGTCCCGGCATGGGATGCCACAGGGTGTGCACGGCGCCCAGGGCGGAGTAGCAGCTCTTCACGTCCTTGGTGATGATGCGCATGGCAATCAGGTCGTAGATCTCGCTGAAGTCCTTGCCCTTCTTGGCCATCTTCTGATAGATGGAGTACAGGTGCTTGGGGCGGCCCATGATCTGGGCCTCAATGCCCACGCCCTCCAGCTCCTCACGCAGCGCGGTCATGACCTGCTCCAAGTAGGCTTCGCGCTCGGCGCGGCTTTCCATGACCATGCGGGCCACCTGCTGGTACTTCACCTGCTCCAGATAGTAGAAGGAAAGGTCCTCCAGCTCCCACTTGATGGAGCTGATGCCCAGGCGATGGGCGATCGGCGCGTAGATCTCCATGGTCTCGCGGGACTTGAAGATACGGCGGTCCTCACGCAGGGCGCTCAGGGTGCGCATGTTGTGCAGGCGGTCGGCCAGCTTGATCACGATGACGCGGATGTCCTTGCTCATGGCCACGAACATCTTGCGGATGGTGGCGGCCTGCTCGTCGGACAGGCTCTCCACCTCGATCTGGGTGATCTTGGTCACGCCCTCCACCAGCTGCGCCACCTGGGCGTTGAACATGGTCTCCACGTCCTGGATGGTGGTCTCGGTGTCCTCCACGGTGTCATGGAGCAGGGCGGCGGTCAGCGTGTCGGCATCCATGCGCAGGTCGGCCAGGATCACGGCAACCTCCACCGGATGCAGGACGAAGGGCTCGCCGCTCTTACGGCACTGCCCCTTATGGGCCTGGTCCGCAAAGGCAAAGGCCCGCTGAAGCTGGTCCATTTCCTGGTCGGTCATGTAGCCGCGGGTCATCTGGCACAGCTTGTCGAACCGCTCCTCGGGCGTGGCCGGCTCCTGGATGGCGTCGGCGTTGGCCGCCAGGCTCATGGTGGCGGTATGGGGCCGCCCCAGCATGTCGCTGATGTTGGGGGCCTGGGGCCCTTCCTGGGCGGTGCCCAGCATTTCGTTTTCGTGGGCTGTAGTCACTCCAGCCTCCCTCGTGCGTTTCCTCTATCTGGCTCCGCGCAGCTCAGTCCCGCGCGGCATGCATCTTATTAATAGGGCGAAAGCCTAGTCGGCTTCCCCTTGTCCTTCCTGCTGTTCCGGCGTGATAGGTCGGATCACGCGGACGCGCAGGGACGGACCGTCGGTACGCAGGGCCCAGTCCCTGAAGGTCTGGAACACGTCCCGCTCCCCAAGGCCCTCACGATAGCGAACACTATCGGTCAACTCCACCTTCTGGGCGTTCTCGTTCACGTGAATGGTGCATTCCATACGGCCAGAGTTGAAGGCAGTCTGGGCATCTATCAGGCCAAGCTCCCTGAACACGGTGATGCCGCAGGCTGCGGTGGCGGTTCCCGTGGGGTCGCTGCCCACGGCGCCCAGCGCAGCCAGGTCCGCGTCGGTCAGGCGCAGGCTGCGGCCCTGGGCCTCCCGCTGCATCTGGCGCAGGCGGCGATACACCAGCGCCAGGGTGTCATGGTCAGGGGCGTTCTGGGCCAGGATCCGCTCGTTGAGCAGGGCGTCCTGGCGGCCGTACAGCAGATGGATAACCGCCGGCGTGCCGTCGCGGCCCGCGCGGCCCGCCATCTGGTTGAACTCGATTTCGTTGAAGGGCAAATGGTACAGCACCACGTGGCGGATGTTGGGGATGTTCACGCCCTCGCCGAAGGCGGACGTGGCCACCAGCACCGTCACGGCGTTGGTGCGGAACAGCTCCTCCACCCGCTTGCGCTCCATGGACGAAAGGCCCGCGTTGTAGAAGCCGATCAGCGGCGCCAGCTGGGGCACCCGTCGACGCAGGGACCGGGCCACGGCAATGGACTGCTCCCGGGAGTTCACGTAGACGACGGTCTTTTCGCCCGTTGCCACCAGATTCGCCAGGTAGTCGTCCTTGTTCCGCAGGTTGCGCTGGTCGTCGATGATCAGGTTGTCGCGGGAGGCGTCATCGAAGACGCACTGGTCAATGCTGAGCACCCGCAGGATGTCAGCCGCCACGCCATCGGAGGCAGTGGCCGTCAGGGCCAGCACCACGGGATCCCCCAGGCGGCGGGCCGCATGGCCGATGGCGCCGTAGGCATCACGATGGCCGGAGCGGGCCTCGCCGATGTGATGGGCTTCGTCCACCACGAAGAAGTCGAAGCGGCGCAGGCCGGCCAGCTGGTCCACGTGGTAGCACAGGTACTCCGGAGTGGTCAGCACAATGTCAACGGCTCCCGTGGCCAGGCCCTGGTAGATGCGCATGCGGTCAGCGGGGGCGGTTTCGCCCGTAAGCACTGCCACCGATATGCCGAAGGCGTCCAGCGCGCTGCGCAGGTGATACGCCTGGTCGTTGATGAGGGCACGCAGCGGGTACACGAACAGGCTTGCCTCATGGCTGGCCAGGGCGCGCACGGCAGCGTGAACCTGGAAGATCAGGGACTTGCCGCGGCCGGTGCCCATGACCGCCAGGGTGGAAAGGCCGTTGGCCAGGTTCCACAGGGTCTTCTTCTGGGACTCGTGGAGCTCATGGTCGCCGATGATGGCCTTCACCACCGCGTCCTCCAGCGCGTACGGGTCCTGGGCGGCGATCTGCTCCCAGTGGCGGCGGTTGCTTTCCAGCACCAGCTCGTAGGCGCGCACGGCACCTTCGCAGCGGGCGCGCTCCTCGAAGGCCTCCGGCTCCGGCACGGCGGAGTCGAACAGGTCGGACACGAAGGTGACCATGTCCGGGTTCAGGCAGGCCTGCAGGCCCACGCACATGCGAGCGGGCGAAAGGGACTTCAGCATGGCCTTCACGGACTTGCGGCCCCGCCACTCGTCGATCTGCACCTGGAACGCGGCGTTGACCACGCTGTCGTTCTTCATGAGCATCTCTATGTCGTTGCAGTGGAACATGATGCCCGCCACCGAGGCACGGCCGTCGGAAAGCGTGCAGCTGAAGTGGTTCTTTTCGGCACCCACCGCGCGGCTGTTGGTCAGCACCACGTCCCGGGCCAGGAAGGTGGGCACGGGCATTTCCTGGCCGAAGGGAGCCAGGGTCTCCAGCTGGGCCACGGTGTCCAGGGTCAGCTCGGAAAGCTCCACGCAGGCATCAATGTCCACCCGGGGGTGGAACTGGTCCTTGGGCAGGGTGTCCATGTACGCGCACAGACGGCGGCTGAACTCGGGCAGCTTGTCCGCCGGCAGGGTCACGCCCACGGCCGCGTCATGGCCGCCGAAGCGGGTCAGCAGGTCGGAGCAGCTCTCCACCGCCTTGAACAGGCTGACCTGGCCCACGCTGCGGCCGGAACCGCGGGCTTCGTCCCCTTCTATGGTGAACAGAAGCGACGGCACGCCGTACAGGCCCACCAGGCGGCTGGCCACAATGCCCTTCACGCCCTCGTGCCAGTCATGGCCCCAGACCACCAGGGCCCGCTGGCCCTCGTAGATGGCGGCGGCCTTTTCCTTGGCGATCTCGGACAGGTCGGCCTCGATGGCGCGACGGCGGTCGTTGACCTCCTCCAGCTGGGCGGCCAAGGTGCAGGCGCGGTCGAAATCATCGGTCATGAGCAGGTCCAGCGCCAGGCAGGCGTCGCCCATGCGGCCGGCAGCGTTCAGACGCGGGATCAGGGAGAAGCTCAGGTTCGTGGCGGTCACGGC
This sequence comes from Coriobacteriia bacterium, assembly GCA_030526515.1. GTDB lineage: Bacteria > Actinomycetota > Coriobacteriia > Coriobacteriales > Eggerthellaceae > SUG1186. Next base: position 40,656 of record JAUNCQ010000013.1, read on the forward strand.
CTTGTCCGCCGCACCGGCGGAGCCCAGCAGCGCCGCGATGCAGGGGCGCGGGGCCTGGTTGATCATGCGGATGCCGGTGGACACCAGAGCGCGGTTTTCGTCCCTCATGGGCATGAGGTCAGCGACCGTGCCCAGGGTGGCAAAGTCCACGTACTCGCGCCACAGGTGGGGCTTGCCCATGCGGCCGCCCAGGACCTGGAGCAGCTTGCAGGCCACGCCCACGCCGGCCAGCACGGAGCTGGGGCAGTCCGGGTCCAGCTTGGGATCCGCCACGGGAACGCCCCGGGGCACCAGGTCGGCGGGCTCGTGGTGGTCGGTGACGCACACGTCCACGCCACGCTTGCGGATGGCCTCCACCGCGTCGCGGCAGGCAATGCCGCAGTCCACGGTGACCACCAGGTCAACGTCGGGATCCATTTCCAGGGCGCGCTCGAAGGCCTCCACGGAAAGGCCGTAGCCTTCGTCGAAGCGCCGCGGGATGAACGGGGTCACGATGCCGCCCAGCTCCCGCAGGCCGCGGGTGAGCACGGTGGTGGCGGATATGCCATCCAGGTCGAAGTCGCCGAACACCAGGATGTGACGGTTGCGGCGCAGGGCGCGCTCAACCGTGGAGGCGACCTCGTCCAGGCCGGGGATCAGATACGGGTCAAGCCAATCCCGCTCCAGGCTGGGGTTCAGGAATCGGATGGCGTCGGCCGGGTTGCCGATGCCTCGGGAGACCAAGGTGGTGGCTATGAACCGCGGCAGGCCCAGGGCCTGCTGCATGCGTGCCACCGCAACGGGGTTGGCGGACTTGATGTTGAATTGCGCGGACATGATGCTCAAACCTAACGTGCCAGTGTGCTTGTTTTACTCATGTTGCATTTTCCCACAACATCGGCTTTTTTGCAGGGTCGCACACAGCTGCGGCATAGGCGGCGGCTCGCCGAAAAAATGCCCCAAAGTCCTGCCCTGATGGGCAATCTTGCGCTATTTCGCCCCCTGGATGCTTCATACTATTCTGGTGCTTTTCCGCTCTGGAATGCATGAGGCGTTTAACTACGTAAAAAGGATTGATATGGATCTTTCCCTTGCGGCGATTATTGCCCAGATGGGCACGTACCCGACCCTGGCCGGCATCATCGTGCTGGTCATTGGCGTTACCGTGGTGTCCGGCGCGACCGACGCCCCCAACGCCATCGCGACGGCGGTTTCCACCCGCTGCATGAAGGTGGGCACAGCCCTGTGGCTGGCGGCCATCTTCAACTTCGTCGGCCTGATCGGCATGACCTACATCAGCACCGCCGTTGCCCACACCATGTTCAACATGGTGGACCTTTCCGGCGACCCCCACGTGGCGCTCATGGCGCTCATGGCGGCCATGATAGGCGCCATTGGATGGGGCGTGTTCTGCTGGTTCTTCGGCATCCCCTGCTCCAAGTCCCACTCCCTGATCGCCGGCGTCACCGGCGCCGCCATTGCCCTGAACGGCTTCGGCGGCGTGATCATCGGCGAATGGGCCAAGGTCATCTACGGCATGGTCTTTTCCCTGGTAGCCGGCTTCTTCCTGGGCATGATCGTGGTCAAGGGCATAGCCAAGATCTTCGCCCGCATGGACAGAGGCCGGGGCAACGCCGTCTGCACCTGGATCATGGACCTGTGCGCCATCCTGCTGTCCGCGCTGCACGGCGCCCAGGACGGCCAGAAGTTCATGTCCATTGCACTGATGGGCATCATGCTGAGTTTCGGCATGGAGACCAGCTCTGCCAACGGCTTCCCGCTGTGGCTGATGATCCTGTGCTCCGTGGCTATTTCCGCCGGCACGTTCATCGGCGGCAAGCGCATCATCAAGGCCGTTGCCATGGACATGGTCAAGCTGGAAAAGTACCAGGGCGTTGCCGCCTCCGCCACCACGGTCACCACCCTGCTGGTGTCCAGCCTGACCGGCATGCCCGTTTCCACCAGCCACTGCAGCACCGCCGCCATCATGGGCGTGGGCGCTGGCAAGAGCATGCGAGCCGTGAAGTGGGATTCGGCGCGCAACATGTGCCTGGCGTGGATCCTCACCTTCCCCGCATGCGGCGTCATCGGCTTCGTGCTGGCGAAGATCTTCATGATGTTCTAGGTTGTTCCAACCCAAACGGAGGGCCCCCGTCCCTCAGGTATGCTGCAGAAGCTACGCAGCCTTTCGCATACCTGAGGGACGGGGGCCCTTCTTGTTGGGGGGGCGAAATATGCGCGGGGCGACACGGGGTCGTCGGCGCGCTGCCATGCCCCTGCACGATTGTGGTGCGGACGAAACAGAAGGCGGGAGCTCCCCTACCCTACAGATGACGGGCGGTGCGATGGTGCTTGCGGATGCGCAGGTACGAGCCAGCCGGAACGGGAACCGGGGACTCGAAGGAGTACAGGGCCACCGAGCGGTTGGCCACCTCCGCCTGCTGCGGGGTGCCCAGGCCCAGGGACACGCCGTCGTCGGGACCCAGGACAATGCCGGAGGTGCTAGCGGGGCTTTCGCCCCCTTGCGCTGAAGCAGGCTGCAGGCCAGCAGTTTCCAGCAGCGTGATGGGGCCGCCCTGGGCGTCCACCTTCTCCGGATGCCAGCGCAGGTTGCGCACCGTCAGCGGGCGCACGGGACTGCGAGGCACCAGCGCCTCCAGCTCGTCCCCCTCCTGCCAGCGATTGCGGCAGCGGGTCAGCACCTGCCAGCGGCCGTCGGCCAGAGGCTGGCAACCCACCACGTCCGCCACATGCACGCATTCCTGCTCGTAGCCGTCGTAATCGCAGGCCTGCTGGGCTTCGTCGAAGAAGAAGCCGGTGCCGTAGGGCCTGTGGCTGATGTCGTAGAGCTCATGGGCCACGTCGGCCGGGTCCGCGCCGTCCAGCACGCGCCTGTACGCGCTGACCACGCTGGCCACGTAGAAAGCCTTCTTGTTGCGGCCTTCGATCTTGATGGAATCCACGCCGGCGTCCCGCAGCTGCTGCAGGTGAGCCAGCATGTTCATGTCCTTGGCGTTCATGATGAAGGTGCCGTTTTCGTCCTGCTCCACGGGGAAGAACTCGCCGGGGCGCTTTTCCTCCTCCAGCCTATAACTCCACCGGCACGGCTGGGTGCAGTGGCCGCGATTGGCGCTCCGGCCCGTCAGATAGCTGCTGATCAGGCAGCGGCCGGACACCGCCATGCACATGGCTCCGTGGGCGAAAGCCTCGATCTGCAGGTCAGCCGGGGTCTGGGCGCGCATTTCGGCAATGTCGGCCAGGCTCATCTCGCGGGCGCAGACCACGCGGGTGGCGCCCAGGTCATGCCACATGCGAGCGGCTTCGGCGTTGGCCACGCTGGCCTGGGTGCTCACGTGCAGCTCCAGCTTGGGAGCATGCTTGCGCGCCAGGGAAAAGGCTCCCAGGTCGCTGATGATGCAGGCGTCCACCCCCGCGTCCTGCAGCGCCTCGAAGTAGGCGGGCAGCTGGGGCAGGTCGGACTGGCCCATGAGGATGTTGCAGGCGACGTGGACCGTGGCCCCGCCGGCGTGGGCTTCCGCCACCGCCTGGGGCAGGTCTTCCAAGGTGAAGTTGGAGGCGCGGGCGCGCATGCCGAACCGGTCCGTTGCCAGGTACACGGCATCGGCGCCAAAACGCACGGCGGCCCGCAGCTGGTCGATGCCACCTGCGGGCGCCAGAAGCTCCATAGCTATGGGGTTCATGCGGGCCTTTCGCTACGCGCCGTAGGTCACGCGGGCACCCTGGGGGGTGTCCTCGATGACGAAGCCCAGGCCGGTCAGGCCATCGCGGACGCCATCGGCGGTGCCCCAGTCCTTGGCCTTGCGGGCAGCAGCACGAGCGTCCAGCAGCGCCTGGACGGCATCGACCTTGCTGGTGCCCTGGTAGCCGGCAATGTTAGCGGCCAGCTCCAGCACGGCATCCGGGTAGTCGGCGCCCTCTTCGCCCGCTGCGGCAGCGGTCACGTCAATGCCGAAGCAATCCATCAGGTCCACCACCAGGTCGCGGGCGGCCTTCACGCCGTCAACGGCGACGTTGGATGCGCCCACGGCACCGTTCAGCTCCGTGACCAGGGCGAACACGGCACCCAGGGCCTCGGGGGCGTTGAAGTCGTCGTCCATGGAGGTGGCAAAGGACTCACGGGCCTTGGCCACGGCGTCAGCCAGGGCCTGGGTCGCGGACTCGTCGGCGGTTTCGCCCGTAGCATTGGAAAGCCACCAGTCGGCGTTCTTGACCGCGGTCTCGATGCGGGTCAGGGCTGCGTCTGCCTCGGACAGGCGCTGGTCGCCGAAGACCAGCGGGCTGCGGTAGTGGGTCTGCAGCATGAGCATGCGCAGGGCCTCCGGGCGAACGATGTCCAGGGCCTCATGCAGCAGCAGGAAGTTGTTCAGGGACTTGCTCATCTTCTCGACCTCGCCGGTTTCGGCGTTGGCGATCTGCAGCATGCCGGAGTGCATCCAGTGCTCGCTGAAGGTGCAGCCGTAGGCGGCCTCGGACTGGGCGATCTCGTTCTCATGGTGAGGGAAGCACAGGTCGGCGCCGCCACCGTGGATGTCGAAGGGCAGGCCCAGGTACTTGTGGCTCATGGCGCTGCACTCGATGTGCCAGCCCGGACGGCCCTGGCCCCACGGGCTCTCCCAGCTGGGCTCGCCGGGCTTGGCGGCCTTCCACAGGGCAAAGTCCAGCGGGTCGCGCTTGCGGTCCTCCAGGCCCTGGCCGTCGGCACGGAGCTCGCGATGGCCGCCTTCCATTTCGTCCACGTTCCTGCCGGACAGCTTGCCGTAGTCGCCGTAGGAGCGCACGGCAAAGTAGACGTCGCCCTCAGCCTCGTAGGCATGGCCTTCGTCGATGAGCTTCTGCACCAGCTCGATCATGGTGTCGATTTCCTCGGTGGCCTTGGGGCGCACGTCGGGGTCCTCCACGCCGGCGCGGCGCATGTCCTCCACGAACAGCTCGGTGTAGCGCTGGGCCACCTCAGCAGCGGGGCAGCCTTCCTCGTTGGCCTTCTTGATGATCTTGTCGTCTACGTCGGTGACGTTCTGGACGAAGGTCACGTCGTAGCCGCGCCACTTCAGGTAGCGGCGGATCACGTCGAAGGAGATGAAGGTGCGGGCGTTGCCGATGTGGATGCGGTTGTACACGGTCGGACCGCACACGTACATGCGGATCTTGCCCTCTTCCAGGGGCTTCAGCTCCACCTTCTGGCGGGCCATGGTGTCGTAGATTCTAATCATGGATGCAACTCCTTGGGGGTTCGGGGGAACTCCTTGATAGTTCGAGTGTAGTTTTACGATTGTACCGCGTGAGCGGGCCGTTGTCAGTGCAGGGAGGCGCGACTTTCGGCCTAGGGCGGGGTTGTCAAAGGGGTCTTGCAAGGTTGTCAAGGGGGTCTTTCGCCCCCTGCCAAAATTCCGTGATGAGGCAGGTCTTGTCATTATGCTTGAAAACAAGTCCTTATTTGGTTCATAATTGAATCCCAAAAATTGATTGGGAGGACAACGCATGAGAAACGAACCCGACTCCCCCATCTACCTGGCCAGCTGGCAGGCGGTGGCCTATTGGCTGTCGGCCAAGCCCAAGGCACTGGATGCCGAATTCGAGCAGGGGCTGAAGGCTGCCCGGCAGCGCACCGATTCGCCCATCCCCTACCTGGACGGCCTGCTGGCGCTGCCTGATCAGGTGCCTGTCCCCAACGACCTGGAGACCGTCCTGACCGCCGAGGAATCCCGGATGATCTGCCGCAGCATCGGCGGCTTTCCCCCGGTCCACACCATGGGCCATCCCAAGGCCCCTAAGGCGAACTCGCTGCAGTACGTCCGCCTGCGCATGCCCACGCAGCTTCGGGGAAATTACTATGTGCAGGTCTCCGACCGCATCTTCGTCCCATCACCTGAATTCACGCTCCTGCAGGTTGCCCCGCAGCTCGACCAAATCCAGGCTACCGTGCTGTGCAGCCTGTTCTTCAGCGTGTTCTGCTTCGGACGAGCGGGCGAGACGACAGAGCCTCGCAGGGCTCTTTGCAGCCGGGAAACCGTCCAAGCATTCATCAAAGGCTGCCACGGCAAGGGGCAGGCGCCCCATGGATCGGCGATGCTCCTCCGCGCCAGCCGCCTTGCCGTGAAAAAGACCGCATCCATTGCCGAGCTGAACTGCGCGCTCAGGATGGAGCTCCCCCGGTCGGTCGACGGCTGCGGACTGCCTCGGGCCAGGCATAACGCAAAGGTCAACGTCGCCTCGTCAAGCGCAGGCAAGGAAGCCCACCGATGGTGCGACTGGCTCTGGGAGAAACCCGACGGACGAAAGGTCGCAGCCGAATACGAAAGCAACCAGGAGCACAGCGGCGAAGCGAACAGGAAGAAGGGTCTCGTTCGCGCGAACGAGCTCATGGACGCGGGCATAACGCCCTTCACGCTCCTGAGCACTCACTACGCCAGCGCAGAGGAGCTCGACAAAGTTGCGCGCCAGATTGCCCGGACCCTGGGCACGAAGCCCCTCGACCACTCGCCGGAGGGCCTGGCCCGACGCGAGCGATTGCGCGCCTCGGTCACCAGCGCCATACACCGCTTCAAGGGGCTGGTGCCTTAGGCCTTCCTGGCGGCCTGGTCCCGGCGAGAGACCTTGCCCAGCGAGCAGCCTGGCCCCAGCG
>JAUNCQ010000076.1:0-363 GCA_030526515.1 Coriobacteriia bacterium
GCCAGGCGGTTGATGTGGTCGACCAGGTCCTCGGTCACGTAGCAGATGCAGTCGCCGGTGATTTCGGCAATGTCTACGTCCGCCGTGCGCGTCAGGTCGGCGTCCACCAGGTTCTTCGCGCCCAGGTCGTTGGCGATGATGCCCGCCTTGCCGTACTTCTTGTTAATCACGCGCGCCATGGCGATCATGCTGGTGGTCTTGCCCGAACCCAGGAAACCGCTGACGATCATGTACTTCGTTGTTGCCATTGCCGTTCCTTTTCCGTTGTGGTGTATCCCCTGCATTATAGGGGTCGGCGGGTCTTTGGCCCTACGTATAGAACTTTTTCAATACGTTTTGCCTTCCTGCGGCTGACCGCGCCCG
>JAUNCQ010000076.1:429-3125 GCA_030526515.1 Coriobacteriia bacterium
AGCCCAGCCCGGCTGGCCCCGCGCGTCGCACAGCCTGGCCCGGCTGGCCCTGCGCGAACGACCCCATATACAGAGCGAGCCGAATGCTACTTGCATCCGGCTCTGTGTTTCAGACCTGACCCCATAATAGACCATATCCACTACTTGTCAATGACAATTTGTAACTTTTGCTACAAATTGGGCGAAATCCCCGCCGCGTTTCGCCCACCATCCCGTTCCGCAACTTGCGTCAGCGGGCCGCTGCATTGGGGCCATCACCAAGCATGACTGGCACCACCGCCGGTTACGGCTGTTCTACAAGGGACGGCATCTTTTGCGCACGACTCAACCCCGCCAACACGGACGGCCGGCAAAACGTGCGACCCTTCTACAAGGGACGAAACATTTTGCAGGCGCTCCAAGCCCACCCGCAGTTTTGTTCGGCTGTTGTATAAGGGCCGACATGGTTTTCCCGATTTCGCGATTATCCGCACGCCTGTTGCAGCACAACCGAACAAAACCGTCCGCCAAAGCCCAGCGGGAGCAAAAGCTAACGGCTGTTATACAACAGCCGTCCATCATCGATCGCGACCAGACCCAGGTCGAACGGCCTGCAGCAAAGTCGTCGGCTGTTGTAGAACAGCCGTCCACTATTGGGCACGCCGCTACACGTTCAGCAGCTTGTGCTTCATGGCGAAGTCCACCAGCTCGGCGCGAGACTTCAGGTGCAGCTTGGCGTAGATCTTCGACCGGTGCGCCTCCACCGTCTTCACGGACAGATAGACCCGCTCGGAAATCTCGCGGTTCGTGAAGCCCTTGGCCAGCAGCTGCAGGATCTCCAGCTCGCGCGGGGTCAGGGACAGCAGCTCGTCGCTGCTGCCGGATTCGGCCAGGTAGCGCTCCATGATCGGCTTCATCTTGGGATGCACGTACATGCCGCCGCCGACCACGGTGCGGACGGCGTCGTGAAGCTCCTCGGCGCTGGCGCTCTTCAGCAGGTAGCCGCTGGCGCCGCTGCGCATGGTGTAGTCCAGGTACTCCGGCTCCGCGAACATGGTCACAATGATGATCTTCACCTGGGGCATGTCCCGGGCAATCTCCTCGCAGGCCACCATGCCGCTCTGCCCCGGCGGCATGGATATGTCCAGCATGAGCACGTCCGGCTTCTCCCGGGAAACCACCGCATAGGCCTGGGTGCCCTCGGCCGCTTCGCCCACCACCTGGAACTCGGGGTCGGTTTCCAGCAGCATGCGGAAGCCCGCCCGGACCATCTCGTGGTCATCGGCCAGCACAACGCGAACCATGCCTACTCCCCTTCCTGCACGGCACCCATGGGCGCGGTCAGCGCGACCCGCGTGCCCTGGGGCCCGGACTCGATGGTCAGCTCGGCGTTGATCAGCTCCGCTCGCTCCCGCATGCCGTGCAGGCCGCAGCCGCTTCCGCGGATCACCGGCGCGTCGGTGTTGAAGCCGGTGCCGTGGTCCTGCACCACCGCAAGGATCCAGCCGTCGGACGCGGTCAGCGTGACCTCCATGGTGTCGGCGTCGGCGTACTTGCTGGCGTTGAGCATGGCCTCCTGGCAGATGCGGTACACCTGCGTTTCCATTGCGGGCGAAAACCGCGGTATCACCGCGTCGCCCCCGAACTCGATGCGCGCGCCGTAGGCCTTTTCGAAGCTCATGGCCAGGGAGCGCAGCGCCGGCAGCAGGCCGAAGTGGTCCAGCGTGGACGGGCGCAGCTCGACGGACAGGTCGTGGAGCCGGTCAATGGCCAGGTCGATGCCGCTGCAGGCCTCGGTCAGCTCCGCCTTCTGCTCCGGGTCGGTGGACCGGGCCAGCGCAAGCCGCGCCTTCATGGCGGCAATGGCCAGCTCCTGGGATATGCCGTCGTGGATTTCCCGGGAAATGCGGGCGCGCTCGGATTCCTGCGCCGCAATTGTCAGGGAGATGCTGGAGTTGGTCATGCCCACCGGTCGGTCGGCACCCAGCGGCGCGTCGGTGGACTTGCTGACCTCCTCGAAGTCCATGAAGTCCTGGGCGGTGATCCGCAGGTCGCAAAAGCATCCCTCCAGCTCGCGCACCGCCGCGCGATACGCCGTGGAGTGGGACTCCTCAGCGGTGCGGAACGCCATGAGCAGCACGCCTACCGTGCGATCGCCCTTGCACAGGGGCAGCGCGCAGAAGCTGCGCAGGTCCTCGGCGAACACGATCGGGTACGACGAGTACTCGCGGGGGTCCATCTCGGTATCGATGTCCGTGAACAGCATGGGCTTGCCGGCCTTCAGCACAATGCCGCCGATGCCGTGACCGGGCGCCAGCATGATGCGGCGGAACCGGTTGCTGGTGCTGCCCTGGCTGTAGATCCACTTCAACGGCGCGCCCGGCAGCGCCGCCAGGCCCACGGCGGTGAAGTCGAACCCGTAGGTGGTGCCCAGCCGCTCGACCTCGGCCGAGTACAGCTGGTTGCGCCCCTCCAGCGTTTCCTGCGAAAAGCTCCTCAAGTCCACAAGAGCCCCTTTCCCCTGGTAAGCCCACTATACCGCGAGCAGCCGAACAGCCAAGACGGTCGTGCGAAGTTTCCGGAGCCGCTTCAGCCCCATTCTTCGCACGACCGTCATCTTCAGGGCGAAAACTTCGCACGCTTGGCTTTCGCCCACCCAAAAATCTTCGCACGACCGCACCGGCCCGCCAGCCCACCGGCCCGGCGCCCGCAGCCCG
>JAUNCQ010000076.1:3135-8312 GCA_030526515.1 Coriobacteriia bacterium
CTTGCGGCCCACGCCCACGGTCAGGCAGCCCGTGGGGCACGCGTCCACGCACTTGCCGCACAGCATGCAGTCACCGGCGCACACGGCCGGGGCCGCGCCGGCCACCACATCGTCCAGGATGACCGGGTCGCACAGGCAGGCCTTCTTGCACTTGTCGCAGCCGATGCACTTGCCGTGGTCGGCCTTGACGTTCACCAGGCCCACCTTGCCCAGGGCCTGGTAGAATCCGCCCAGCGGGCACAGCGCCCGGCACCACACGCGGTGACCCCAGAACAGCTCCGCCACCACAATGGCCAGCAGCGTGCAGCCGCCCACGGTGGAGCCCAGCAGCAGCCCCTTGTTCAGGAAGCTCACGGGCGATACCACCTCGAACACCGGCACGCTCACCACCGCGGAAAGCACCAGCACGGCGGCGGCCACGTACAGCTTGACGTGGCGCGGCACCACCCGCTCGGGCAGCTGGGAGCCGGGACGCACCTTGCGGCGCACCCAGTCCACCGCCTCAAGCACCAGGTTCACCGGGCACACCCAGCCGCAGAACACGCGGCCGCGGATCAGCCCGTACACCAGCAGCACCGGCAGCACGCCGATGAGCCAGTCGGGCGAAAACGCCTTCGACGCCGCCACTGCCTGCAGCATGGCGAAGGGATCCAGCACGGTGACCGGACCCACGTCCGACGACGAAAGCGTACCGAAGAACGGCAGCTGCGCCGGAGTCGCCACGGCGTCGTCCGAAAGCTCGGCCGCTCCGCCGTTGGCGCCAAACAGGGACCAGCCCGCCACCACCACGGGAAGGCAGAACACCAGCAGGGCCAGAACCTGCACCACATGACGCACGATGCTCAGCTTGACGCCCTTCCTGGGCTCCTTTTCCTCAGTTACGGTGGCCACGGGCCAGTCCCCTTTCGTCCTAAACCCCGTCCGGATACAGGGACGGGTCATCCTCGAAGTTGGCGTAAACCAGGTTTACGCCCAGCACGCCGTCAATGCCGGCCAGCTTGCTGGCAATGGCGTGCGAATCGTCTACCGTTTCGGCCTCGATCGTGATGACGATCTTGAAGCCGTTGATCTCGTGCACCTCCACGCCGGGGAACCCGGGCAGCTCGGCCGCCACGGCCTCGGTGCGGTCGGCCACGGTGTTCACCAGCAGGCTGGAAATGACCATGGTCGCTCCTATCCGACCGCCGGCACGTGGCAGGTCAGGCACTGGGAGTGATCGGACGAAAAGTCCTTCACCGACGTCGGGTTGTCCACCAGGTAGTGGTCAGCCGGCAGCGCCGTGGCCGTGGCCAGCATGGGGTTGGCGTCCTGGTTGGCGCCGTGGCAGCCGTAGCAGCCGTTCAGGCCCAGGTCGTCGTAGCGGCCCTCGTGCCCCACGGGCATGGTGGGCGCCGCACCCTCCGGCACGTTGGCGTTCACGTCCTGCTTGGCAGGGGCGCCCCCGCAGGCTGCCAGGGCGGTAACGCCCATCACGGCAGCCAGCGAAAGCGAAAGAACCTTAACCTTGAGCTTCATGATTAGCTCACCTTTTCCACGCGCACGCAGGTCTTCTTGAAGTCCGGCTCCTTGGACAGCGGGCAGTAGGCCTCCTGGACGACCAGGTTGATCAGGGTCTCCTCCGCGAAGAACGGGGCGAACAGATAGCCCTGGGGCGGCTCGGTACGGCCGGCGGTGGAAACGGTGATCTCCACTTCGCCCCAACGGCTGACCAGACGCACGCGGTCGCCGTCCTTCAGGCCCATCTTCTCCACGTCCTTGGGGTTCATGTCCAGCAGGGCCTCGGGCAGGGCGCGGTCCAGCTCCTCCACGCGACGGGTCATGGAGCCGGTGTGCCAGTGCTCCAGCAGGCGGCCGGTGCAGAACACGAACGGATACTCGTTGTCAGGCACCTCTGCCGGCGGCTCCCAGGGACGGAACACCACGGACGGACGCTTGTCGGCGGTCTTGTAGAAGCTCACGCCCTTGCGCAGGCCGGCATCGCCGTACTGGGCCACGCCGTACTCGTCGAAGCCGTCCTCCTGCTTGCCGTCGCTGAAGCGCCACTTGGTGGCCATCCACTTGCCGTCGACCTCGCGGCAGGGCCAGGTCATGCCGTGGTTTTCGATGTACTGGTCGTACGGGGCCAGCTGCTTGGCCTCCATCTTCATGACGCCCCAGCCCTCGACGTTGTCCACGTTGTCGTGGATGTTGATGATACGCTCGTTGGAGTACTCGTTCTGCTTGGGGTCCGGGTTGCTGAAGGTGCGGTACTCGTTCCACATCTCAGTCAGGACCTCACGCTGGGTCTCGAACTTGAAGTCAGCGGCTTCCTTGTCGTACCACTTGCCGAACAGCAGGTCGAAAGCATCGTCGTCGCCGATCTTTTCGCCCTCAAGAACGCGCTTGGCAATTTCCATGAGCATCCACAGATCCCACTTGGCGTCTCCCGGAGGATCAATGGCCTTCTCGAACACGGCCGTGCGACGCTCGCCGTTGCCGAACATGCCCTCGCGCTCGACCCACATGGCGGCGGGCAGGACCACGTCCGCGTACTGGGTGGAGATGGTCGGGTAGACCTCGCTGACGGTGATGAAGCAGTCGAAGATGCCCATGTGCTCGCCGTCGCGGCCCAGGAAGCGGGTCAGGTCGGTCATAGACTGAGCCCAGTTGTTGTGGGCGGACCACAGGAAGTCCAGGTTGCCGTTGGACATCTCGCGGAACATCTTGGTGGTGTGGTAGCCGGGCTGGGCAATGTCCTCCAGCCAGCCTTCCGGCAGGTTCCACACGGCCTCGGAGAAGCGGCGGTGCTGCGGGTTGGCCACGACCAGGTCGGCGGGCAGGCGATGGCTGAAGGTGCCGACCTCGCGAGCGGTGCCGCAGGCGGAGGGCTGGCCGGTCAGGCTGAAGGGGCCGCAGCCGGGCTTGGCGATCTTGCCGGTCAGCAGGTGGATGTTGTAGATGTTGTGGTTCACCCAGGTGCCGCGGTTGTGCTGGTTGACGCCCATGGTCCAGAAGCTGACGATCTTCAGCTTCGGGTCGGCAAAGGCCTTGTACAGGGCCTTCAGGTCGTCGATGGCCATGCCGCTGATCTTGGCGGTGTACTCCCAGGTGTACTTTTCCAGGCGCTTGGCGTAGTCCTCGAAGGTGCACGGCTTCAGAGCGTCGGCGCGCTGGCCGTCCTCGGACTTGTCATAGCCGTCCTTGACCTCCCAGTCGGAGTTGCCAATGTTTTCTTCGCCCATCTTGAACTGCAGATGGTCCTTCACGAAGGCCTTGTCATAGGTGCCGTTCTTGATCAGGTAGTTGGCAATGCAGTTGAGGATAGCAAGGTCGCCGTTGTTGCCGAACAGCATGACCTTGTCGGCGTTGGCGCTAGTGCGGGTGCGCAGCGTGGTCACGTCGTAGTGCTTGCAGTCACCAGTCTGCATGCGGGCCATGAAGCGGGAGTACAGCATGGGATGCGCCTCCGCCATGTTGGCGCCCCAGGTGATGATCAGCTCGGCGTCGTCGATGTCGGCGTAGCAGCCGGCGGGCTCGTCGGTCTGGAACACGTTCATGAAGCCCACCACGGCGCTGGCCATGCACAGGCGAGCGTTGGGGTCGATGTTGTTGGAGCGCAGGCCGGCCTTCCAGAACTTGGCGGTGGCGTAGCCCTCCAGGATCGGCTGCTGGCCGGAGCCCCAGAAGCCCAGGCGGGACTTGTCGCTCTTCCAGGTCTCACGCAGCTTTGAGGCGACCAGGTCCAGCGCCTCCTCCCAGGTTGCCTCGCGCAGGCCCTCAGTGGTGCCCTTGGTGGACTTGTCGTCGCGGATCAGGGGCTTGGTCAGGCGGTCCTCACCGGTGAGCGCCTTGGCCAGGTAGTAGCCCTTGACGCAGTTCAGGCCGCGGTTGGAATCGTTGTCCGGGTCGCCCACCACGCTGATGAGCTTGCCGTTCTTGCTCTGCACCAGCACGCCGCAGCCGCAGCCGCAGAAGCGACAGACTGCCAGCTTGGTTTCGGTGTCGGCACCGTTGGAAGGGGTGTTTTCCTTCGGCGAGCAGCCCACCATGGTGGAAAGCGTGCCCGCGGCGGCGGCGCTGGCCAGCGCAACTGCCGTGCTCTTGATGAATGATCGCCTTGAAACGTCCATGGTCTTCCCTCTCAGTCTGAGTGCGGCCCTTTCGGCCGACGCCCTTACTTCCCCTTGGCCTGCTGTTCGGCCTTGCTGACAATGCGGATGGGAACGTCGGGGTCGCTGATGACGCAGCGCTCCACGCACAGGCCGCAGCCCGTGCACTGTTCCCGGTCTATGACTGGCGCGAATTGCGCATGGATGGAATCACCTTCCAGGCTGCCGAACTGCACGGAAATGGCCCGGTCGATGAGGGGGCACACCCGATAGCAGACCTCGCAGCGCATGCCCTTGAAGGCAATGCAGGTGTTTTCGTTGATGACGGCGTAACCCATGTCCACGTCCGCGCGGGATGCAACATCGCGCAGGGCCTGCGTGGGGCACACGGCAACGCAGGGGAAGTCCTCGCACATGCGGCATGCCTGGCGACGCGCGTCAACGTACGGCGTGCCGGCAGCGGCGCCTTCGCCCGCCCCTGCGATCTGGATTGCCTGGTACGGGCATGCCTGCTGGCACTTGCCGCACTTCACGCAGCGCGCCACGAAGTCGGCTTCCGTCTGGGCTCCCGGAGGGCGCAGCAGCGCGGACGGCCCCTTGGCCACCGCATAGGCCGCCTGGCCGGCTACGAGCGCGGCCGCAACTCCCACTGCAACTTTTTCGACCCCCACAGTACCCTCCTACGTGCGGAATCTGGTTACGCTACGGTGAGTATGCCAGACTTGCGCGAGCGCTCAGGCCAGCCCGACGCAGGTCAGCCAAACCCGCGGGTTTTCCCCTATGCGCCCGCGACCCGCACGCGACCCGCGGCCATGGCGTCACCCCGCGCCCGCGACGCCGCCCCGCACCCGAGGCCGCGACGCACACCGGTCACGGCGCACCCCGCCCGTCGCCAACATGCACGGCTGTTCTACAAGGGACGGCATCTTTTGCGCACGGCCTAGCCCCGCCAACGCGGGCCATCGGCAAAACGTGCGGCCCTTCTACAAGGGACGAAACATTTTGCAGGCGTTCCAAGCCCACCCGCAGTTTTGTGGTCGCGTCCGTAAAGTGGTGTAAATACAAGGAATGAGCCAGGGGCTCCTCTCC
>JAUNCQ010000077.1 GCA_030526515.1 Coriobacteriia bacterium
ACCGCGACCGCCGCCCGCGCCTACCGCAGGCGCGTCACCGCCACGGAGGCCGCCAGGCCCAGCGCCGCTATGCCCGCCACCACCAGCATGACCGGCTGCAGGCCCATCACATCGCCCAGCGCGCCCAGGCCGGGCGCAACCACGCCGCCCACGCACACGGCCACGCCGAACGATAGGCCCGAGGCCATGCCCAGATGCTGCGGCACATAGCTCTGCCCCAGCGCGATGGCCGGCGGGTTGAAGGCGTTCATGCCGAACGCCAGCACCACCACCAGCACGCAGCTCACCGCCAGGCTGGGGCTGAACGCAAAGCCCACCAGGCCCAGCACCAGCGCCACGTAGCAGCCCACCATGAGCCGCTTGGTTCCCACCGCAGCCGCCACCTTGCTGGACAGCATGGTGGCCACGGCGCCGGCCAGCGCCAGCAGGCTGACCATGAGGCTGGCCTGCTCCTCGGTCTGCCCGAAGAAGCTGATCACGAACAGCGGGGCGAAGGAGCTCAGGCTGTAGAACACCACCGAGCGAATGGAAAGCGTGCTCAGGACCAGGGCGAAGGCGCCCCAGCGGTCCCGCCCGCCACTGGCCGCCACGGCGGAGTCGTCTCGCAGCCCGAAGGCCGCCAAGCGCCGGTTGAAGACCAGCAGCAGCACCGCGTAGGGCGCGCACAGCACCAGGAACGCCAGCGTGCCGGCCATGCCGAACACCGAAAGGCACGCAGCCGCCACCATGGGTCCCACGCAGAAGCCCACCTGGCCGCCCACGCTGAAGATGGACATGCCACCGGCCTTGGACCCGCTGGCCACCAGATTGGCCAGACGCCCGCCTTCCGGATGCAGCATGGCATTGCCCACGCCGCACACCATGGCGCTGGCCGCTATCAGCTCATAGCTGGGCAGCACTCCTATGCCCGCCATGCCCGCGCCGGCCAGCAGCACGCCCACGGCCATGATCCACGGCCGCGCCTTGCGGTCCCCCAGCCACCCGAACAGCGGCTGGATGACGGCGCTGGCCACGTTCGCCATAAACACCAGCAGCGTGACCTGGGCATACGTGTACCCGTGGGCCGCAATCAGAAACGGCAGCGCAGCCGCCAGCGCGCCCTGGCACATGTCCACCATCACATGCCCGCCCATGAGCAGGTAGCTCAGGCCGTTGTCCCGCAAGGTCCTCCCAAGGCCCATGCTACGCACCCAGGATCTGGTCTACGCGCTCCACCTTCTTGTCCATGGTTCCCGTATGCCCGGGGCGAATGTCTGCCTTCAGCACCACCTCAGTACGAATGCCCTTTTCCGCCAGGACGAAGGTGGCGTCCTTCACCACCTGCATGACCTCGTCCCACGGACCCTCGATTTCCGTGAACATGGAGTACGTGCGATTGGGCAGGCCGGACTCGCGGATCACGCGCACCACCTCGGCCACCTCGGGAGCCAGCTCATCGCCCACGCCGAACGGGGCAATAGCCACTGCGACCAGGGTATTCATCAGGCAAGCACCTCCAGTTCAAAGGGATAGGACGAAATTTCCTCCGCCGTGCCCAGGTACAGCGCGTCCAGGAACGCCACCTTGAAGCTGCCCGGCGCCTGAGCCTGCTCCGCGGCACGGTCCGCCGCCAGGTCGTAGGCCACCGTGGCCGTCAGGGCCGCCGCAAAGGGGTCGGCCGCCGTGGCGTACACCGCAGCCACGCCGCCCAAGGAGCAGCCGGACCCGGTAATCAGGGTCAGCAGGGGGCTGCCGCCGCGGACGCGGGCCACGCGGAAGCCGTCGGTGACCAGGTCCACCTCGCCAGACACCGCCACCGCGCCGCCGGTATGGCGGGCCAGGGCAACGGCCGCCACCTGGGCGCTGTCCACGGAATCGGTAGAATCCACGCCGCGGACGCCGGATTCTTCGCCCCGCTGATCCGCGGTCAGGCCCCACAGCTGAGCCAGGGCAATGGCCTCCGACGCGTTGCAGCGGATGATGCCCGGACGGCAATCTCGCAGGTCCTGCAGCAGCTGAGTGCGCAGCTGGCCAATGCCAATACCCACCGGGTCCAGCACCCACGGGGTCCCCGCCGCCGCCAACGCGCGGCCGGTCCGAGGGATGGTCTGCTCGTACACCGGCATGAGAGTGCCCATGTTCAGGTACATGCCCGCGCTGCCGGCCAGCATCTCGCCCTCGTCCGGCAGGTACACCATGGCCGCGGAACCGCCCACCGCCAGCTGGGCGTTGGCCACATAGTCGATGGTGACGAAGTTCGTGATGCTGGGCGCCATGGGGTTGGTGGCCTTGACCTGCTCCACGCAGGCGCGCAGCTGATCCCGCAGCGCCGCCTCCGCCGTGGGCAGCTGGTTGCGGGCGATCACCGCACGCAGGCCAGCGGCCGCCGCGGCAATGTCCGGCTGCGCGATGATCGCGGAAACCACCGCGTACCCCGCGAACCCGTGGCCGTGGCACAGGGGGATGGTGCGCTCGTTCACGCCGCCGATCACCACGCAGGGCAGGTCCGTGCTGGCCATGATCTGGTCCATCTGGGCGAAAGTCAGCGCCGGCGCATCCGGCTTGGTAGCCGTCAGCGTGATGCCGCCAATGCCCAGGTAGTCGGCACCCTCCGCCTTGGCCCGCTGAGCCTCCTCCACCGTATGGGCGGAAACGCCCACGATAGCGTCCGGGCCCACGATGGCGCGAACTTCCGGCACCGGGGTGTCGTCCTGGCCCACGTGGACGCCGGCGGCGCCCACGGCCGCGGCCACCTGGGGATCGTCGTTGATGATCAGGCCCACGCCGTAGCGGTCGGTGATGGCCTTGCAGCGGCGCGCCACGTCCAGGAACTCGTCCTGGCTGGCCTTCTTTTCGCGAATCTGCACCAGCGTCACGCCGCCCCGGCAGGCCTGCTCCACAGCCTCCTCCAGCGTGGGCGTGCTCATCAGGTCCTGGTCAGTCACCAAATACAGCGTGTAATCAACGGAATTGCGCACGATTGCTCCTTTCCAAGCCCCGCATTACCGGAGCCGTGGTCTCGGTCGCAGCGGTCCAGCTGCCTCTCAGCCGCCTCCTGGCAGCTCCCGTTCGGTCAGATTGCTCAATGGTAGCGCAACAGGACGAAAAAGCCGGTCCCAAGGCCACATGGCCTCGGGACCGGCATCAGCGTCGTATGTTTTGTGCGGACGAGCGCCCAGCGGCAAGCACGGACGCGCGTCCGCCAACAAGCAGCGCAGGCGCAGCGGGCTCAGCCGCCACGCGCCCTACCGCGGAAGCTCCACCAGGGCCTCGAACTCCACCGCCTGGGTCCGCAGGAGCTCCTCCAGCTCCGCACGGTTGGCGGCGGGCTCGCGCCAGGCAAAGCCGCAGCCGGCGGAAAGCTGGCGCGGGATGGGGGCCAGGCGTCCCTGCAGGCCGCTGCCCTTGGCGGCAGATTGCATGTGCATGGCCTCAGCTGTGGTCGGAAACGTGACCACCACCTGCGGCTCCTTTGCAGCCATGGCTCCCCTCCCCTCGCGTTCGTTTCGTCCTGATGATTGCAGCCGCTGCGGGCTACTGGATGGTCAGGTACCAGTCCTGGCCCTTCTGCTCCACGGACACGGTCTTGCCCTTGCGCTGGGCCTGGGTCTTCACGTTGTCACGCTGGTTGGTGTCAGACACGATGGTCAGCACGGCCTCGTCGCCAGCCTCCTCCAGGGCGTCCAGGGTCAGCAGGACAGGCTCGGGGCAGCTCAGGCCGCGTGCGTCGACTTCGATCATTGTGGTCTCCTCTCAGGTTCGGAGCGCGGCCGCACCGGAGCACGGCCGCGGGATTATCAGGTTGCCGCCGGCCCTCACAGCGGGCACGGCGTACCGCAGTCTACGGGCGAAAAGCCCGCTCCTGCGCCTACTCGGCCTTCTTGGCCGGCTTCTTCTTGCGGATGTTCACCGCAGCGATCACGAACAGCACCACGATGCCGCAGACCAGGGCGATCTGGCCAGACAGCGCGGGACCGCCGGCAACAGCCGGGGCGGCCTCGGTGGCAGCGGCGGCAGCAGCGCCGGCCAGGCCGAAGTTATGGGCGAAGGCAGCGCCCATCAGCAGGCCCAGGAAGGTCACGGCGGCGTCAGAGGAGCCCTGACCGGCCATGATCATCTGACGCAGCGGGCAGCCACCGGCCAGCACGGCGGCAAAGCCGACGGTGTACAGGCCCAGGATGTTCCACAGGTGCTGTGCATGGGCAATGGGCTGGCCGTCGAAGCTCAGCTTGAAGCCGCCGGTGACCAGGTTGTAGATCACCATGGCCACGAAGATGCCCGCCACCGGCAGCAGCGTGGTGAAGTCACGCAGCAGCCAGGCATTACGGAAGCCGGAGGCAAAGCAGATGCGGGTCTTCTGGCCCAGGATGCCCACCACCAGGGCAACGGCCAGCGCCAGGAACCACGGGGCCTGCTTGGAGCCGGGGCCTTCGGTGCTCACGGCGAACAGGGCGGTGGTCAGGCTCAGCACCAGCAGCACGGCCAGCACGATGGGCAGCACGGCGCCGGCAGCCTTGCCGGTGTCATACTCGCGGCCCAGGGAAAAGCCCTTCTTCAGGAAGAAGGCGCCGGTGCCCGTGCCGGCAATGAAGCCGACCAGGCCGACCCAAGCATTCAGGTCGCCGGCAGCCATGCGCAGCACCATGCGCAGGGGGCAGCCCAGGAACACCAGGGCGCCCAGCATCATGATGAAGCCCAGGGCAAAGCGGATCATGGGAGAAGAGCCTGCGGTGGAGCGGTACTCCTTGGTGGCCACGGCAATCAGGAAGGAGCCGATGACCATACCGGCGATCTCCGGACGGAAGTACTGCACCACGGGAGCGGAGTGCAGCTTCAGGGAGCCGGCCACATCGCGGATGAAGCAGGCGGCGCACATGGCCATGTTTGCAGGGTTGCCGGTTGCGGCCAGCACGGCCATGCCGCAACCCAGGATCAGGCCCACGATGAGCAGGCCAGCCTTGGAATTAAGCTTGTCCATTGTTCTTCTTTCTTCTGGCTGCATGCGCCTGGACGCAGCAAGGCCGGGCACGCGCAGACATGCGCCGCCTCGGCGTTCAAGGATGCAGATGGGGTATGTGGGAAAGCCGCTGATGAGCGGCCGAAAAGCAGAAAGCCCGATCGCAGAATATCGAGCCTGACTATTCTACCTGTTTGGGGCGAAGGCCGCAAACGCTGCGCCCCCGGCAGAGCTCATCGGCCGTATGTTTCGCCCCATGAGCAAAAATGCCGCCGGGCCCGTTGCCCGACGGCATTTCGATTCGCTCATCTGGTCATATGCCCCAACGGCAGGCTCGGCCTACAGCAGCTCCAGGCCCACCTCGGTGATGTAGCGGCCGCCGCCGTCCTGGTCGGTGGCCAGCACGCAGAAGCAGCTGGCAGGCTGCACGTCCAAGCCGCGCAGGGCCGGCAGGTAGCTGGGCGGAAAGGCCAGGGACTGCTCGTCCGGGTCCTCCAGCATGGTCTGGCAGCCAGCAGCGGCCAGGGCGGAGCGAGCCGGCGGCACGTCGGGACCGAATACCTTGGCGGTCTTCAGGAAGAAATCGCCCTCGTCGAACTGGAAGGCGGGATGGGCCTTGGCGGCGCACTCGTTCATCTGGCGCATCTCCGAGCGATGCTTGTTTTCCAGGCTGCAGTAGTGCATGCCGAAGGGAAGCTCCTGGTCAAGACCGTAGAGCATGAGCTCCAGGCACAGCTCCTCGGACCCGGCAATGGGCAGGGCGCCGGAGTAGCTGTAGTCGTACATGACCGGGTACGGTGGGTTGCGCACCACGAACCCGCGGCGATCGAACTCCTCCCAGTTGTGGCACGGGAAGCAGAACTCCAGCAGGTTCATGCCCGCAATGCCGGCTTCGGCGAAGCGGTGCAGCAGCTCCACCATGCGCTCCTTGGTGCCGGGGATGATGGGCATTTCCACCATGACCTGGTCGAAGTACTCGGTGGCCATGGCCATGTTCTGCAGCACCAGCTCCTGGCGGTCGGCGGGGTCGTCCTGCTTCACGCTGAAGCGGATCTCCTGCAGGCCGGCGTCACGCAGACGGGCGGCGGATTCGCGGGTCAGCAGGTCACCGCTGGTGTACATGCGCTTGTGGGCCTTCGGGAACAGCTCCCGGGCGCGCTCCAGCAGCTGGATGGTGCCCTCCAGGGAAAGCAGGGGCTCGCCGCCGGTCACGGCCAGCGCCGCCAGGTCGCCGCCGCAGCGCTCGTACATAGCGGTCAGCTCCTCTTCCCAGGGGCAGCCGTTGTCGAAGAAGTCCTGGTAGTTGGACAGGTTGTGGTTGAAGCAGAAGTAGCAGTCGCGGTGGCACTTCAGCGTGGTGCTGAAGGTTTCGCTGCCCTGGTTGCCCGTGCACTCGACGCACGCGGGGGAAAGCCACCCGGTCACGATGCTGGCGCCGGCGTTGCGGAACGTGGCGCCGCGACGGGCCAGCTCCTCACGCAGCTCGATGCAGCGGGCATCCGACGACCCGGGCTCGGCGAACTTCACGCCCTTGGCGCGGAGCTGGTCGATGTAGGTGTCGCGGACGCGGTCGTATTCACGCAGCGCGTTCTGGAGGGCGGGGTTGTTCATGGATGGCGCAGCCTTTCAACAGGTCAGGGACAGTTTCGCCCGCACCATGCCCTTGGAGGCGCGGCGCGGGCGGATCATGCGGGATCGAGTTGGCGCTTAGACCAGGCGGCCCTTGCAGTGGTCGATGGCGTGCTGGATAATCTGAGCCGTCCAGCCGCCGTACTCGCCGGTGCGGTCCACCAGCTGGCCGTCCACCAGCTCCTGGTAGGCCACCTTGATCACGGCGAAGCGGGTCAGGTTGGTTTCCTTTTCCACGCTGTAGCAGGCCTCGGTGGTCTTGAAGGGACGCATGGCCTTCTTGACCTTGGGGTTGTACATGACGTAGCGCTGGTTGTCCTCAGCGGACTCGAAGGCGATGACGGCCTTGGTGGAGCCGATCTGGTTGGCGGCCAGGCAGGCGCAGTCGTCCTCCATGGATGCCATGGTGTCCAGCAGGTCCTGGGCAACGGCGGCGTCTTCGGCGGTTGCCGGCTCGGCGGGCTTGGTCAGGAACTCAGGGTCCTTCACGATTTCCTTGATCATGGGTGCTCTCCTATTCGGTTCATCTGCGCGTCAGCACAGCGGTTGACGGTTCGGGCGGAACCAGCATGGGACAAAAGAGAGCTTGGCGCACGGTGCACGCCGTGCCGGGTGCGCCGGCCGCCGTTTCTTTCGTCCTGGACTGCGTGGTCCATAGCCTACTAATTATATGGGTTGCGGGGCGCGGATTCACCCCAAGGTTTGGACAGTCTGCCATAATGGCAGGGAATATCCAAATGACTGAGCGCATGCAACGCGGAAAGGAAGCGAACATGAAGGTTCTGATGATCAACGGCAGCCCCCGCAAGGAAAGCAACACCGGCCTGGCGCTGGAGGAAATGGGCAAGATCTTCAAGCAGGAGGGCATTGAGTTCGAGATCGTCCAGGTGGGCAACCAGGCCGTGCGCGGCTGCGTGGCCTGCTACAGCTGCGGCGAGCGCAAGGCCTGCGTGTTCGACGACGTGGTCAACGAGCTGGCGGTGAAGTTCCAGGAGGCCGACGGCCTGGTGGTGGGCTCCCCGGTGTACTACGCGTCCGCCAACGCCACGACCATCGCCGTGCTGGACCGCCTGTTCTGCAGCACCAAGTTCGACAAGACCATGAAGGTGGGCGCAGCCGTGGCCGTGGCTCGTCGCGGAGGCACGTCGGCGACCTTCGACGAGCTGAACAAGTACTTCACCTTCGCGGGCATGCCCGTAGCCAGCGGCCAGTACTGGAACGCCGTCCACGGCCGCACCCCCGGCGAGGCCGTCCAGGACGACGAGGGCATGCAGCAGATGCGCACCCTGGCCCGCAACATGGCGTTCCTGATGAAGTCCATCGAGCTGGGCAAGAAGGAGTTCGGCCTGCCGGAGCGCGAGCCGGGCATCATGACCAACATGGTGCGCTAGGGAAACAAGGGTCCGCGACGGCCCTACGAGGCGGGCCCCGCAAGAGCAGCCAAGCCGATATTCCACGCGCCGTCGGGCCACGTGCTCGGCGGCGCTTTTCTTTTGCCCCGCTTCCCTACCGGGCGCCGTGGGCGGCATTGGCGCCGACGCCGGCGTCAATGCCGATAGCAGCACCAATGCCAATGGCAGCGCCGACGCCAACGCCAATGCCGATAGCAGCGCCGACGCC
>JAUNCQ010000014.1 GCA_030526515.1 Coriobacteriia bacterium
TACATCCAGACTCCTCTCCGAACCCATTTTGGTACGGATTATCGTCAGCACCCCCTTCTTAAATCTCATGCGAGGGATGCGTTATTTGCGCAAAGGTACCGTGCCTTCCGTTCTTCGGGATGTGCGGTGATCGTCCCCAGGCTTTGGGAAAGGCCTTGGGGCGGAAATCAGGATGGGGTGCTCGCACCTTGTCCGCACGGGCGTCGGCTTCAATCAAGCTCGATCAGATTGATTAAAGCCAGCTCCCAAAAACTATTTTTAGGAGGGATAGTTTTATGGATCTGTTGATTTCCTTTATCCCGGTTGTCGTGATGATCGTCGCGATTGTCGGCTTTAAGATGCGCGGTGACATTGCCGGTTGTATCGGCTGGGTTCTCACCGTTCTCATCGCATTCGCTATCTTCAATACTTCTTTTGAGGTTAGCCTTCTCGCTACTCTGAAGGGTGCCCTGGCATCCATGGCCATTACTGGTATGGGCTTCTTCGCACTGCTTCAGATTACGTTCATGCAGGAAACCGGCGCTCTGGCTCGTGCCATCGTCGCTATCAAGACTCTGGCAGCTTCCAACAAGCCCTGCCAGATCATGCTGCTGAACGTCGTCATGGGCACCGGCCTGGTCTCCGTTGGCGCTACCCCGGCAATTATTCTGCCGCCCATTATGCTGGGTCTGGGTTACTCCATCGGTATGTCCATCGCACTGCCCTGCATCGGTTATGACTCCCTGTGCACCTTCGCAATGCTGGCTGCACCGGTTGTTGCACTGACCGACATCCTGACCGGCGCTGGCTTCACCGTTAACGGTGCTGCCCCGACGGTTGCATACTGCGCACAGTACTTCACCAACTACCTGCCGTTCATCACCCCGTGCATCGCTTTCTCGATGCTGTTCATGTGCGGTGGCGCTAAGCTGCTGAAGGAAGGCATCGTTCCTGCTCTGATCACCGGCTTCGGCATGGGTGGCACTGCTTGGATCATCTCTCGCATCGGCTTCGGCGTCGTTCTGACCGGCGTTATGTCCGCTGCTGTGACCTTCTGCCTGATGTTCGTCTACATGAAGATTCGCAAGATTCCTCTGGTCGATCGCTCTCACCTGTCCGACGAGGACAAGGAAGTTGAGAAGACCATGCCGCTGTGGAAGGCTCTGTCTCCCTGGGCACTGCTCATCTTCTTCTGCGTTATCACCAACTTCGTGACTCCGCTGTACGACCTGCTGTACAAGGGTCCGCTGGAGATGCGCATCATCCTGTGGAACGGCGACGCTGGCCAGCCCATGCGCGTCTTCTGGCAGGCATACTTCTGGGTTCTGGTTTCCACTCTGCTCGGCTCCATCATCATCAAGCCCAAGAAGGGCGCATGGGGCTCCATCATCAAGAAGTGGAACAAGCGCTGGCTGCCGCCGACGCTGTCCTCCATCGTTTACTTCTGCATCGCTTACGTCATGATGTACTCTGCATACGCACCCGGTGCTGACGGTGTTTGGGCAATGGCTGATCCGTCCAAGAACATCATTTCTCTGTGGGCTAACTCCGCAGCAGCAGCCTTCGGTTGGTTCTACCCGATCGCTAACGGCTTCCTGGGCCTGCTGGCCGGCTTCGTTACCGGTTCCGAGGCTTCCACGGTTGCACTGTTCGCTAAGTACAACCTGATCTCTGCTGACCTGCTCGGCCTGAACCCGGTCGTCGTCATCGCTTCCGGTGGCGTGGCTGCTGGCCTGGCATCCGTTGTTACCCCCGTTAAGCTGCAGCAGGCTGCAGCGTCCCTGGACGCTGTGGGCGAAGAGGGCGCAGTTCTGCGTACCGTTCTTCCTTACGCCGTGGTCCTGGTTACCATGTCCGTTATCCTGTCTCAGGTCTTCGCCGTCACCATTTCCGTGTAAGGCAAGGATTCTGTCCAGCTTGACAAACAGAGCTTAGGCGCACCCTCGCGCTGATCGAAGGCGGGGTCGTGGGCGAGCAATCGTCCGCGGCCCCGCCGCTGCTTTTTTCGTGCCCAGGTGGGGGTTCGCTAGGATTGCTCCTTCATTTGGGAGAGTTTCTTCCGGATGCGGCTGATGGATACGCGGTGCATGCCCATGAAGGATGCCAGGGTGGAGTCGCTGACCCTTTCGCCCTTAAGCGCATCGATGTTCTGTAGGTACTCTTCGATGTCCTGCAGACGAACCTCGGAGGGATCCAGCGCTGCACGCTTGTAGTTGTCCAGGGTGCGGACAAACTGGTAATGGTAGTATTCCGCCAGTTCCCAGGACAGGGAGGCGTCCTTGTGGACCTGCTCGTTGAAGTCCTCAGAGGAAACGCGGACCAGCACCACGTCGGTGAGCGCGTGCATGGGCAGCATCTTGTCGTCTTCCAGGGAGTGGATCATGTTGCCAGCCTGCCAGATGCTGTTGGCAAGCTCGCCAATGCCCTGCTCGGTCTGCATGGTGGTGAACATGCAGCCTTCCTTCACGAACCAGGTGTAGGTGCGCGATCCGCAGGAGATGACGTTGACCGTTCCCTTCTTGCAGCGAAGTTCGGTGGTGTCCAGGTTGGCGACGGCCCATTCATACAGGGTGGGCCCCGGCGGGGTTACGGGAATGCTCTTCATTCGGTGGTCCTTAGTAGAATGAAACGAGAATTACACTTTTGATGTAATAATAGCTACAACTTACTCTGCAGGCAAAGCAAAATCCCTTTTGGCGGCGGATTTCATACGGAGGATTACATAGTCGAGTAATACCGACTAACAAACTAATTAACACTTGCTATCGAATTTCTTAACGATAATGTGTATAATGCTTTACGACGAAAGACGTGTTGGGCAGAGTGAAGCGGGTGAGAATCCCGCACGGTACCGCCACTGTGATTCCCCGTGGGGGATGAGTCAGATCCCTGCCCATCCGTGCGAGCCGCGCAGCGAGCTACTGCAATGCGAATCGCCTTGCCGGATTAGTGCAATCCCCAGCGTATCCCATGGCCACGCACGGAGCGACCTTTAGGTCGAACGTGCGTGGCCTTCTGTGTTTCTGAGGGTTCGAAGCGTCTTTGGAGGGAGGGGGCGAAAGCCCCGAGGATTTGAGAGGAGAAAGCATGAAGTTTTCAACGGCCATGACCGGCACGCGCAAAATGCTCGCGCTGCTGGTCGCTGGTGCGGCTGCCTTCGGTGCTGCGGGAGCGGTGGCTCTTTCGCCCGTTGCGCAGCAGATGGCATTCGCCGAGGAGTCGGTGCTTGCCGTTCCTGATGCGGATCGGCTGACGCTCATCGGCGGCAACAACGACGATGGATTCGTGTACTACTACGAGGCCGATCAGGCTTATGAGTCCATTGACCTTTCTGCTCTGGGCGATTTCGGCCTGGATTCCATGATCGCCGTCATCAATGGTGACTATTTCGTTGAGGGCTCGGCTACTGCCAGCATTGACCTGTTTGCTGCTACCAAGGAAGACATTGATGCGGCGAACCTCGGACTCTATGATGATGCCATTGAAGGGCTTGATCTGAACGAGAACGTTTACGTGTTCTGGTTCATGGACGACGATTATTACTCGGGCTATCTGGTCCTGAAGATGCCGCCTGCTGAGGCCGCTGGTTGCCCGGGCGAAGATCACGACCCTGGCTTCCTGGTTTCTTCTGAGTCCGGCGTGCGTCAGTTCGAGTCCGTGCATGTGGCGAACTCCTATGAGTACTACGACTACATGGCCAACAAGACCCTGACTGTGTGCCAGTTCACCGTGAAGATTCCCCAGGGAACCAAAAAGGTGACCATTGACGCCGAGAAGCCGTCCCTGTTCTACAACTACCAGAACGGTCAGTACGTTGCTGGTTGGGTTGAGGATTACACCCAGGGCGCAGAGTCTGTGACGGTGGACGTTGATGCCAATAACGACGGTACCCTGGACGCCATCCAGGTCCAGGACGTGTACAACGCCGACTACAGTGGCGGCGACCTGCGCTATGCCATTGCCTTCGAGGAGATTCCGGCAATCGCTCCGGCCGTCGACGTTGATGCGCTCAAGGCCAACCTGGCTGCTCGCTTCAGCAAGGGCGGCAGCAATGCGGTCATCGACAACAGCACCTGGGCAGCCGCTATTGCCCTGAACGCTCTGGGCAAGGAGGCCGACATTGACGCCGAGGCCATTCTTGCTGATCTGGCAGACCTGGGCGCAGACACCCTGACCCCCGGTCAGCTGGGCAAGTACATCATGGTCCTGACCTCTGCTGGCGTGGACTGCACCAAGGCCAAGGTCGGCGAGTCCGAGGTCGACCTGGTCCAGATGCTGAAGGACGGCGTTAAGGCCAAGGTCGACGGCGGCAAGGCCATTGACGAGTGTTCCGCACCGTGCATCGTTCCGGTATTCGGCTGCTGCGGCTATGACGCAACGGGCTTCGAGACTTATCTGCAGGGCATGATCTCCACCATGGTCAAGAAGGTTCCGAGCCTGTATGAAGGCTGGGGCTCCATTGACGTCATGAGCACCGGTCAGGCCGTCCTGGCTCTAATTCCCTATGCCGAGGAGGACGATGAGGTTGCTACTGCTCTGGGCGAGGCCTTTGACGCACTGATGGACCAGCTGCAGGAGAACGGCAGCTTCCCGACCCAGTGGGGCAACGGCGTTGACGATACCGCCCTGGGCTATGCCGCTGTGAAGGCTCTGGGTGCTGACGACCTGGACCTGTTCACCGCCAGCGGCGCACATCCGCTGAGCTTCCTGGCCTCCAAGGCCAAGGAGACGGCTGACGGCTTCAACGTGAGCGGCGAGGCCCTGAGCGCCTCCAGCGCTCTGCTGGCCCTGGCTGCCGCTGAGGTCGACGGTCCCGTGTATCAGGTCCAGAAGCCCGAGGCTGACGACCCCGATGAGGGTGACGAGGGCGATGAGGGAGATGGCAAGGACCCCGACGAGCCTGCTGACATCAAGCCGGGCCCCACGCCCCTGAAGTCTGCAACTGTGAGCGCTGCGACCAAGCCCTACAACGGCAAGTCCCAGGCTCTGAAGATCTCCGTGAAGGGCGCCGACGGCAAGGCCCTGGCGGCAGGCGTGGACTATACCCTGAGCCGCAAGACCGTGAAGTACGTGGGTACCTACAAGATCAAGATCACCGGCAAGGGCAAGTACGGCGGCATCCTGACCAAGTACGTGAAGGTGAACCCGGCCAAGGAAGGCATGGATTACGCCAAGGCTGGCAAGAAGCGCGCCCTGGTGAAGACCACCAAGTCCGCTGCCAAGTGCGGTGCCACCAAGATCCAGTTCGCCTACAAGAAGGTCGGCGCCTCCAAGTGGAGCTACAAGACCGTCAAGGCAAGCAAGACCTATCTGACCAAGCTGAGCAAGGGCAAGCGCTACTACGTGAAGGCCCGCGCCATCAAGGTCGTGAACGGCAAGACCTACAAGGGCGCTTGGAGCGCCTGCAAGAAGACTGCCAAGATCAGGTAGCGGTCTGCTGAACCCGTCCGGCCCGCAGCCCGAATATGCAGGTTGCGGGCCGGACGTTCGCGTGTACGAGGAGAAGAGATCATGAGCAAAACGGTAATGCTACGTGCGGTGGCCTTTGCAGCAGCGGCTGCGCTGGCGCTCTGCCTGGGCGGTTGCGGATCGCCCAACGTCGAGGAGCCTGCAGGGGCCACGGCACCGGATACCGCTCAGGAGGAGTCGGACGAAGCCGATCCCGCAGAGGCTGAAGCAGGGGGCGAAAACGCCGATGCGGAGGTTGAGCAGGCGGAGATCGACGAGGAGTCCGACGAGCCTTCCGCAGACGATGACGCCGAGGAGGCCGACAAGGCTGACGCCGAGGAATCTGACAAGGCCACGGCGAAGGCCGATAGCAAGAAGGACGCGTCTGCAAGCGACTCGAAGTCCTCGAGCAAGGCTTCGTCCTCAACCAGCAAGAAGGCGGCCTCCGAGGCTGACTCGAAGAAGACCAGCAGCAAGAACTCCGCGTCCAAGAAGGAGCCGGCGAAGAAGCCTGCGGCCAAGCCCAGCAAGGAGCCTGCCAAGAAACCGTCTTCGGATTCCACGGGCGGTTCCAGCTCCACCACGCCCAGCAAGCCCGATCCCGTCCCGAGCGCTCCGGAGCCCACGGGCGTGACGGTGACCGTCAGCATTGACGGCGCGGGCTTTATTTCGCCCGTCACCAATAAGAAGGTGCAGCTGGAGGAAGGCGCCAGCGTGTTCGATGCCTTGAAGAAGGTGGCCACCACCATCGGCGGCAACAAGCGTTATGTGAGCGCCATCAACGGCCTGGCTGAAAAGGACCACGGCAACCTGTCCGGCTGGATGTACGACGTCAACGGCGAAACCCCCATGATCGAGTGCGGCAAGTACGAGCTCAAGGACGGCGACGTGGTGAAGTGGTACTACGTCAACGTGGAGAAGTAGCGCGTGACCAGGACCGTCTTCAATACGTATCATCCGCTGGTTGCCGCCACCTATCTGGTGGCGGCGCTGGCGTTTACCATGGCGGCGTTCCATCCGCTGTTCCTGGCGCCGTCGCTGCTGGTGGCGCTGGGGTACAACGCCTGCCTGAAGGGGCCGCGGGCCACGGCTCGGTCCCTGGCGTGGCAGCTGCCCCTGGGCCTGGTGATTGCCCTGGTGAACCCGATCTTTTCCCAAAGCGGCTCTACCATTCTGTTCATGTGGGGCGAAAGCCACGCCTATTACCTGGAGAGCCTGTGCTACGGCGCCTGCATGGGAGCCATGCTGGTGGCGGTCATGGTGTGGTTTTCCAACTTCAGCCACATCATGACCAGCGACAAGATCATGCAGCTCACCGGCAACGTGGCGCCGACCCTGGGCCTGATGATCACCATGATCCTGCGGCTGGTTCCCCAGTTCGTCCGCCGGGGCGGCTCGGTGGGCGCGGTCCAGTCGGTCTGCACGGCGGCATCTGCCGGCGCGGCGGGGGAGGAGCCGGCGACGGGCGGCTTTTTCGCCCGAAAGGCAGCGCAGCTGCAGGGGAGCATGCGCAACATTTCCGTCCTGATGGGCTGGGGCATGGAGGACTCCCTGGACACGGCCGAGTCCATGCGCGCCCGCGGCTGGGGCGCGGTGGGGAAGCGCACCACGTATAGGCGCAACGACTTCCGCGCTGCCGACGGCGTGGTCATGGCCGTGCTGGCGGTGCTCATTGCCGTGAGCGCCTGGTGCGCGGTGACCGCGTGCTCGTGCTTTACCTTCTACCCGCGCATGTCCACGGCCAACGCGCTGTGGTGGGGATACTATCCGTACGTTGCGCTGCTGCTGATGCCGGTTGCGCTTGAGCTGAAGGAGCGTGCCGCATGGCGCAACTGACCAAGGACCCGGCCATTCGCGTGAGGGACTTCCGCTTTGCCTACAGGCTGCCGGACGGCTCCGCGGGCGCAGACGTGGTGGGTCCCGTGGACTGGACCGTCGAGCAGGGGGACTTTGCCCTGCTGGTAGGGGGCACGGGCTGCGGCAAGACCACGCTCATGCGCAACCTGAAGCCGGAGCTTGCTCCCACGGGCAGCCGCAGCGGCACCCTGGAGCTGCTGGGCATGCCGGCGGACCAGATGGACGCCGTGACCTCCGCCCAGACGGTGGGGTACGTTTCCCAGAGCCCCAGCAACCAGATCGTGTGCGACTCCGTGTGGCACGAGCTGGCCTTCGGCCTGGAGAACCTGGGCACGCCGGTGGCGGAGATGCGCCGTCGGGTGGCCGAGGTGGCGCATTTCTTCGGCATAGCCCCGTGGCTTGACCAGTCCACGGACGCCCTGTCCGGCGGCCAGAAGCAGCTGCTGACGCTGGCAAGCGTGCTTGCCCTTCGCCCCAAGATCCTGCTCCTTGACGAGCCAACCAGCCAGCTGGACCCGGTGGCGGCCAAGAACTTCCTGCATGCCCTGTTCCGCGTGAACCGCGAGCTCGGCCTGACCGTGGTGGTGGTCACCCATGAGCAGGAGATGGTGGCCGAGTACGCCACGTCGCTGTTCCGGATGGAGGACGGCGCCGTGGTGCAGCATGACCTGGAGGAGTACAGGTCCCAGGTCCGCCAGCGGGCGGCGTCCGTGGACTACGCTGCGGTGTGCGCGCCCGAGCCTGAGGGGACGAAAGACCCCGTAGTGACCCTGCGTGACGCCTACGTCCGCTATGCCCGGGAGCTCCCCTTTGTCCTGCGCGGCCTTGACCTGGAGCTGCGACCCGGCACCGTGCATGCCCTGGTAGGCGGCAACGGCTGCGGCAAGTCCACGCTGCTGGCCTGCCTGGGCGGGTCCCTGCGGCTGGACCGCGGCAAGCTTCGCAACGACCTGCGCAGCTGCCAGGCGCTGCTGCCCCAGGAGCCCAAGACCCTGTTCGTGCGGGACACCGTGGCCGAGGAGCTGGCCGAATGGCAGAAGGGCTGCGGCTACACGGACGCCGACGTTGCCCGGTGGGTGGAGCGTTGCGGCCTGCAGGACTTGATGAGGCGGCACCCCTACGACTTGTCCGGCGGACAGCAGCAGCTGCTCGCCTTCTGCAAGGTGGCGCTGACCCGCCCCCGGCTGCTCATGATGGACGAGCCCACAAAGGGCCTGGACAGTAGCTACCGGCTGATCATGGCCGACGTGCTGACGGAGCTGGCGGCGGACGGCGTGTGCGTGCTCATGGCTACCCACGACCTGTCCTTCGCGGCGCGGGTTTCCCAGGTTACGTCGCTGCTGTTCGATGGGCAGATTGCCTGCACCCAGCCCACCGCTGACTTCTTCCGGGAAAACCTGTTCTACCGGCCCACGGTGGACCGCTTCTTCACGGACTGGAGGCGCCCATGAGCGCGGGCAAGGCCACGGGCGTGCTGCAACGGCTGGAGGTGCCGGCCCTGGTGCTGGTGCCGGCCACCCTGCTGGGCTGCGCCTACCTGCAAATCGACCAGGCAGCCCTGCTGACCATGCTGGTGGCGCTGCTGTGCCTGATGGTGTTCTTCGCCGGCTACGAGCGCTCCCGCCCGCCCCTGAAGCAGATCATGCCCACGGTGGTGCTGGCAGCGCTGGCTGCGGCGGGTCGTATGATCTTCGCCCCGATCCCGGACTTCAAGCCGGTGAGCGCCATCGCCATCATTGCCGGCGTGGTGTTCGGCAAGCGCTGCGGCTTCATGGTGGGAGCCCTGGCGGCGCTGGTCAGCAACTTCTTCTTCGGGCAGGGTCCCTGGACCCCCTGGCAGATGTACGCCTGGGGCCTGATGGGATACATGGCCGGCGTGCTGGCCAGCCACGGCGCCTTCAAGCGGCCGGCGGTGCTGTACGCCTACGGCTTCCTGGCGCCGTTCCTGGGATACGGCCTGATCCTGAACAGCTGGTACGTGGTGGGCTTCGTCCATCCGCTGACCTGGCCCGCGGTGGTGGCGGCGTTCGCGGCCGCGGCGGCCCTGGACCTGACCCACGGCGTAGCCACGGTGGTGTTCCTGCTGGCCCTGTACGAGCCCTGGAAGCGGAAGCTCCAGCGCATCAAGAACAAGTACGACCTGATGCTGGGCTGACCCGCGTCGCGACGAGGAGCCGCCTGTCCGCAGCCGTCGGCTTGGCTCTGGCGGGTCTTTCGCCCTGCAAAGCGCCTATAATAGCGGGCGAAAGAAAACGCCGCCGGCTGCGTCCGGCGCATGAGCAGCGGGAAGGGGACCCGGGATGGAGCAGAGCGCGCGCGTGGAGCAGGCCGTGGAGGCGCTGCGGTCCGGCCGCGCCGTCATCTTTCCCACCGACACCGTCTACGGCCTGGGGGTTTCCGTGGAGCACGCGCCGTCGCCGCAGGAGCTGTTCGACCTGAAGCACCGCGACGCCGGCAAGCCCATTGCCTGGCTGGTGGGGTCCCTGGAGGACCTGGACGTTTACGGCGCGAACGTGCCCGATGCCGCCCGCGCCGCCGCTCGCGAGCAGTGGCCCGGCGCGCTGACGCTGATCGTGCGGGCCAGCGACCGGGTGCCGGCGGCCTTCGCGTCCGCCCGGGGCACCATCGGCTTGCGCATGCCGGGCAATCCCACGGCCCTGGAGCTGATCCGGCGGGTGGGGTGCCCGCTGGCCACCACCTCCGCCAACGCCTCCGGCCAGCCGGCCCCCTATGAGGTGGCTGAGATCGCCCCCGACCTGGCCGCTTCCGTGGGCTGCGTCCTGGCAGATGACCTGCCCAAATCCGGCGTGGCCTCCACCATCCTGGACTGCACGGGAGCCGAGCCGGTGGTCCTTCGCCAGGGATAGCTTGCCGCGGGTCGAACGGGCGGTGTGACCTGGCTTTGTTTCGTCCTGATGTCGTATATAGTTAGTAGCAGCTATAACAGCGACCTGAAAGGACCAGCAATGGCCGGCAAGTACATCATCGCCCTGGACCAGGGCACCACCTCGTCCCGCTCCATGCTCATCGACCACGACGGCAACCCCGTTGGCTCCGTGCAGCGCGAGTTCCCCCAGATCTACCCGCAGCCGGGTTGGGTCGACCATGATCCGCAGGACATCATCGCCACCCAGCTGGGCACCTTCACCGAGCTGCTGACCCAGTACAACGTGCATCCGGAGGACATCGACTCCATCGGCATCACCAACCAGCGTGAGACCACCATCATCTGGGACCGCCAGACCGGCGAGCCCATTGCCAACGCCATCGTGTGGCAGTGCCGCCGCACCGCTGACGTGATCAACGAGATCTGCGGCGACGACCAGGAGGTCTTCGACCAGATCATCCAGCGCACCGGCCTGCGCCCGGACCCGTACTTCAGCGCGTCCAAGGCCAAGTGGCTGCTGGACAACGTCCCGGGCGCCCGTGAGCGCGCCGAGCGCGGCGAGCTGTGCTTCGGCACCGTGGACACCTGGGTGCTGTGGAACCTGACCGCCGGTCGCGTCCACGCCACCGACACCACCAACGCCAGCCGCACCATGCTGTACAACATCCACACCTGTGAGTGGGACCCGTACCTGCTAGACCTGTTCCAGATTCCGGCTTCCATGATGCCCGAGGTCAAGCCCAGTGCCTCCAACTTCGGCGCCACCGCCAACCCCAACCTGCCCCAGGGCATTCCCATCTGCGGCATTGCCGGCGACCAGCAGTCCGCCCTGTTCGGCCAGTGCTGCTTCGACGCGGGCCAGGCCAAGAACACCTACGGCACCGGCTGCTTCTTCCTGATGAACACCGGCACCGAGGCCCCGGTTTCCCACAACAACCTGGTGACCACCATCGCCGCATCCGCCCCGGGCGAGCCCGTCAAGTACGCTCTGGAGGGCTCCGTGTTCGTGGCCGGCGCCCTGATCCAGTGGCTCCGCGACGAGCTGGGCATTGTTGAGAAGGCCTCCCAGACCGAGGCCATGGCCCTTTCCGTTGAGGACAGCAACGGCGTGTACATCGTGCCTGCCTTCACAGGCCTGGGCGCACCCTATTGGGACTCCGAGGCCCGCGGCCTGATCTGCGGTCTGACCCGTGGTGCCAACCGCAACCACATTGCCCGCGCGGCGTTGGAGGCCCTGGCCTATCAGATGGCCGACCTGTGCGAGGCCATGGAAGCCGACGCCGGCGCCCCCATGGCGGTGCTCAACGTGGACGGCGGCGCCTCTGCCAACAACTTCCTGATGCAGTTCCAGTCCGACATCATCGGCACCCCGGTCCGCCGCCCCCAGAACACCGAGACCACGGCCCTGGGCGCTGCGTTCCTGTCCGGCCTGTGTACCGGCTTCTGGAACAACACCGACGAGCTGCGCGCCCTGCGATCCGCCGACGACGTGTTCGAGCCCAAGATGGCCCAGGACAGGGTGGACGAGCTGCTGGCCGGTTGGAAGAAGGCCGTTGCCCGCGCAACCATGTAGCGGAACAGGGCGAAAGGGGCTTTCGTCCCGCGCAAAATCTGCTTTGTTTCAAACTTGTACTTTTTCAGGGACCGCGTCTCAAGGCGCGGTTCTTTTGGGTTACCCTATGCCATGTTCAATAATCTCTAGTTCAGGAGGGTGAATATGAAGGTCAGCATCGCCAGCGACCATGCAGGCTTCGAGCAGAAGCAGATGCTCGTGGAGCACCTGAAGTCATCAGGTCATACGGTGATCGATCGCGGTCCGGACTCTGACGACCGAGTCGACTACCCGGACTTCGCCGAGCTGGTTGCCCGTGACGTGGTTTCGGGCGAAGCAGAGCGCGGCGTCCTGGTCTGCGGCACCGGCATCGGCATGGCCATCGCAGCCAACAAGGTCGACGGCATCCGCGCCGCCAACATCGTGTCCGCCGAGTTCGCAGCACTGACCCGTGAGCACAATGACGCCAACGTCATCACCGTCTCCGGTCGCTTTGTGAGCGAAGAGGACAACCGCACCATCGTAGACACCTTCTTGACCACCGAGTTCGCAGGCGGACGCCATGCGGGTCGCGTGGAAAAGATCATGGCACTGGAAGGGAAGTAAGCACATGGCTATGCAGTATGTTTCTCAGACAGATCCTGAGGTAGCCGAAATCATCAACATGGAACTGGAGCGTCAGCGCGACTGCATCGAGCTGATCGCCTCCGAAAACATCGTCAGCCCCGCCGTCATGGAGGCCATGGGCAGCGTGCTGACCAACAAGTACGCTGAAGGCTACTCCGGCAAGCGCTACTACGGCGGCTGCGAAAAGGTCGACCTGGTGGAGGACCTGGCCATCGAGCGCGCCTGCAAGCTGTTCGACGCCAAGTACGCCAACGTGCAGCCCCACTGCGGCGCCAACGCCAACCTTGCCGTGTACTTCGCCCTGTGCCAGCCCGGCGACACCATCCTGGGCATGAGCCTGGACAACGGCGGTCACCTGACCCATGGTTCCCCGGCCAACTTCTCCGGCAAGCTGTACAACGTCATCGGCTATGGCGTGGACGAAAACGAGGTCATCGACTACAAGGAGATCGAGAAGCTGTGCAAGAAGCACAACCCTCGCATGATCATCGCCGGCGCCAGCGCCTACCCCCGCGCCATCGACTTCGAGCGCATTGCTGAGATCGCCCATGGCTACGGTGCCTACCTGATGGTCGACATGGCCCACATTGCCGGCCTGGTCGCCGCTGGCCTGCATCAGAACCCGGTGCCCTACGCCGACGTGGTCACCACCACCACCCACAAGACCCTGCGCGGTCCCCGCGGTGGCCTGATCCTGACCAACAACGCCGTCATTGCCAAGAAGATCAACTCCGCCGTGTTCCCGGGCAGCCAGGGCGGCCCGCTGATGCACGTGATCGCCGGCAAGGCCGTCGCCTTCGGCGAGGCCCTGAAGCCTGAGTTCAAGACCTACCAGGAGAACGTGGTGAAGAACTGCGCTGCTCTGGGCAAGGGCATGATCGACGGTGGCCTGCGTCTGGTCTCCGGCGGCACCGACAACCACCTGTGCCTGGTTGACCTGACCCCGGCTGACGTTACCGGCAAGGACGCTGAGAAGCTGCTGGAGTCCGTGGGCCTGACGGTGAACAAGAACACCATCCCCAACGAGCCCCGCAGCCCGTTCGTCACCAGCGGCATCCGCGTGGGCACCGCAGCCGGTACCACCCGCGGCCTGAACGAGGAGGACTTCTACAACGTGGGCTCCTACATTGCCGCCACCGTGTTCGGCAAGGATGACCCGGCCAAGCTGGCTCAGATCAAGGCTGACGTGCAGAAGATCATCGACGCACACCCGCTCTATCCGGAGCTGTAGCCGAAAATACCCCTTTCGGGATTACCCGAATGATGCAAAATAACGAGGCGGGCGCCATGTCCGCCTCGTTTATTTATGCAAGAATACCCAGGTCGGAAACAAGAACAGGGAGGATCCGATGGATATGGAACATCGACCCAGTTGGGACGAGTACTTCATGTCCCTTGCCCACACCGTCGCATCGCGCACCACGTGCCTGCGCCGCGCCGTGGGTGCGGTGATCGTGAAGGACAAGCGCATCCTGGCCACGGGCTACAACGGAGCGCCCTCGGGTGTGGAGCACTGCGCCATCACCGGGTGCCTGCGCCAGCAGCTGGGCATTCCCAGCGGCCAGCGCCATGAGCTCTGCCGTGCGCTGCACGCCGAGCAGAACGCCATCATCCAGGCGGCCCGCCACGGCGTGAACATCGACGGTTCCTCCATCTACATCACCACCCAGCCCTGCGTGCTGTGCGCCAAGATGCTCATCAACGCAGGTGTGAAGGAGGTCCTGTTCGCGGAAGGATATCCCGACGAGCTTTCGCTGAGCATGCTCCTGGAGGCCGGCCTTCGGCTGTACACCTTCAAGGACGGGGTCCGCACCCCGGTTGAATAGGGGACGAAAGGGCAGTTGGCAAGGGGTTGTTGCTCCCGCCGAAAAAAAGATGTCCGTTCGCCTACAAAATCGGCGCATGTGTGTTTTATGCGAAGGCGCTTGCTAATCTTTATTAGGTTTAGTTTGGAAGTCGTCCGTACTTACGAGGTAGTAGTAGTAAATGGTAATTGCGGTTATAGCTGGCATTTTGATTGGCGTCCTGGGTGCCGTGCCGCTGTTCGTGGCCTCTAAGAAGGTTCGCAAGATCAGCGCCACCAGCTCCATGGACATGCTGGCTCCCTTCCTTATCACTATGGCCATCTCCTTTATCGTACTGATTTGCGGTATGATAGTGTGTCGCGTCGCGTTCCCCGAGATGGCGAAGTTCTTCACCATCGCGGAGTTCGCGGCTTTTGTTATCTCAGTTTTCCTTTTCGGCATTTCGGTGTCTAAAAGAATGTAGGTTTGGAAAAGGAGAGGAGTATGGAATTTCATCTAACAGGCAATCCGCTTGCGGATATTGCCGCTCCGATCGAAGAGTTAAGTGAGTCATTTAACTCTACGTTCGTGGTTGACTTCGGAGGTGGAATCGGACTCACGCAGTACACCGCGTGGATGATTCTGATCTGCGTGGTCACCCTTGCCGTCGTGATGATCGGCGTGCGCAAGATCAAGGTCAGCCCCGAAGGCAAGTTCGCCGGTCTGATTGACTGGGGCTACGATGCTGTTTGCCGCAACATGGGCGAAGGCGCAATCGGCCACGGGTACAAGAAGCACATCCCGTTCCTGGCCACGCTGTTCTTCTTCCTGCTGATCAGCAACATCATCGGTCTGATCCCGGGCTCCAAGACCCCCACGGGCTCTCTGAGCGTCACCTGGGCACTGGCTCTGATCGCGTTCGTCTACTTCAACGCGTACGGCTTCAAGGCGAAGGGCGGTCTGGGCTACATCAAGTCCATCGCTCCGTCTGGTCTGCCGGGCCCGATGGTTCCGATCATCTGGTTCTTCGAGTTCTTCTCGCTGGTCATCCGTCTGCTGACCCTGGCCGTCCGACTCTACGGCAACATGTTCGCAGGCCACATGATCCTGGGCATCTTCGCCATCATGACTCAGTTCTTCATTCTGGATGCCATCCAGTTTGCAGCACCCCTGACTGCCGCTCCGGCAATCGCCTGGGCAGTCTTCCTGATCCTTATGTACTGCCTGGAGTGCCTGGTTGCATTCCTGCAGGCATATGTGTTCACCATCCTGACCGCAGTGTACGTTGGCCTGGCTCAGGGCGAGCACTAATCTGCGGCGCCTCGCATGAGGCATTGATTTTGGCAATTAGCCGGCCTCGGCTGGCTAAGTATTGTAAGTGGGAAACGGGTGAGGTACCCGGTTCCATATGAAGGAGGAAACAGTGGAAACTACGTTCATCATTGCAGCTCTGAAGTGCGTCGGCTACGGCCTCGGTACCATCGGCCCAGGCATCGGTCTCGGCCTGTGCGGCTATGGCCTGTGCGTCGGTTCTGCACGTCAGCCTGAGCTGGCCGGCAAGCTGTTCACCAACGCCCTGATCTTCGGCGCTCTGGCTGAGGCACTTGCACTTATCGGCTTCGTGCTCACCTTCATCTTCTAATTTGCGCCAACACGGAAAACGTCTGTAAAGCAAAAAGAGAAGGTGGATAAGTGAAAGCAAAGCTGAATAAGAAGATTGGTATCGCTGCTGCATCTGCGGCTCTCGCGAGCGCTTTCCCCACCTACGCCTTCGCTTCTGAAACCAAGGAGGGCATCGCAGTCCTGATTCCGGACATGAACGAGTTCGTCCCGATGCTCGTTGCCTTCCTGATCATTCTGTTTGTGCTGGCAAAGTTCGGTTGGCCGATCGTCGACAACATCGTCGAGAAGCGCGCCACCACCATTCGTACCGCACTGAAGAAGTCTGAGGAAGCTCAGGTCGAGGCAGAGCGTACGCTGGCCGAGTACAAGAAGGAGCTGGCTGACGCCAAGGCTCAGGCAGCTGAGATCGTTGCTGAGGCTAAGAAGACGGGCGAAGCTGTCAAGGCTGACATCGAGGCCAAGGCTCAGGCCGAGGCCACTGCGATGATCGAGAAGGCAAAGCAGACCATCGAGGCCGAGAAGAAGGCCGCTGTTGCTGAGCTCCAGGGCTCCATCGCGGACATCTCCACCTCTGTGGCCGAGCGCCTGATCGGCGAGAGCCTGACCGACGACGAGCATCGCAAGATCATCGAGCGTTACGTCAACGAGGCAGGTAACTTCAATGCCTAAGAATCGTCTTGTTGAAAAGGAGAAGGTCGGCGTTTACGCGGAAGCGATGTACAACGCTGCTTTCAACGCCGGCGGTCGTGAGGCTGTCATCGAGGTGCGCGACCAGATCGAGTCCGTGGCTCCCATCATGCGCGGCAACGCCAAGCTGATGGAGACCCTGAAGGACTCCATGATCGAGCCCCAGAAGCGCGCGGACGTGGCACGCAACGTCTTCGCCCAGTGCAATGTTGCCCTGGTCGAGGTGCTTGCCGTTATGGCTGAGCGCGGTGACGTCGATCTGTTCCAGCGTGTTGCCAACGCCTACGCAGGCGTTCTGAGCACCAAGCTCGGCGTTACCATCGTTGACGTCACTACGGTCGTTGAACTTGACGACAAGCTTCGCGATCTGATTACGAAGAAAGCGGCCGCTGACTTCGGGACTGACATCGTGCTGCGTGAGCACATCGATAAGTCCATTCTCGGCGGCGTACTCATCAGTGCAAACGGCAAGCGCCTGAACGCCAGCGTCCGCTGGCAGCTGGACAACGCCCGTATTGCACTCAAGAAGAACTAGTAGGAGGTGAATGCTAGTGACTGAGATCACCGCACAGTCCATCGACGAGATGCTGCGCAAGCAGCTGGACGAGCTCAACATGAGCGTCGAGTCTCGCGAAGTCGGTACGGTTATGCAGGTTGGTGACGGTATTGCCCGTATCGACGGCCTGAAGGGCGCCATGATGGGCGAGCTTCTGGAGTTCGAGGGTGCAAACGGCCGCACTGTCTACGGCATGGCTCAGAACCTCGAGGAAGAGGAAGTCGGCGCCGTACTTCTGGGTGACGTCACGGCAATTCGTGAGAACGACAAGGTCAAGACGACCGGTCGTATTATTGAGGTTCCCTCCGGCAAGGCCTTCCTGGGCCGCGTCGTGAACCCGCTGGGCCAGCCGATCGACGGCAAGGGCCCCATCGAGGCTGAGGGCATGCGCCCGGTTGAGTTCAAGGCTCCCGGCGTTATCTCCCGTAAGCCCGTTCATGAGCCGGTGCAGACCGGCATCCTGGCAATCGACTCCATGATCCCCGTTGGCCGTGGCCAGCGTGAGCTGATCATTGGCGACCGCCAGACTGGTAAGACCGCTGTTGCGATCGACGCCATCATCAACCAGAAGGGTCAGAACATGATCTGCATCTACGTGGCAATCGGCCAGAAGGCCTCCACGGTTGCTCAGATCGTCGAGACCCTGGAGCGCCACGGTGCCATGGAGTACACCATCATCGTTGCCGCTACCGCTTCTGACTCCGCTCCGCTGCAGTACATCGCTCCTATGGCCGGTGCTGCAATGGGCGAGTACTTCCTGTACAACGGCGAGGACGGCCAGCCCGCCTCCGCCACCAACCCGGGCCGCCACGTGCTGGCCGTCTACGACGACCTTTCCAAGCAGGCTGTGGCCTATCGTCAGATGTCCCTGACCCTGCGCCGCCCGCCGGGACGCGAAGCTTACCCGGGCGACGTCTTCTACCTGCATTCTCGCCTGCTCGAGCGTGCAGTTAAGATGAACGACGAGAACGGTGCAGGCTCCATGACGGCTCTGCCGATCATCGAGACCCAGGCAGGCGACGTTTCTGCATACATTCCGACCAACGTGATTTCCATTACCGACGGTCAGATTTACCTGCAGACCGACCTGTTCTTCCAGGGCCAGCGCCCCGCAGTCGACGTCGGTATCTCCGTTTCCCGCGTTGGCGGCTCCGCACAGATCAAGGCTATGAAGCAGGTTGCAGGCTCTCTGCGTCTGGACCTGGCTGCATACCGCGAGCTGCAGGCCTTCACCCAGTTCGGTTCCGACCTGGACAAGGCTACTCAGGACCAGCTGAACCGTGGTGCACACATGACCGAGCTGCTGAAGCAGGGTCGTTATGTGCCGATGCCGGTTGCTGAGCAGGTTGCTGCCATCTATGCAGGCAACGAAGGCTACCTGGACGATCTGCCGGTGCGCGACGTTGTTCGTTTCCGCGAAGAGCTCACCGCCTACCTGCGTGCTTCCAAGCCCGAGGTTCTGGATGCAATCGTCTCCGAGGGCAAGCTGACCGACGACATCAAGTCTAAGCTCAACGCTGCCCTGGATTCCTTCAAGTCCCAGTTCGCTGCGACGGAATAGAAGGAAGGTAGACCATGCCTAACCTACACGACATAGAGAGGCGCATTAGCTCCGTACAGTCTACGAAGCAGATTACGCGCACCATGGAGATGGTTTCCGCGGCTAAGATCCGTCGCGCCACCGAGCGCCTGATGGATGCCACCCCGTGGACCACTAACCTTTCCGAGGTCCTTCTGAATGCTGCAAAGCATGCTCCGCTCGACGCTGAGCCGCTGCTGCGCAAGCATGACGAGGTCAAGCGCGTGCTCGTAGTGCCTGTTACCTCCGATCGAGGTTTGGCTGGCGGTTTTTCAAGCAACATCCTTAAGGCCGCTGACCGTATTATTGCGGAAAAGCAGGCCGAAGGCGCAGAAGTCGAAGTCATTGCCTGCGGCAAGAAGGCTTGCGGTTACTTCAAGTACCGCGGCATCGAGCCGGTGCTTTCGTTCAGCGGCAACTCCGCTGATCCTAAGTTCGATGAGGCGGCAGCAATTTCCGCCTATTCCGGTGATGCTTACAACGTAGGTGACCTTGACGAGGTCTACCTGCTGTACAACCATGCGAAGAATGCTGGCGAGCAGGTCGTCATCGAGCATAAGGTCCTTCCCATCGACTATCACGACTTTGCAGACATGCTGGGTCTGAGGAAGAAGGAAGAGGACATCTTTGCTCAGTGGCGCGAAAGGAAGGAGGGCGAGCTTCCGCAGTTCGAGAAGATGGACTGCGCATTCGAGCCCGACGCTGCCGAGGTTGTTCATCACATGATGTTCGCTTACATGCGTAACATGTTCTTCTTCGCTCTGGTAGATTCGGCTGCAGCCGAACAGGGTGCTCGTCGCACGGCCATGAAGGCAGCAACTGACAATGCTTCCGAAATGGTTGATACGCTGACGACTTACTACAACCGTGTACGTCAAGGTGCCATTACGACCGAGATTACCGAGATCGTCGGTGGCGCAGCAGCTTTGGAGGAGTAAATGGCTGAAGAGATTAAGGCTCAGTCGACCGGTGCCACCGGACGCGTTGTTCGCGTCGTCGGCGCTGTTGTCGATTGTGAGTTCCCGGCAGATCAGATGCCGGCTATCTACAATGCACTTAAGGTGCAGGGCACGACTCCGCTTGGTGAAGTGGATATCGTGCTCGAGGTGCAGACGCACCTTCCCGGCGACCTGGTTCGTACCGTCGCCATGTCTTCTACCGATGGCATGGTCCGCGGCATGGACGTCGTCGACACCGGCAACCCCATCATGATGCCGGTTGGCCCGAATACCCTGGGCCGCATTTGGAACGTCATCGGTGAGCCCGTTGACGGCAAGCCCATGCCCGAGATCGACCAGTACATGCCGATCCACCATCCCGCACCGGCTTACGAGACCCTGTCCACCAAGGCAGAGATCTTCGAGACCGGCATTAAGGTCGTCGACCTGATCGAGCCTTACGTCAAGGGTGGCAAGACCGGTCTGTTCGGCGGCGCAGGCGTTGGCAAGACCGTTACCATTCAGGAGCTCATCAACAACCTGGCTCAGGAGCACGGCGGTACGTCCGTGTTCACCGGCGTAGGCGAGCGTACTCGTGAGGGTACGGACCTGTTCCTGGAGATGAGCGAGTCTGGCGTTATCGAGAAGACCTGTCTGGTCTACGGTCAGATGAACGAGCCTCCGGGAGCACGTCTTCGCGTTGGCCTGGCTGGCCTGACCGAGGCAGAGTACTTCCGTGATCAGGGCCAGGACGTTCTGCTGTTCATTGACAACATCTTCCGCTTCACCCAGGCAGGTTCCGAGGTGTCCGCACTGCTCGGCCGTATGCCTTCCGCAGTTGGCTACCAGCCGACGCTGGCAACCGAGATGGGCGACCTGCAGGAGCGTATTACCTCTACCTCTACGGGCTCCATTACGTCCGTTCAGGCAGTTTACGTTCCCGCTGACGACCTTACCGACCCGGCACCGGCTACCACCTTTACCCACCTGGATGCTAAGACGGTTCTGTCTCGTTCCATCGCCGAGCAGGGCATCTACCCCGCAGTTGACCCGCTGGACTCCTCTTCCCGCGCTCTCGACCCCGAGATCGTCGGCGAGGAGCACTACCGCGTCGCCGTGGGCGTTCAGGAGATTCTCCAGAACTACCGCGACCTGCAGGACATCATCGCCATTCTGGGTATGGACGAGCTCTCCGAGGACCAGAAGATGGTCGTCAACCGTGCTCGTAAGGTCCAGAAGTTCCTGGGCCAGCCGTTCCACGTT
This sequence comes from Coriobacteriia bacterium, assembly GCA_030526515.1. GTDB lineage: Bacteria > Actinomycetota > Coriobacteriia > Coriobacteriales > Eggerthellaceae > SUG1186. Next base: position 20,781 of record JAUNCQ010000014.1, read on the forward strand.
GCAGAGGTCTTCACCGGTACCCCTGGTGTGTACGTCAAGCTCGAGGACACCGTCCGCTCCTTCGCCGAGATTCTCGACGGCAAGTGCGACGACATCCCTGAGCAGTGCTTCCAGAACAAGGGTGCTATCGAGGACGTCTACGCAGCATATGCGAAGATGAAGGAAGACTAATAATGGCTATGCTTCTTTGCGAAGTCGTTACTCCCACCCAGCTCCTGTTCCATGAGCAGGCGTATCAGGTGGAAATTCCGAGCGTCGATGGCTATTTCGGTGTTCTTCCTGGTCATTGCATGACGTCTTGCCGTATGCAGAACGGTACCGTGACGATCTACAAGGACGCTGACCACAAGGACAAGGTCACCTACGTTACCTATATGGGTTTCGCTCAGGTCGACAATGACAAGGTCACCGTCCTGGGTCGCCAGGCCATCCTGAAGGACGATATCAACGTGGAGGCCGTTCGTGCTGAGCGCGAGCGCATCCAGGCTAAGATCGACCAGATCTCCACTGAGGAGCTGACGGAGATGAAGGCAAAGGCCGGTAGGGTCCTGCGCGACACTCTGCTGTGCGACCTCGAGTGGTGCGATGTTCAGCTGGCCGCATGCGAGGGTAAGTAACGCCCTTAACAACTACGACGAAGCTGCTTGATTTCAACCGCTTCGCCAGGCTCATCAAGCCTTTGAGGACCCCCGTGATTCGCGGGGGTCCTTTTTCGTTTTGGCGGGGCGCAGGTGTGGTATCTTCGATTGATACCAAAACTGATTCATCGCATATTTGTTCGCGAAACGGACCCTCGCCCAAGGGCCCTGGAAGGGGAGTTGGGCGAAGATCGGAGCATCTCATGGCATTCGTTCATCTGCACAACCACACTGAATTCTCCCTGCTTGACGGCCTGACCCATATCAAGGACATGGTCATGCGCGCAGCCGAGCTGGACATGCCCGCAGTGGCCATCACCGACCATGGCGTCATGAGCGGCGTGGTCGAGCTGGACACCTGCTGCGCTGCGGTTGAGAAGGAGACCGGCAAGAAGGTCAAGCCCATCTTCGGCTGCGAGGTGTACTTCACCACGGACGAAACGCTGCGTACCGACGTGAAGCCCAAGCTGTATCATCTGCTGCTTCTGGCCAAGACCAACGAGGGCTACCACAACCTGCTGAAGCTGGTCAGCGAATCTCATACGGACAACTTCTACTACAAGCCCCGCACCACCTTCAGCCAGCTGCAGAAGTACGGCCACGGCATCATCGGCGCCAGCGCCTGCATTGCAGGCATCGTGCCCAAGCTCATCGACGCGGGCCAGTACGACGAGGCCGTCATGTGGGCCCAGAAGCTGGCAAGCTGCTTTGACCCCGGCGACTTCTATATTGAGCTGCAGGACCACGGCATCATGACCGACAACGGCATGACCCAGAACCAGCTGAACCATGTCCTGACCAAGATCGCCAACGAGTGCGGTTTCAAGACCATCGCCACCAACGACTTCCACTACCTGACCCGCGAGGACGCCCGTGCCCAGGACATCTTGCTGTGCATTGGCACCGGCGCCAAGGTCAACGAAGAAAAGCGCATGAAGTTCGAGAACGATGAGTTCTACATGAAGACCGAGGAGGAGATGCTCGCGGCTCTGAAGGACTTCCCGGAGGCATGCGCCAACACCGTCGAGGTGGCGGAGAAGTGCAACGTGGTCCTGGAACGCGACCCCATTCTGCCCCGATTCCCCCTGCCCGAGGGCGAAACCGAGGAGTCCTGGTTCCGCCACAAGTGCGAGGAGGGTCTGCACAAGCGCTATGGCGAAAACGTGCCCGAGCGCGAGTGGAAGCAGTACGAGTACGAGGCCAGCGTCATCATCCAGCAGGGCTTCCCGGCATACTTCCTGATCGTGCAGGAGTACATCGAGTGGGCCCGTAGCCAGGGCATCGGCGTCGGTCCCGGCCGTGGCTCCGCAGCAGGCTCCATCGTTGCGTACGCCATGGGCATCACCGACCTGGACCCCATCCCCAATGGCCTGATGTTCGAGCGATTCCTTTCGCCCGAACGTGTGGAGATGCCCGATATCGACGTTGACTTCGAGGACGAACGTCGCGGCGAAGTCATCGACCACATCAAGGACGTGTACGGCGAGGACCACGTGGCCGGCGTTATCACCTTTGGCAAGCTGCAGGCGAAGAACGCCGTGCGCGACTCCGCCCGCGTTCTGGACTATCCCTACTCTGTTGGCGACCGCATCTGCAAGATGATCGGCGACGAGCTGGGCATCACCATCGACAAGGCCCTGGAGAGCAATCCGGACCTGGCCAAGGCCTATAAGGAAGAGGACGAGGTCAAGCAGGTCATCGACGCTGCGCGGTCCATCGAGGGCCACGTCCGCGGCGAAGGCGTCCATGCTTGCGCAACCATCATCTGCCGTGACCCCATGAGCGACCACGTGCCGCTGAAGCGCGACACCAAGGGCGGCGGCATCATCACCCAGTACGACGGCCATTACACGCCGGACCTGGGCCTGCTGAAGATGGACTTCCTTGGCCTGCGTACCCTGGGCGTGCTGTCCCGTGCCTGCAAGAACATCAAGGAGACCACGGGCACCGTCCTGATTCCCGAGGAAATCCCCATCGACGACCCCAAGGCCTTCGAGATCATGCGTGCGGGCAACATGGACGGCCTGTTCCAGGTGGAGGGCGCGCTGTACGTGAGCCTTTTCGCCCGCCTCCCACCGTCCCGCTTCTCCGACATCGTCGCGTCCATCGCACTGAACCGTCCGGGCCCTCTGGAGTCCGGCATGGTGGATGACTACGTTGCGGTAGCCAGCGGCAAGGTCCCGGTGCAGTACTACGACGACCGCCTGAAGGACCTGCTGGAGGAAACCTACGGCACCATGGTCTACCAGGAGCAGATCATGCAGATCTCCATGGTCATGAGCGGCTTTTCGGCAGGCAAGTCCGACAAGCTGCGTAAGGCCATGGGTAAGAAGCGCCTGGAGGTCATGCGCCAGCTGCAGGCCGACTGGGACAAGGGCGCCGTGGAGAACGGCTACGACCTGAAGATCGCCCAGCAGATCTGGAACGACGCCGAGAAGTTCGCAAAGTACGCGTTCAACAAGTCGCACTCCGCAGCATACGCTCTGCTGGTCATGCGCACGGCGTACCTGAAGGCCCATTTCCCCAACGAGTACATGGCCGCAGTGCTGTCCAGCTACATGGGCAACACCGACCGCCTGATCAAGTACATTGCCAGCTGCAATAAGAACGGCACTCCCGTGCTGCCGCCGGACATCAACTCCTCCAACGCGGAGTTCACTCCCGTGCCGGGCGGCATTCGCTTCGGCCTGGTGGGCGTCCGTGGCGTGGGCCGCAACGTGGCCGACGCCATCATCGAGGAGCGTGAGGAGAACGGCCCCTACACGAGCCTGCACGACTTCGTGAACCGCCTGGACTCCAAGTGCTACAACCGCAAGACCCTGGAGTCCCTGATCAAGGGCGGCGCCTTCGACAGCACGGGCTACACCCGCAAGCAGCTCATGTACTTCGTGGACGAAACGACCCTGCTGGAAAACGCTGCCAAGCGCCAGAAGGACAAGGACGCCGGCCAGATGGACATGTTCGCCATGTTCGCGGAGGTGGACGAAAACTTCAAGGAGGACGTGCCCGAGCCGGACGGCGTGGAGTGGGACAAGCGCACCCTGCTTGCCTACGAGAAGGAGATCATGAAGATCTACGTATCGGACCACCCGCTGGCCCCGTACGAGCGCGCCCTTTCCCGCATGACCAAGTACACCATGGCCGACCTGACCGAGCGCACCAAGGAAATCAAGTCCGCGGTGTTCGTGGGCCTGGTCGTGGGCGTGAGCGTGCGCCTGACCAAGCGCGGCTCCAAGATGGCCACCTGGACCCTGGAGGATCAGACCGGCTCCATCGAGTGCATCACCTTCAAGTACGACGACTTCGCCGACGTGATCGAGGAAGACGCCATCGTCAAGATCAAGGGCAAGTTCGAGCATAGCGACCGTGGCAACCAGATCATGGCCTTCGACATCGAGCGCATCGAGCTCTCCGAGGCTGACGAGGGCTCCCGCAGCGTGACGCTGAACCTGCGCTCCTCCGACCTGGACGCCACCCGCTCCCTGAAGCTGAACCGCATCCTCAGCAGCTACGGCGGCAACGACGCCGTGCAGCTGATCGTGGAGCAGTCCGACGGCCGCAAGTTCCGTGCGCAGCTGCCCTGCACCGTGGACGCCCGCAGCACCGTGCTGCGCTCCGAGCTGTCCATGCTGTTCGGCTACAACGTAATGACAGCGTAGGGGAGGACCCGGTGGAAAACGTTCAGGATCAGATTCAGGACATGGAGCAGAGTGGAGTTCAGGACGAAAGCCCCGCTCTGCTGACCTTTGCCCTGCAGGTGGCCTATCATGGCGCGCCCTTCTGCGGCTTTGCCCGCCAGCCGGGCCAGCTGACCGTGCAGGGAGAGCTGGAAAAAGCCCTGGAGCTGCTGTTCCGGCGTGAGGTGCGGACCGTGTGCGCGGGCCGCACCGACGCCGGCGTCCATGCGCGCGGCCAGTGGGTCACCTTCGACGTGGAGCCCGACGAGCTGCGGGGCCGCACCGAGCGCAACCTGCTGAAGTCCCTGAACGCCCTGACCCATGAGGGCGTCATGGTCCGCGCCGTGGAGCAGCGTTCCGCGGGCTTTTCCGCCCGCTTCGACGCTCAGAGCCGCGAATACCACTACCACCTGTGCACCGAGCCCACGCCGCCCCTGTTCATGGGGGATTTCTGCTGGCACCTGCCCTATGAGCTGGACGTGGATGCCATGCGCGCGGGCGCGACGCACCTCATTGGCGAGCACGACTTCAAGAGCTTCTGCATGGCGGTTTCCGCCGTGGGCAAGCCCACCTGCCGCAACGTGCAGGAGATCAGCATCTACGAGGAAGAGGTGCTGGGCGAAAAGCTCCTGACCATCAAGGTGGTGGGCAACGCCTTCCTGCACTCCATGGTCCGCACCATCGTGGGCACCCTGGTGGCTGTGGGCCGCGGCCAGCGCACCCCTGACTGGGTGGCGGACGTGCTGGCGGCCAAGGACCGCAGTGCAGCGGGCGAAAACGCCCCTGCCCAGGGCCTGGTGTTCTGGAAGGTGAACTACTAGTGCGGGGCTACGTGCGCGTGGACGCCGGCTGCGTCCCGCGCAAGGCCGTCGCTCCCAAGGAGGAGCCGGCTGCAAGTGCGGTAGGGGAGCGCCCCGCCGCAAGGGGATCAGAGGCTGTGACGCCTGCGGAGGCCACGGAGCCGGAGACCTCGAAGGCTCCCGCGGACTTTGCCCTGCTGTACGAAAGCCGAGACAAGGCATTGTGCCTGTTCGAGCTGTCACGCGGCGGCTTGCAGGCCGTTCCCTCCGTCCGGCTGGCATAGGCGTCCCTGCCGTCCGCCGCGGGCGAGCGGTGGGGCTTCTGCCGAAAACTCAGCAATCATGCCGCTTACGGCAATGGATGCACGGTCGAAACTTTCGCCCTGCAAAATAAACTCCGGCAAACGGACCGGGACTGCCCGGTGGGAATACGAAGGAGTGATCGCATGGCACTGACGGATGCGGAAATCAACGCCCTCAAGCCCGACTGCACGGCTGCAGCGGCCATTGAGGCGAAGGCGGAAAACGTTGCGGTGGGCAAGACGAAGTTGGAGTTCGCCCGCTGCTTTGCCCTTGCGGTGCTGGCGGGCATGTTCATTGCCAGCGGCGCCCTGTTCATGACCTATGTGAAGTCCGACCCGGCGCTGCCCTTCGCAGTGTCCCAGGTATTCGGCGCGGCCATGTTCAGCCTGGGCCTGATCATGGTTATCGTGGCTGGCGCTGAGCTGTTCACCGGCAACAACCTCATGGTCATGGCCGCCCTTTCCAAGAAGATCACCTGGGGCCAGGTCCTGAAGAACTGGGTCGTGGTGTACGTGGGCAACCTGCTGGGCTCCCTGGTCATTGTCTGCTGCGCCTTCGGTGCCAATTGCGCCGGCATGAACGGCGGGGAAGTGGGCTCCACCATGATGACCGTGGCCGCCGGCAAGATCGGCCTGGCGCCCAGCGTCATCATCTTCCGCGGCATCATGTGCAACTTCCTGGTGTGCATGGCCGTGTGGATGGGCTTTGCGGGCCGTACCGTCATCGACAAGATCTTCACCAGCGCCTTCCCGGTAACCGCCTTCGTGGCCATGGGCTTCGAGCACTGCGTTGCCAACATGTTCTTCCTTCCCATGGGCCTGGTGGCCAAGCTCAGCGGCGTGGCCTACACCGGCACCGCCAACATCGACCTGATCACGGTGGGCGGCATCGTGTACAACATCGGCTTCGCCACCCTGGGCAACATCATCGGCGGCGCGGTGTTCGTGGGCGTCATGTACTGGATTGCCTATGCAAAGCGCAAGGCCGAATAGGGTATACTGTTCGTTTGTATATGCACTGAACACGAAAGGACATGCGGATGAAGATCGTCTACAAGGATGGCACCGTTGCTGACTGCCCCGAACAGGAAGAGCTCGAAGTCATCCGTCATACTGCTGCGCACATCATGGCCCAGGCCGTGAAGCGCATCTACCCGCATGCTGACTTCGGCTACGGACCGGCCACCGAGCGTGGCTTCCACTATGACATCGACCTGGGTGACACCAAGCTCAGCGACGAGGACCTGCCGGCCATCGAAGCTGAGATGAAGAAGATCATCAAGGAAAACCTGCCCATTCGTCCCTCCATCCTGCCGCGCGCGGAGGCCATTGCTCTTATGGAGGAGCGGGGCGAAAAGTACAAGGTGGAGCACATCGACGACCTGCCCGAAGACGCCGAGATCAGCTTCTTCACCCAGGGCGAGTACGTTGACATGTGCACCGGCCCGCACCTGCGCTACACCAAGGCCCTGAAGGCCTTCAAGCTCATGAGCATTTCCGGCGCCTACTGGAAGAACAACGCCGAAAACAAGATGCTGACCCGCATCAACGGCATCGCCTTCCGCACCCAGGCCGAGCTGGACGACTACCTGAAGCTGCTGGAGGAGGCCGAAAAGCGCGACCATCGCCGCATCGGCAAGGAGATGGACCTGTTCATGCTCCGCGACGAAGCCCCCGGCTTCCCGTTCTTCCTGCCCAAGGGCATGGAGGTCTACAACTCCCTGCTGGAGTTCTGGCACGAGATCCATCGTGAGGCCGGCTACGTGGAGATCAAGACCCCGCAGATCATGACCCGCGCCTTGTGGGAGACCAGTGGTCACTGGGATCACTACAAGGACAACATGTACTCCACCACCATTGATGAGGACCCGTTCTGCATCAAGCCCATGAACTGCCCGGGCGGCGTGATGGTGTACGCCAGCAAGCCCCACAGCTACCGTGAGCTGCCCATCCGCGCCGGCGAGCTGGGCCTGGTGCATCGCCATGAGATGCGCGGCGCCCTGCACGGCCTGTTCCGCGTGCGCGCCTTCACCCAGGACGACGCCCACATCTTCATGCGTCCCGACCAGATCGCGGACGAAATCCGCGGCGTGGTGAACCTGATCGACAAGGTCTACACCAAGTTCGGCTTCGACTACTTCATTGAGCTGTCCACCCGCCCGGAGGACTCCATGGGCTCCGACGAGGACTGGGAGATGGCGACCAACGGCCTGATCGACGCCCTGAAGTCCATGAACCTGGACTACATCCTGAACGAGGGCGACGGTGCCTTCTACGGTCCGAAGATCGACTTCCACCTGCGCGACTGCCTGGGCCGTACCTGGCAGTGCGGCACCATCCAGCTGGACTTCCAGATGCCCATCAACTTCGACCTGGGCTACATCGACGCCGACGGCGAGCGCAAGCGTCCCGTCATGATCCACCGCGTGTGCTTCGGCTCCATCGAGCGCTTCATCGGCATCCTGACCGAGCACTTCGCCGGCAAGTATCCTACCTGGCTGGCTCCGGTGCAGGTCAAGGTCCTGCCCGTGTCCGAGAAGAGCAACGAGTACGCCACCAGCGTGTACCAGAAGCTGTTCGCAGCCGGCGTCCGCGTTGAGCTTGACGAGCGCAACGAGAAGATCGGCTACAAGATCCGCGAGGCCCGCCAGGTCGACCGTGTCCCGTACATGGTGATCCTGGGCGAAAAGGAAGTCGAGGACGGCTCCATCTCCGTCCGCGACCGCGCCACGGACAAGACCACCAACATGAGCTACGACGAGTTCGAGGCCATGCTGCTGAAGGAGATCTCCGACCGCGCCTAGCGCAGCCGCTCCCGCTTCATAGAGTCAAAGGTCGGAAGCCAGGGCCCAGTGCCCTGGCTTCCTTGCGTTTGCGGTTAATTTCGCCCCAATATTGAAAAACTTTGAGGTAAACACGAAAAATTCACATACGATGCCACTATGCATTTTTGCCGCATAGTGCGGCTTTGCACATTTTGGGATGCCCCGTCCGCTGCCGGGCGAGGCGCGTTGGAAAGGTAAGATTATGAGTGACAAGCTCGACACCGCGAAGCCCCGTGCTTCGTGGCGCGGCAAGTGGGGGTTCATCCTTGCGGCCGCTGCGTCCGCTGTTGGCCTGGGCAACATGTGGCGCTTCCCGTACCTGGCCGCGAAGTACGGCGGCGGTACGTTCCTGATCACCTACATCGTGCTGGTGGTGACCTTCGGCTTTGCCCTGATGATGGCCGAAACCGCCCTGGGTCGCATGACCAAGCAGAGCGTCACCGGTGCGTTCTCCAAGTTCGGCGGCAAGTTCGCCTTCATCGGCATCCTGGCCGCGCTGGTTCCGTTGATCATTACCCCGTACTACTGCGTCATCGGCGGCTGGGTCACCAAGTACATGGTGTCCTACCTGACCGAGCTGCCGTCCCAGATCGCGGCTGACGGCTACTTCACCGGCTTCATCCTGAGCCCGGGTCCGGACACCTTCCTGTGGATGATCGTGTTCGTGGCCGTGGTGGCCATCGTCGTGTCCCTGGGCGTCAACCGCGGCATCGAGAACCTGAACCGCGTCCTCATGCCCGCGCTGATCGTGATGGCCATCGGCATCAGCCTGTACTCCCTGACCATTCCCGGCGCCATCGACGGCCTGAAGTACTACCTGATCCCGGACGTGACCAAGTTCAGCCCCGAGCTGGTGGTCGCCGCCATGGGCCAGATGTTCTTCAGCCTGTCCCTGGCCATGGGCATCATGGTCACCTATGGCTCCTACTTCAGCAAGGAAGATGACCTGGAGCATTCCGTCCGCCGTATCGAGATCTTCGACACCGGCATCGCCATCCTGGCCGGCTTCATGATCATCCCCATCAGCGTTGCCGTCATGGGCAGCGCTGAGGTGGTCTCCTCCAAGGCGGGCCCCGGCCTGATGTTCGGCGTGCTGCCCGTGGTCTTCAACGACCTGGGCCCGGCCGCTCCCATCCTGGGCTTCATCTTCTTCCTGCTGGTGTTCTTCGCCGCGCTGACCAGTGCCATCTCCCTGTTCGAGACCATCGTGTCCTGCATCCAGGACTTCTGCCACTGCTCCCGCACCACGTCCATCATCCTGAACGTGGTCTGGGTCGTGGTCCTGGGCATCATCTGCAACCTGGGCTACAACTCCTGGCTGGGCATTGACCCCATGTACAGCATCTTCGGCATCGGCGCATATCAGGACCACCAGATCCTGGACTTCATGGACTTCATCTCCAACACCATCATGATGCCCATCGTGGCGCTGCTCACCTGCTTCTTCATCGGCTACGTGATCAAGCCCAAGACCATCATCGACCATGTGAAGGAATCCTCCGAGTTCAAGTCGGAGAAGCTCTTCACCGTCATGATCAAGTACATCGCCCCGATCTTCGTCATCCTGATCCTGATCTTCTACGTCATGGATACCATCGGAATGATTCACCTGTAGGCGCCCCGCAGCGGCTCGCAATGAGCTAAAATAGACAGAGCGTTTCACGTGCGCTGGTCGAGCCCTGACATCGACGCTGCGCCAACCTTGACCTGCTGCCCTGACCAGCAGGGAAGGGCGCGCAGGCGTGCGTGAGAAGTAAGCGTCTTCGGACGCGACAATACTGCGGCCCCGGATGAACAGGCATCCGGGGCCGTCTTGCGCTGTGAACGCGCCCCCTTGGAGTGTCTGGCCAAAGGGCGCGTTTTGCTTTTCGGGGCGAAAGTTTCGTCCGGCAATTCGACATTTGTGAATATATGACCAATGCCACTATATTCCTTGCTCTGGGGTCGGAATTGTCCTACTATACCGTTGTTGCTATTTGCACGCTGCAACTAATTCCGTACACAAATATACGACCTGATTCACTAACTAGTGGGGCAGGGACGGGTTCGGCGGGCAGATGGCAGAATGCTTGGCTGGCATTCCAAGAAATTTGACAACGGAAAACATGAAAGGACGTTTCTCATGGCAGAAACCGTAAAGGGCAACGAAATCCTTCGTAACGCCCTGGGCGAAATCATCGGCACCTTCCTGATGTGCTTCCTGGGCATTGGCGCAGTGGCCAACGCAACGCTGGGCGTTTCCGGCGCATTCGGCGGCCCGTTCCAGGTCGGTATGGTCTGGGGCATCACCATTGCCATTGCCATCTACGCAACCCGCAACCTGTCCTGCGCCCACTTCAATCCCGCAGTGACCTTTGCCATGTGCCTGACCGGCCGCCTGCCCTGGGGCAAGGCTCCCATCTACCTGGTGGGTCAGTTCGTCGGCGCCATCCTTGCTGCCGCTTGCCTGTGGGCCCTGTTCGGCGAGTCCTGCATTGCCGCAGGCACCGCAATGGACTGGTCCTCCATCTGGGCTGAGCGCACTCCGAACGGCGTCCCCGCTGCCAGCACCCTGGTCGGCTGCCTGGCTGAGGGCATTGGCGTGTTCATCCTGGTGTTCGTGATCTTCTCCATGACCGAGGACGCAAACGCTGGCAAGCCCGGCGACGTCATCTTCCCGCTGTTCATCGGCCTGACCGTCACCATGATCATCGTCACCGTCGGCCCCATCACCGACGCTGGTCTTAACCCGGCCCGTGACCTTGGTCCCCGTGTGATCGCAGCCATCTGCGGCATGACCGAGCCCATGAACGGCAACGTCGTGGCGACCCTGCTGATCTACACCGTTTCCCCGCTGATTGGCGGCGGCCTTGCTGGCCTGTTCTACACCAAGTTCGTGGACAAGCAGCATGCTGACGCTGTTGCCGCTTCCAAGTAGGGAAGCCTAAATTCAGTCCCCTGACAGAAAAGCCCCGGTAACGGGGCTTTTCTGCGTTATAGGGTCATATCCAATAGTTTCAAATTGATACTATTGCCATTGTTTTTGCTGCTGCGGCGGACTATCATTGCTTTCTGTTGACGGCATTTGCCCTGTTCAAGGCCAAATGCACGCTTCGTCACCTATGCCAGCTAAGCATGATTTCCGGCTCCCGGCCGGGGAGCAGTATTCGCGCGCCTGCCCTCAGGCGCTTACCTAGACGAAAGAGGTTCATGCATGAGCGAGATTCGCGTTCCTGGCACTCCCAATGACAAGATCGCCCAGATTCTGAAGACCATCCCGCAGGAGGTCATCGACGGCACCCTGACCACCGGCTTCCCCTTCCCGCCGGCCATGGACGGCATCCGCGTCCTGGTCCTGGGCTGCGGCGCCGGCCGTGACGCCTACATTGCCTCCGCCCTGGTGGGACAGGATGGCATGGTCATAGGCGTCGACCCCGATCCGGAGAAGATCGCCGTGGCGCGCAAGGCCGCTCCCGCCAACTGCCAGTTCCTGGTCCAGGAGCTCGACAACCTGGAGGCCCTGGTGGATGGCGAAATCGACCTGGTCATCTCCAACTGCGGCATCTCCGCTCCCATCAACACCCAGGCCGTGCTGGACGAGATCTGGCGCGTGTCCGCCTACGGCGCCGAGCTCTTCGCCTGCGATATCTTCGCCGACCGCCGCATGCTGCCCTACATCAAGGCTTGCCCGACCAAGCGTGCCGAGGGCACCGGCTCCGCCCTGTACATCGAGGACTTCCGCCGCTGCATGACCAAGGCCGGCTGGGAGGACTTCCGCCACATGCGCACCGTCCTGGCAACCACCGACGATCCGCTGTTCGAGGGCATCACCTTCTTCGCCCGCACCGTCCGCGCCTACAAGATGCCGGATAAGATCGAGGACCTGTGCGAGCAGTACAACCAGGTTGCCACCTACAAGGGCGGCATCGAGGGCTGCGAGGACTACTACGACCTGGACGACCACCATCGCTTCGTCAAGGACGAGCCCCTGGAGGTTTGCGGCAACTCCTGCGCCATGGTCCAGGACACCCGCGTGGGCAAGTTCTTCGAGGTCACCGGCAACCGCAACGTCCACTACGGCCCGTATCCCGGCTGCGGCAACATCCCCTACACCGCAGACGACGGCTCCGTGGAGACCAGCAGCTGCTGCTAAGCCGCGCTGAACCGTGAAACCGTGCGCGCCCCCTTGGAGTATCTGGCAAGGGGGCGCGTCTTTGTATTAGCATGGGACGAAAGCCACGGGCGTTTTCGCCCAACGTCTGAAGGGGCTCACGAGTCCCGTTCCCCGAACCAAGCAAAGGAGACCACCTATGGCGGGAGCGCTTCCCAACTGCCTGATCTGCGGGGCCGACCTGGTCTACGCGTCCGAGTCCACCCTGCATACCTGCGCCGTGTGCGGCAAGGAGGAAATGGGCACCACCGCCTGCGAGGGCGGCCACTACGTGTGCAACACCTGCCACAGGCAGGGCGGCGTGGACTTCATGCGCAAGCTGTGCGTGCTTTCTCGCTCCAAGAACGCGGTGGAGATCCTGACCCAGGCCATGGAGGACAAGTCCGTCTACCCCAACGGCCCCGAGCACCATACCATGGTGGGCGCGGCGCTGCTGACGGCCTACTACAACGCCGGCGGCAAGATCGGCGGCGGCCGCATGACCAAGGGCGATGCCCTGAAGGAGCTCCAGGCCCGCAGCATGCAGGTCCCTGGCGGCACCTGCGGCTTCTGGGGTTGCTGCGGCGCGGCTACCAGCGCCGGCCAGGCCCTGAGCATCATCAACGGGTCCACGCCCCTGAAGCGGGACGAGTGGGGCCAGTGCCAACGCCTCACCTCCACCATCTTGGGGCACCTGGCGGACCAGGGCGGCCCTCGCTGCTGCAAGCGCACGGGCTACACCGCGCTGCTGGACGGCACCGACTTCCTGAACGAGCACTTCAACGTGCGCATGGAGCGCCCGGAGTCCGTGACCTGCCGCTTCAGAGCCGGCAACAAGCAGTGCCTGCGCCGGGAGTGCCCGTACTTCCCGAAGAAGGGGGAGTAGGCCTTCGGGGCGAAAGCTCCGCTTGGGATTGCGCCGGGCTCCTGGGCGTGATTTTCGTCCGCTGGATGAATACGCCCCGAGGGGCGCGGGTCTGCTAAAATAGGTCGACTACCCGAATCCGCGAGCCGCGACCCGGGAGGGGAGCGGCTCTTCTTTTAGCGAAGGATACTCACATGGCACTTTCCATTGGCATTGTGGGCCTGCCCAACGTGGGCAAGTCCAGTCTGTTCACCGCGCTCACCAAGAAGGGCGGCCTGGCGGCAAACTACCCGTTCGCCACCATCGAGCCCAACACCGGCATGGTGCCGGTGCCCGACAAGCGCCTGGACGCCCTGGCCGAGCTGGACAACCCGGCCAAGATCATCCCGGCTACCGTTGAGTTCGTGGACATCGCCGGCCTGGTGGAAGGCGCCAGCCATGGTGAGGGCCTGGGCAACAAGTTCCTGGCCAACATCCGCGACACCGATGCCATCTGCGAGGTGGTCCGCTTCTTCAGCGATCCCAACGTCGAGCACGTGTCCAAGCGCGTTGACCCCCTGGCTGACGTGGACACCATCAAGACCGAGCTGATCCTGGCCGACGTGGCCACCATCGAAAAGGCCCTGCCGCGCCTGGAGAAGGAAGCCAAGCGCTTCGGCAAGGAAAAGGAGCTCACCTTCAAGACCGCTCAGAAGGTGCTGGCCGGCCTGCTGGAGGAGCAGCGCGCCCTGACCCAGGACCTGACCGACGAGGAGCGCTTGTCCATTCGCGAGCTGTGCCTGCTGACCATGAAGCCCATCCTGTACGTGGCCAACGTGGACGAGGACAAGATCGGCGACGAGCTGCCCGAGATCGACGGCCAGAAGCCGCTGCCGCTGTGCTCCAAGACCGAGGCCGAGCTGTCTGAGCTCGACCCGGAGGACGCCGCCATCTTCATGGAGGAGCTGGGCCTGGAGGAGTCCGGCCTGGCCCGTCTGGTGCAGGCTGCCTACAAGCTGCTGGGCCTGCAGAGCTACTTCACCTCCGGTCCGGACGAAACCCGCGCTTGGACCATCCCCGTGGGCGCCAAGGCACCGCAGGCTGCCGGCGTGATCCACTCCGACTTCGAGCGCGGCTTCATCAAGGCGGAAACCGCCAGCTTCGAGGACTACATTGCCTACAAGGGCGACAAGGGCTGCCGCGACGCCGGCAAGCTGCGCCAGGAAGGCAAGGAGTACGTGGTCCAGGACGGCGACGTGATGCACTTCAAGTTCAACGTGTAGGGGAGCGCGCCCAGCGCGCTTTTCGCCCGTAAACTGGCGCTTTGGAGCCGACGAATGACCGTCGGCTCTATTTTTTCCCATAGTTATAGTGAAAACAGAATAAATAAGTGCTACATTATATACGCATAGAAATAGTTAGAAATGCGCATAATGAGTGAGCCAAGGAGGTCATATGCTGGTTCAGGGCCAGAAGCTTGATCCGGTGGTGCGCCTGACGCTGCGTAAGGGCGAAGGCGACGAGCGGTTTTCCTTCAATCCGTCGGTGGCGGAGCTGTGCCGGGGCGTTCGATCCCGCGGCTCCCTTTCCGCCGCGGCCTACGATGCCCAGATGAGCTACAGCAAGGCATGGAACCTGATCAAGGGCGCCGAGCGCAGCCTGGGAGTGAAGCTGCTCATCAGCCAGGGCCAGGGCGGCAGCTTGCTCACGCCTGAGTGCGAGGCTATACTTGAGGCCTACGACAAGGCCCTGGGCGACCTGCAGGATCAGGCAGATCTTCTGGTGGGCTAGATTTTTGTCAAAATGACTTGACAGACCATTTGGTTGCGGTATGCTTACAAGGCTGCTTTTAATGAAGCAGTAACGAACAACCAGTTCCGCTGCCAAAGACAGCCGGTACCGAAAGGTTTAATCGCACCTAGTGCGGCCCGCCGAGGTGGTCGAAGAAAGTTAGCGCTTATCGACCCCTGCTGTCCTAGGACGGCAGGGGTCGTTTTTATTCGTGGACGATCCCTCCCACTGCGCGGAACGTGAGCGCATGTGGAAGGAGGTGCACAGTATGGCAAACGCACAGAACATCCAGTCCCTGGCTGCTATCAAGGAGGATCTGGCAGACGTCACCGCCGTGTGGGTGGTGGACTACCGTGGTCTTTCCGTGAAGGAGATCCAGAAGCTTCGCCGCGACGTTCGCGAGGCCGAGGGCGTCATGAGGGTTTACAAGAACACCCTGGTGAAGAAGGCCCTGGCTGAGCTGGACCTGGTGAACATGGACGCAATCCTGGAGGGTCCCTCCGCCTTCGTCTTCACGACGGGCGACCCGGTCGCTCCGGCAAAGGCTCTGAAGGACTTCGCAAAGGAGACCGGCAAGATGGAGCTGAAGGGCGGCATGATGGAGGGCGAATTCCAGGACGCTGCTGCTTTCGAGCAGATCGCATCCCTGCCTTCCCGCGATCAGCTGCTCGGTCAGATCGCTTGCTCCCTTACGGGTGTTGCTTCTCAGCTGGCAATCGCTATCGGCGAGATGTCCGAGAAGGAAGCTGCTTAATGCTTCGCCGCAAAAATGCGGCTTAGAAAAAGAAATGTTACGTGACGTCGCCGCGTAAAGGAATGTGGCGACCGTTGAAAGGAAAAAGAGAATGGCTCTTACCAACGAAGAGATCATTGCTGCTCTGGGCGAGAAGACCCTGCTCGAGCTGGCTGAGCTTCGCGATCAGATCTGCGAGGCATTTGGCGTTACCGCTACTGCTGCTGTTGCTGTTGCTGCCGAGGGTGGCGCTGCTGCTGAGGAGCAGACCGAGTTTGACGTTATCCTGGAGGGCTTCGGCGACAACAAGATCGCTGTCATCAAGGCTGTCCGTGAGATCACCGGCCTGGGCCTGAAGGAAGCTAAGGCTGCCGTCGAGGCTGCTCCCGCTCCGCTGGCTGAGGGCGTTGCCAAGGAGAAGGCTGAGGAGATCAAGGCTAAGATGGAAGAGGCAGGCGCTGCTGTCACCATCAAGTAATTATGCTGCGGCTCTGTGAGTCGCGCGTACTTGAATCCTTTGGGGCCGGACGTTCGCGTCCGGCCCTTTTTGCATTGTTTGGCCCTTATGCGCACATAGGTAGGCCTTGTGGGGCGAAATCGGGCATTGGGCCCGACCTATGCGCGCATAGGTCGGTTTTGATCGCAGGGGTGATGTTGAGTCGCCTATCTTTCGTCCTGAATCTATTTACCGAAAAGATAATGCGTGGTATTATCCTATGTGCTCGATAGGAATTGGCAGCATGTGGCGCGCTCGGGATGCGAGCCGGTGTATGCGATGCCCCTGGCGCCTTGCCCCGTTCCGGGGGCTGCGCGGGCATCGGGTCTGTGCCGCTGGTTCCGCAAGCTCAAGGAGCTTTCTCATGGCGAATATCATTGCTCATGTTCGTTCGGTCAACCTGTCTGCAAAGAAGGGCCAGCGCAAGACGCCGGTGCCCGCCGACCAGCCGGAGATGGTGCTGGAGCAGCACGGTTTTGAAAACGATGCCCATGCGGGCGACTGGCACCGTCAGGTGTCCTTCCTGGCCTGGGAGTCCATTTCCCGCGCCCAGGAGCACGGCCTGGACGTGAAGGAAGGCGACTTTGCCGAAAACTTCACCACCGAGGGCTACGAGGTCATGACCCTGCCGCTGGGTACTCAGCTGCGCATCGGCAACGACGTGCTGGTTGAGATCAGCCAGATCGGTAAGGTCTGCCACACCCGCTGCGCCATCTACTACCTGTCCGGCGACTGCATCTTCCCGCGTGAGGGCATCTTCGGCGTGGTGCTGCAGGGCGGCACCGTCAAGGCCGGCGACCCCATTGAGCTGGTGAAGATGGGCGAGGGCACCTGTGAGTTCTCCCCGCAGGCCGCTCTGGACGAGGTCGAGGCCGCACGCAAGGCCGGCACCCTGTAGGGACGCATCTCGGTTTCATAGAAGAACAGCAATAGGGCGAAAGCCAGGTTGCGGTCCCTTCGGGGACGGGCCTGGCTTTCGCCCTATTGTGCTTTGGTTGCTTGAGTTGGGGCCGGATGGGGGAGCGGGGCTATGCCGTGGGCTCGATGTCCTCGGGCTCGGGTGCCCTGGCGTCCTCGGGCTCGGCGGGTTGGACGGCCTGCTGGTCGTGACGGTCGATGGCCTGCTGGCGCTCCCGGGGGTCGTCCAGGCTCACCACCTCGTACAGGTACTGGCTCACGGCGGGGCGGTTCTTCTTCTTGAGCTCGTGCTCCCAGATGACCACCACGTTCCAGCCGGCTTCGCGCAGGGCCGCGTAGGTACGTTGGTCTCGCTCCACGTTGCGGGTGAACTTGGCCTCCCAGTAGGGGACGTTGGTCTTGGGGGTGGGCAGGCTGCACACTGGGCAGCGATGCCAGAAGCAGCCGTTCACGAAGATGGCGATCTTGCGGCCCGGGTAGGCTATGTCCGGGTGGCCAGGGCACTTCTTCCACTGCAGGCGATAGCCCGGGAACCCCTGCTCCCGCAGCATCTGGCGGACCACCTGCTCGGGCTTGGTGTTGGCCCGCTTGTTGCCCTTCATGCACTTGCGGGTGGCCGGCGCCACCGGCCCCATGATCTGCGGTTCGTCAGCGGCGGGCATGGTACTTGCTGCTCCCTCGGTCGTACTGGCTTGCGTTGGCGTTGGCGTAGGGTTCCGCCGCCTGCGGTGCTCGGGCGGCCTCTACGGGCACGCTGGCTGCCTTCGGGTAGGCGTTGGTCGAAACCGTCGGCGTTGCGACCGGAGCCGCGGTTGCGGCGGCGTTGCGGCGCATGCGGATGTCCTGGGCCTGCTTGGAGGACATGACGCGCGTGTTGGCGAACAGCTCCGAGAGCAGGACGAAGGGCCGGTGGAACAGGGACATGAGCGCGCGCAGGGCAATGCTCACCAGCCACAGCAGGTAGGCGGCGCCCACCACGCCGGCCAGGTCGTCGAAGGTCAGGCCGTCCACGGAGCCCGGGTACAGCGATACCACCCATGGAATGATGATCTGCAGCAGCCATACGAACAGGCCGTAGTGGACTATGGGCCCGTACCACGGCGCCCGGCTGCCTTCGGGGGTGACCAGGCGCAGGCCCACCACCAGCTGGCCCGGGGTGCGCATGCCCAGCAGCTGCGGCACCACCATGAACACCAGGCCGGTGACCGCCAGCGAAAGCAGCAGGTCGAAGTTTTCCGGCATGGTGGAGCTGTTGACGGGGTCGGGGCCGATGACCTGGTACGCACCCAGGTAGATCACGGTGACCACGGTCATGTCTAGGATGAAGCTGACCAGGCGGCGCGTGAAGGTGGTGTAGCGCTGGCCCTTGGCGCGGGCGCGGGCGTTCATTTCGTCCACATCCGGCAGGAGCAGGCCCAAGGGGACCATGAGCAGCCAGCCCACCACGGCGCCCAGGGTGTTCAGCTCCAGGTCGCAGACGTCGAACAGGCGGTAGGGGTGGTCGTACAGGCCGTACAGGCCGCTGAGCTGGGTCAGCTCGAAGAACAGCGTCAGGCCGAAGCCCAGGATGAGCGTCTGCCACAGGGGGCGGCGCATGAAGTACTGCAGGAACATGCCGAAGGGCACCGTCAGCGCTACGTTGAACACGGCCTGGTAGACGTTGCGGTTGGTCAGGAACGCCAGCCAGGCGTGCTTGGTGCCGGATGACAGGCCGGCGTTGGCGGCGGCATCGCGCAGCTCGCGGAGCACCAGCAGCGGGTCCATCTGGGGCACCTGGGCGTAGGGGACCACGGCATGGCGGTCCGCCGGCAGCGGCAGGATCACCAGGTAGTAGGCGCACAGCAGGTACAGGGCAAAGGCGAACACGCACAGGGTCTTCCACGGCGGAATGGAGCCGTAGCGGCGGTACTGGTAGGCCATGTAAGGCACGGACATCAGCAGCGCCAGCAGGGGGAAGCAGGCAAAGGCGAAGTTGATGTTCGCCAGGTATACGTTGAACACGGGAGGCTACCTCCGGTTGCGGGGGTCGTAGGGGCCGCGGGTGAGGGCTTCCAGCACCTTGCGCAGCAGGGCCTCGGGGCGGCTGATGGTGCGGGCCCAGACGGGCTCCTCGGCGTAGTTGGGGTGGTTCTTCCGGAACCGGGCGCGGCAGATCAGGGTGATTCCCAGGGCTGCCGCGGACACGGCCAGGAACGCGCCGAAGAACTCCAGCACCGCCTGGTTCCCTTCGATGGCGGCATAGGCGCATGCCAGGACGAAAAGAACGCACAACGCGGTGGTCAGGACGGTGAACAGCTTCACCAGGATTTCCTTGGCGCGGTTGGGGGACTGCCGCCAGGACACGAACACATAGACCGCCACGGCAAGGACGGCCAGTGCCAGCATGAGGGGCAGCGATTGTATGAGGCGAATCAGAATTGTCATGGGCTCATTCTACCGTTCGAGGGATTTGGAACCGTTTGAGAAATGAGCATTTTGACTGTCTTTCTGAACTGGGGAAACGCTCGGTGCATTTTCCATAATCATTAGAAAATGAAATCGTGGAATTCGCGCTCTGAGCGGGGGAAATGTGTGTTAGTGTAGTTTCAGAGACGAAGCGTTTTCATCCCCTCGGAAACAGGCGCGGAGGTGTGTTTTGTGGTGAAGAAAAATCTCACAAACAACAAAGAAAAAGCTGCGCCCGTCCGCAGGGGTCGACCTCGCAAGGACGGAGCTGTCAGCACGAACCAGCGGGAGGAGATCCTTGACGCTGCCGCGAAGCTGTTCACGAGCCAAGGCTGCTCCCGAACCACCATGAGCTCCATTTCCCATGAGGTGGGAATGGACCAGTCTTCCATCTACTACTGGTTCAAGAACAAGGACGACATCCTGTTGGCCCTGCTGGCCCGGACCGTCGAGCGCAACAGGGGCATGATCGAGCGCTTGGCCGAAGTTCTTCCCCGGGATGGGGAGGAGGACCTGTTCATCTGCGCCATGGCCTATGCGGCCACCTACGTGATGTGCGACCTTCCCTACGAGTTCCGCGAGGTGGAGGCTCTTTCCCTGCGCCGTCCTGATGACGTGAAAAGCTATCTGAAGGACTACGGCCGGACCTACCGGACGGTGGGCCGGGCCATCGAGCGCGGCATCCGCAGGGGCATCTTCCGGGTGGACAGCCCCGAGATGGCGGCGGAGTTCTTTTTCGCCCAGGTCGAAGGTGCGCAGCACCGCCATCACCTGCGTTGCTTGAACGCCTGGGAGGACACGTTCACCTACGTGCGCTCCTTCGCCTTCGAGCGGATTCCCACCAAGTCGGATGAAGCCCGTCTTGCTGCCACCACCATCTGCCTAGCCCTGTGCACCGAGCGCAACGTGGTGAGGCTGTTCCGCGAGCTTGCGCTGCGGGGGTGGCTTGAATGCGAGTCCCATATTGAGCTGAGCCTGTACTACGGCAAGCGAACCTTCGAGTTCGGCCGGGAGAGCCTGTGCAAGATGACCCTGCCGGATAACCTGGAGGGCCTGACGGTGCTGGACGCCGGCTGCCGTCGTGGCAAGGGCGCGTACAAGATCAGCCAGATGGTGGGTCCCACCGGCCGCGTTATCGGCACCAATTGGAACGCTGAGTACATCCGCGAGGCCCAGGCCGGCGTGCCTCGGGCGCTGGAGCGCAGCGGGTTTGCCGAAAGCAACATGGAGTTCAGCGTGGTGTTCCCGGAGGACCTGCACTGGGCGGGCATTGAGGACGGCACCGTGGACGTGGTGTACGCCAACACGGCGCTGAACCTGACCTTCGAGCCCCGTGAGGTTGTCAACGAGTTCTATCGCGTCCTGAAGCCGGGCGGCCTGCTGATCCAGGGGCTGGTCGTGGCAGAGGGCGAAGTGTCCGAGCCCGTGGTGCGTGCGGCACGACGCATTGGCAATTGCGTTCAGGCGGCACCTTCCCGCAAGCAGGCCTTTGAGGCGTTCCGCGATGCTGGGTTCCAGGAGCCGGAGATCGTGGAGTCGTACCCGGTGAGGCCCGACCAGGGCAGTCGCGATGGCTACCGGGTTCCCACGGTGGACTTTGCGGAGGACGCGGTCTTCTACGAGGAGGTCCTCCACCTGCGCAAGCCCGCGGAGTAGGGGCTTGGGACGGGGATTTCGTCCATAGATTTTGGATTGAGCGCCTAGTCGGTGGTTCCGGCTAGGCGTTTTTCATGCGCAGGTTCACGTCTACCGGCGTGCTGATGCCGGGCACCTGACCGGACTCGGTGTACTGCCAGTAGGTGAAGGGCAGCGTGCTGGCGGGGGCGGCGGTGTGGTATTCGGCGTACCAGATGGGGTAGGTCCGCAGCAGGTCCCGGTCGAAGAGCTGCAGGTCCTGCTTGTTTCCGTAGAGGATCGGGCCGGTGCCCAGGTCTGCCACCTCCTGGCAGAAGGCGCGGGCGCAGGCGCTGGCCTGCTTCTGGGTCAGGTTGCTGATGCGGGAGTCGGGGGTGACCTCCAGGTCGAAGGCCACGGGGCCGGTGAGCTCCAGGCCTTCCAGCAGTTGTCGCAGGTAGGCGGCTTCCTGGCGGGCCTCGTCCTCTGTGGTGGCCTGGCTGAAGAAGTAGGCACCCACGGTCAGGCCGGCCTGCTGGGCTTGCTGGATGTTTTCGCGGTAGCGCTTGTCGGCGTACAGGGATCCTTCGGTGGTGCCGCGGCGGCCCACGCGGACGAAGGCGAACTCTACGCCGCTTTGGGCCACCGCGTTCCAGTCGATCTGGCCCTGGTGATCGGAAACGTCCACGCCCACGGAGGACACCACCTGGCCGTTTTCGGTGTATGCGTAGAAGGAGCCGTTGGTGCTCAGGTTGGCCCAATCGTAGGGGCTCTTCTGGGCGGTGCTGCAGGAGCGCAGGGCGTTGGCTGCCGCCAGGCCCAGGGCCACGGCCAGGACCATGAGCAGCAGCGGGCGCAGCGGGAGACGCCGCCGGGGTGCGGTTGCTGCGGGGGCGGCGTTGTGGCGGGCGGCAGCGGGGCGCGCGGATCGCTGGCGGGCGTTGGCGCCGCGGGTGCCGGCGCTGCGGTTGGCGGTGCCGCGGGTGGCGCGAGATGTCGGTGCGGCGCTGCGGCTGGCGCGAGGTGGCGGCGCGGGCCGGGTGCTGCGAGAGCGCGCTGCGGTGCTGCGGCGGGTCGTCCCCTGGTCGGGCCTTCTGGAGGGCATGGGGTCCTTTCGGTAGAATTGCGGATGGACCCAGTATAGGTGCTGGGCGCGGTCCCGCCGCGGGTGCGGGGGAGGGAGCACGAAGAAATCATGAGGATAGCCGTGAGCGCCTGCCTGCTGGGGGAACCCTGCCGCTACGACGGGAGGTCGGTGCCCTGCGTGGCTGCTGAGACCCTTGCGGAGCAGTTCGAGCTGGTTCCCGTGTGCCCGGAGGTCATGGGCGGCATGCCCACGCCGCGGGTTCCATCGGAGGTCCAGATGGCGGCTGGGCGGCCCGACGTGGTGCTGAGCGCCGAAGGCCAGGACGTGACCGGGTATTTCGTCCGCGGAGCAGAGGAGGCGCTGCGGGTTGCCCGGGAGTCCGGGTGCGTGGCGGCGCTGCTGAAGCAGAAGAGCCCCTCGTGCGGCAGTGCGCTGATCTACGACGGCTCCTTCAGCGGCACGCTGGTGTCCGGCCGGGGCCTGGCGGCGCGCCGGTTCGCGGAGGCGGGCCTGCCGGTGTTCGACGAGTCCCAGGTGGACGCCTTGTGGGAGGCCTTCTCCGGCATTGCTCGCGAAAAGTGAGTACGGATTCAGGGGTCGTGCGCCGCAGCCGGCGTTTTGTGAGAACGGGGTTGCGCCCGGGGCCCTGGAAAAGTGCGGATTCTTCCCGGATTGGCAGGACCGGGTTCTCACTGAATCGAAAGAAAGTCAAGTCCCGATTAGTGTGTAAATTCTTCTGGCCTCGCCGTTCCTTCCCTTCC
>JAUNCQ010000015.1:0-5673 GCA_030526515.1 Coriobacteriia bacterium
GAGAGGAGCCCCTGGCTCATTCCTTGTATTTACACCACTTTACGGACGCGACCTACGCCCGCGGGGTCAAGTTCGCCCTGTCCACGGAAAGCGAGCTGATGATCAGCTATTCCACGGACAACGTGCAGCGTGCGAACACGTGGATGGACAACTACAAGCACAACGGCACCCCCAACACTGAAGGCGCGTGGGAATCTCGGGGCGAAATTGCTAGCTACACGGGCAAATTCACTCGCATCGAGCAGGTTGCCTTCGACCCCAACGGTACCGGTCGCAAGGACCACGTTGCCTACGTGGCTTTCTGCTACGAGGACGGCGACAACAATCGCAAGCTGTTCGCCTGGGTGTACGATGCTAAGGCCAATACCCACTCCACACCCCAACGCCTGACCAACAACGTCATGCCTGACTGGATATGGGACAACCCCGCTAACGGCCGCTGGGTAGGCAACTACGTGGCCGTGACTGCCGGCGACTTCAACGGAGACGGCAAGGACACCCTGGTCATCTACACCCCCACCGGAACCGTGGGCGACACCAACGTGCGTGAGTACCGCTACTCTAACGGCTCCCTGACCGAACTAGGCAAGTCCCCCGTCCTGCTGAACGAGCGCTGCTTCGACCTGGGTGACGTGAACGTAGTTGAAAGCAGTGCCCTGTGCGTGGACCTGGAAGCAGCCGATCTGAACGGCGATGCCATCGACGACCTGGCCGTAGTGTCCACCCTGGCCCGCGTCAAAAACACCAGCTCCCCCGTAGACGCTACCGCATTCGGCTCCCAGTTGAACGTGTCCTTCGGTAAGCTCAACCGCGGCACCAGCATCGTGTCCACCAAGGAAGCCTCCACCATGCTGTGGGACGGCGGCACCCGCAACGACGGCAGGACCACCTACCGCACTATGTTCGACACGAACATTTCCGCTGGCGACGTTGACGGCGATGGCTACCTGGAGCTCGTCTGCGCCGGCTGGAAGACCTCGGTCATCACCGCCCCCACCAATGCCTCCGGCACGAAGACCAGCGACGTGCGTTCCGGCAGTTCCACCGCATCCTGCGGTGTCATGGTGATCGGCGGTGCCGACAGCAAGCTCACCACCAAGACCGCCTACACCACCGTCAACTCCAACGACTGGACCAAGAAGATGATCGACCAGGGCGATAGCTACTGGCCGGCCGTGCAGATGGAATGCGTTGCCATCAACGGCAAGTACGGCCCCGAGTACGTATTCCTGAACGGCACCTTCTTCGATGAATCCTTCGGCCAAGGTGTTTACCAGGACAAGTACTTTGACCAACCCGACGCTGGTGTCAGTTGGGCCGTGGCCAATAGCGCCTTCATGGTCACTGTAGCCGCAGGCAACTTCGACGGCAACGACGCCGGTCGCGAGCAAGTCGCCTTCGGCATTGCCCTGAGGGAATCCGGCTCCAACGACTACTGGGGCAAATGCTTCCTTTCCTCCGCAACGGGCTACGACGACAAGACCGACGCCGATGGCAACGTGACCTATGGCCTGGCAAGCGGCTGGCAGTCCTTCGAGTCCCAGTACCTGTTCGAAAACAAGGGCATCTCCTGGACCAAGGGCTGGAACCTCAACCTGGTGGCCTTCGACCGCGACAACGACGGCACCCTGGCCTCCTACGACCACACCTGGACCGCCTACAGCGACCCCACGCCCCAGGCAGTCATCCAGGCAGCCCCGTACTTCCGTGACCTGGGCTCCTATGGCGACTTCGGCGACGGCGGCACCTCCTACTCCATCAGCCAGTCCTATGACATCACCAAGGGCGAAAGCGACAGCTGCTCCATCACCCTGGGCTGCGCTGCGGAAATCGAGACCCCGGCCGTCAAGACCAGCGTCGAGATAGGCTACTCCGGCGGCTACAGCAAGGGCTGGGAGAAGTCCTACACCACCACCTGGACCGACACCTTCAACGCCGGCGCCTATGACACCGTGGTGGTGTCCCGAACGCCCATCACCTACTACGTGTACAACGTCTGGACAGAGGACGAAAACGGCACCGTCATAGCCAAGGACGACTCCCTGAGCATCTCCGCCCCGGGCAAACCCACCTACGTCCAGCTGACCATTCCCCAATACAACGAGTTCGTCAAGAAGTACAACGCTCAGGCGGACAAGTTGAACGCCAATCCCACCAGCAGCGCCTCGGCCACCAGCAAGGCCAAGGCCAAGATCACCAAGCTGAACCCCATCGACCTGACCCAGGGCGACATGCGCTTCCTGGGCAACGAAGGCAACCCTTGGGGCTACCGCTCCAACTGGGGCACCAGCTCCGACAGCGCTCAGCAGGTGTCCAAGAGCATGTACACCATGAACGATTCCGGCGGCTCCGTCTCCAGCAACTACGCTGTTGAGACCGGAGAAGCCAGCATCGTCACCGGCAACTTCGGCTTCGAGACCAGCGTCACCGTCCAGGGCGGCGCCGATGCCGTGGTGGCCGAAGTCTGGGTGGGCGGCTACCTTGACGTGGCCTACAGCCATGAGTGGTCCACCACCAAGACCAGCACCAACGGCACCGAAACCTCCGGCACCGTGTGCAACATCGACCCCTACGACCTGGGCATCACCGAGGAGACCTCCAAGGCCTACGGCTTCAACTGGAGCTTCGGCCAGTGGAACTTCCGCGCGCTGACCAACCAGTCCGGCGTGAACCTGGACATCCCCGTGGTGGGCTACAGCGTCACCAACATCCGCGTTCCCTCCCCGGCCGTGTCCCAGCTTGACGCCACCGCCGTGGACAAGGACGCCATTGAGCTGGAGTGGAACATCCCCTCCGACCCCAAGGCTCCCAAGCCCGACGGCTACTTCGTCTACGTGCTGGAAAACGGCGACTTCAAGAAGATCAAGACCGTTGACGGCGGCAACGTCAGCAGCACCGTGGTAGACGGACTGGAAAGCAACACCACCTACACCTTCCGGGTCTGCTCCTTCACCAAGGAATACGACCCTGCGGCGTGCAGCATGCACTCCCCCGAGGCAAGCGACAAGACCTTCAAGAAGTCCTTCCAGCTTGACTTCGACCCGGGCAAGCACGCCACCATGACCATGAGCCAGATGGGCAGCGTGGCAATTGCCAGCGGCTCCCAGGTTCCCGAGCAGACCATGGTCAACGGCGTTGTCACCGCAAAAGAAGGCTACTCCGTCAGCAAGCTCTACATCCAAAAGGGCACCAACCCCGAGCAGGAGCTGGAGATGTCCGCCGACGGTCAGTTCTACTTCGTCCTGACCAGCAATACCAAGGTGCGCGCTGAAACCCAGAAGATGGTCAGCCAGGCCGTGGTCACCATCAACGCTGCCGACGGCGGCTCCGTCCAGGGCTACTGCGAGGGCATTGCCTTCAATCCCAACGGCTCCACCGTCAGCGACCAGATCGAGCTGGTGGCCGCTCCTCAGACCGGCAAGGTCCTGAAGTCCTGGATCGTCACCACCACCGATACCACCGGCACCACCGCCACCACGGAGTACCCGGCCCTGGGATCCAACTCCTACAGCTTCTTCGCCTCCAAGCCCGTCTATGAGATCACCCCGGTGTTCGTGGACGAAGGCTCCCCTGAGGTATCCGTCACCTTCACGCTGAACAAGACCGGCAACGGCACCGTCACCGTCACGGGCAACAACGACAAGGTCTACGAGCCCGCTGACGACGGCACCTACACCCTGGTCAAGGGCGACCTGATCAGCATCATCGCCGCTCCGGCCAAGAACTGGGTGCTCAGCGACTGGACCGGCGCCCTTGAGGACTTCGACAAGTCCAACAAGACCGTCACCTTCAAGGCCAACGAGGACACCACCGCAGGCGTGGTCTTCGTGGCTCCCGTCAAGTACACCCTGACCTACCAAGCCAACGTCAGCCAGCTGGGCAACGTCACCTGCCAGACCTCCACGTCCGGCCAGTCCCACGCAGCTGGCGCATCCCATGTGATCAAGGCCCAGGCCACGGACGGCAACCGCCTGACCCAGTGGATCATCCAGAAGACCGGTGCTGAAGAACAGATCATTCCGGTCGAGGGCCTTGCCACCGAAGGCGAGTACGCCATCGAAGAGCTTGACGCCAACACCACCGTGATCGCATGCTTCCAGGCCATCGAAACCTACGACCTGACCGTGAACGCCGCCAACTGCACCGTAACCGTCACCCGTGACGGCCAGGCAGTTGACCCGGGCACTGACGCGCTGCGCTACGGCGACGTGATCACCGTCGACGTCCAGGGCAACCAGGACTTCCTGTTCGAGTCCTTCAAGCTTAACGGCCAGAACGCCGAGTCCGGCGCCACCCTGACCGTGTCCGAGGACGTTACCATTGACGCCTCCTACGTGAAGATCCCGTTGGCAAGCGTGACCGTCCCCAAGGACGCCTACCTGTTCACGGGCCAGGAGATCACCCCTGAGGCAACCGTCAAGGACGCCGACGGCAACGTGGTCGAAAGCAAGTACTTCGACCTGAAGTACGAGCAGAACGTTGAGGCTGGCACGGCTACCGTCACCGCCGAAGGCAAGAACGGCTACGACGGCACCGTCACCACCACCTTCACCATCTACAAGATTGCGCTGGCAAGCGTGACCGTTCCCCAGAAGACCTACGACTTCACCGGCAAGGCCATCACCCCCGTCGTCACCGTCAAGGACGCCGACGGCAACAGGGTCAAGGCTGAGTCCTATGTCGTGGCTTTCGCCCAGAATGTGAAGACTGGCAAGGCCACTGTCACTGCTACCGGCAAGGGCGCATACGAAGGCACCGTTACCACCACCTTCACCATCAAGGACAACGTCCAGGCCAACAGCAGCAAGCTGAACGCCGGCTCCCTGATCTACCTCAAGGGCGGCAAGCTGTACATCAAGTGGGGCAAGGTTCCTACTGCAAGCAAGTACGAGGTCTACGTGACCGAGTGCAGCAAGAACTTCAAGAAGACCCCGACCAAGACCGTGTCCGCGAAGACCGTGTCCCTGAGCATCAGCACGGTTTCCGGCAAGAAGCTTGACCCGACCAAGTGCTACAAGATGAAGGTCAAGGCATACAGGATGAACGGCAAGACCAAGGTCAGCATCGGCTCTGCTCTGCAGATCCATGTTGCAGGCGCCAAGTCCGGCTTCACCAACGTGAAGGCCCTCAAGGTCGCCACGTCCGCTGTATCTGTGAGCGCTGGCAAGACCAAGAAGATGCCGAAGGTCTACACGGTCAAGGCAGACATCACCAAGAAGCTGCTGACAACCGACCACGACCCGCTGCTGCGCTACTGGTCCAGCAACACCAAGATTGCCACCGTGACCAGCAAGGGCACCATCAAGGGCATTGCCAAGGGCACCTGCTACGTGCGCGCCATGGCACAGAACGGCAAGACCGTGGCTGTGAAGGTCACCGTTAAATAGCGGGACCCCGGCGGCGCCGACCATCCGACGCCGCACCCGCTCCTCCCTTCAGGGCCGGCAGAGAAATCTGCCGGCCCATCTTTTTCCAGCAGCCACCGCCCCCTCGGGATCACCCCGCCGCAGGACCCGCGCCTCTTTCGCCCCCTAAACGCAAAGAGTCCCGAAGGCAAACGCCTCCGGGACTCGAATTACCAGATCGGCACAGGGCCGCCGATCACGTTATGCAGTGCTCGGGCAGAGCTTAGGCAGCCTTCTTGGAGCCGAAGATGACCTTGGCGCCCTTGAC
>JAUNCQ010000015.1:5689-43475 GCA_030526515.1 Coriobacteriia bacterium
AATGACGGCCAGAATGAGCAGCAGCACGGCCAGCACCAGCTGAGCGCCAACGCCGAAGGCGCCGCCAGCCTGGGCAGCCAGCACATCGCCGGGGCCAGCCAGCAGGGTCAGCTTGGCGTAAGCGGTCTGGACCAGAGACGTCAGGGTCACGATCAGCATGAACACCATGGGGATGTAGAACATCTTGTTGTTCTTGCCGATGTTGCCCAAGAAGGCGCACACGGCCAGCAGAGCCAGAGCAGCCAGCAGCTGGTTAGCAGCACCGAACAGCGGCCAGATGATGCTGTAGCCGTTCATGCCCAGGGCAACGCCCAGGGCAACGGAAACGACGGTGGCCACGTAGGGGTTCACCAGCAGCTTGCGGGCGCCGGTGACCTGAGAGGGCTCCTCGCCCGGCTTCAGGAACATTTCCTGGAACATCATGCGGCAAATACGGGTTGCCGTGTCCAGGGAGGTCAGGCAGAAGGTGGAAACAGCCAGGATCAGCAGGGAGTAGACGATGCTGACGGTAGCCTCGGAGCCCAGACCGGGGATGGTGCCGACCATCTGGGACAGACCGTGGGCGAAAATGGCGGTCGGGGTGGCGTAGCCGGCGTCGCCAGCCATGTAGTGCTGGAAGACGAAGGCAACGGCGCACAGAGAAATCACAGCCAGTAGGCACTCCAGCAGCATGCCGCCGTAAGCGATGGGCTGTGCGTGAGCCTCGCGGTCGAGCTGCTTGGAGGTGGTGCCGGAGGCGACCAGGGAGTGGAAGCCGGAGATAGCACCGCAGGCGATGGTGATGAACAGAGCCGGGAACAGGTTGCCCACCGTAGCGGCGGAGGAAGCGTTGCCGGAAGCTGCCAGGCCAGCGGCCTTCAGCTCAGTTGCGTTGAAGCCGGCGAATGCCGGGATCTCGCAGTTGGCGGTTGCGCCGGTCACGGAAGCGCCGACAACGCCGATCACGGCCAGGATGATCATGCCGTACAGCAGGTAGCTGGACAGGTAGTCACGGGGCTGCAGCAGGATCCACACGGGAGCCACGGAAGCGACCAGAATGTACAGGCCGATGATGAACATCCAGGTGGTGCTGTTCAGGTGAACCAGCGGGAAGTTGTAGCCAACTGCCACGATGGCGATGATCAGAACGATGGCAGCGACGATGTTGACCACGCCGGGGATGTTGCGACCGCGGGTCAGCAGACCCCAGACGACAGCGACCACGATGAACAGGATGGAGATCATTGCGGTACGGGAGTTGGCCAGGTTGGCTGCCTCGGTGGAAGCCTTCACGGCTGCGTCAGCATCTGCCGGGATCGGAGCAACGGCAAAGGTGCCGGCAACGATGGAGGCGAATGCAGCCACGACCAGGACCAGGGTCAGGAAGCTGAACACGCAGAACAGCTTCTTGGCGGAATCGTCGATGTTCTGACCGATGACGACTGCCAGGGTCTGGCCCTTATGGCGCAGGGATGCGAACAGAGCGCCGAAGTCGTGCATAGCACCGAAGAAGATGCCGCCGATCAGAATCCACAGGAACACGGGGACCCAACCGAAGACGGCCGCCTGAATGGGGCCGTTGATGGGGCCAGCGCCTGCAATGGAAGAGAAATGGTGGCCGATGACCACGTAGGGCTTGGCAGGAACGTAGTCCATGCCGTCCTCAAGAGCGTGAGCAGGGGTTTCGTTAGCGTCGTTGACGCCCCACTGCTTTGCCAGCCATCCGCCGTAGAAGATGTAGCCGCAAACCAGGACCACAGCTCCCAGGACAAGAATGAACAGAGCATTCATGTGTACTTACCTCCTAAAGAATTTCTTCTTGCTTTGGGCAAAGCCGGAGTTGGCCTCCAGGGAAGCCTTCATCTCCTTGCCCATGCCGTTCGTGTGAACAGCCCGCGCCGAAAGATCAACCACAGCCAGCCTCAAGTCGGCCCATCCCTGAAAGCCCAGCTTGAAGTTCTTGCGGAAGGAGGTCTTGCGAATCTTCGCCACTGCTTCATCCGTGACCTGATCGGCCACGAACACCAGCGAAAGGAAGCTCTGCATGTGATTGGGTTCCGGATGAACCTTCTGCAGCGCCTTCTCCGTCATATAGGCCACCATGCGATCGACCTCATCGACGTCCAGGCACTCCACATCGCGGAAGAACAGGTACTCGTGGGCATCCACTTCCCAAAGTTTCGCTCGCTTGACTAAAACGTATTTTTCACCATGCGAGTGAAACTCGGCATACCCCGGGAAGCGCTCACCCGCGTACTCGTAGTCCTGGTACACGTTGAACCACTCCTGGTGCGCGGCAAGCAGCCTGCTGAGCACCGTTTGACGGTCGTCTCCCGACGGAATCCGCTCCGCCATCTGGTCTTCCTTTGTCATCCGAAACACCTCCCCTCCTGAATCTGACAACACAAGTTCGGCATTGTACGCCTGATGGATATGACAGCTGTTAACACATAGCTAAACTTCGTATTCGGCATATATTTGCGGTAAGCGGTTTACAAGGTGACATTTTATGCAGATTATGTAAATTAATCTGTAGTTATATTCATTTTTATCAATAGGACGAAAGCTCCGCCGCGAATCACAGCCAAACCCAAGCCCCGAGCACCCCGCACTTTCGATCGTTGCCCGCAATAGACCCCGCACGCAAAAAGGCCCCGCCGAAGCGGGGCCCGAAGGTTCAGCAACAATATATGTTGGGACGAAAATTAGAGCACGAGCTCCTTTTCGCCATTGAAGACCGCCACGGCGTCTTCGACGGAGTAGTCCGCCAGCGTGATGGCGCTGATGGCATTGGTCAGGCGGATAGCCTCCTCCGTGGAGCGCATGTGGATGTTGCGGCCGGTTGCGTTGCCGCAGCAGCCGCCGATGTTGATCTGGTCATGCAGCTGCTGCAGGAAGGCCTGCGGGTCAGCCTTGGAGCCGCCGGCGCACACCAGGCCGCAGCGACCGGATGCGGTGGAGGCAACTGCCAGGTTTTCGGCAGAGGTCTTGCCATTGCCATCGGAGGGCGGGTTGACCTTCACGAAGTCAGCGCCCAGGCACAGGGCCACGCCAGCAGCGCCGGCGATCAGGTCCGGATCCTTCTCAGCCGTGACGGCCTTGCCGCGCGGGTAGATCCACAGAACCACCAGCAGGCCGGCAGCATGGGCCTGGGCGATCAGCTCGCCGGCCTCTGCCAGCATGGTGGACTCGTACTCGCTGCCCAGGTAGATGGTGTAGCCCAGGCCAACGATGTTCACGCCAGCATCGCGCATGGCCAGCACGGCGTCCAGGGTGGTGAGCTGCGGGGAGTACGGATCCTCCTGAGCGGTCTTCACCAGGTTGGTCTTGGAGTTCATCTTCACCAGGTAGTTGACGTCCGGGTAGTCAGCAGCATACTGGGCGATCAGGCCGCGCTGGCCAGCCAGCACGCCCACGGTGCCCTGGGCGCCGATCTGGAACAGGTGCTCGGGGTCAGCATCCTCAGGATGAATGCCCTCACCGTAGAAGTCTGCGTTCAGATGCTCGATCTTCTGGTCACAGGCGAAGAGCATCAGGCGGCTCGTCTCGCGGGTAGCCTTCATGTAGTTGTCGATGTAGATTTCGCGAGACTCAGGCATGACGTCAACCGGGACGCGCACCTGATCACGGGTGATCTTGGGCATTTTTCCTCCTTAGAGCATGCGAATCAGCTGTAGCGCGCAAAGGCGCACATAACCGCCTACATTGTATACGCAGATAGGAGGGCACAACAGGACGAAACCCAGCAGCGGGGCTCTTGCAAGGCTAAGCGTCCTTGCGAACCAGCTTGCTCATGATGAAGTCGCGCTTGGCAATGCCCACCACGGAGGCAACGACCAACGCGATCAGGACCACGGTGGGAAGCACCAGGTTGCCGTCCGCGTAGCCGTCGGCCACCAGCAGGGTGGCGAACAACACGGGCAGACGCGCCGTGGTGGTCAGGATCAGGAACTGCTTCATCTCCATGGAGGTCAGCGCCAGCAGGTAGGTGAAGGTGTCCTTGGGCATGCCGGGCAGCAGGAACAGGATGAAGGTGAGCACGCTCAGCTTGCCGGAGTGCTCGAACTCGTAGAAGCGGTCCAGCGACTTGGTGGAGACCATCTCCTGAACGAAGGGAGCCCCCAGCTTGTGCACCACCAGGAAGATCAGGGAGCTGGCAATGATGTTGCCCACGGTAAGCAGCAGGGTGCCCAGCAGGCTGCCGTAGATCATGCCAGCGGCAACCTCCACCACCTCGCCGGGGATGGGAGCCACGATGATCTGGAGCACCTGCACGCCGATCATGGCGAACATGCCCATGGAGCCCTGGTCCTTCACCAGGTTGACCACGCCGTCGATGCCGCCCTGCTCGAAGACCGCGCGAATTGCCGGCCACATCATGAAGGCCGCAACTCCCATGGCCACCAGAATGGCAATAAGACCGGCAAGCCTCAGGATGTTCCCTCTGCTCGCTACCTTATTCGCCATCCCGTGCCCTTTCGTACTCTTCCTTGAACGATGAAAACATAGTGCTTGCGCGGCCCAGCTGGCGCCCAGCCGCGAACAGGCCCTTCTCGGCCGCCGCACCGGCGGTTTCCTTGGCCTCTTGGATCTTCGGCTTTGCCGCTTCGCGGGCCTGGTCGAAGGAAACGCCCATGGCGTCCTCCGCCTTGACCTTGGCCGCCTCGGCGGCGTCCTGGACCTTCGGCTTCACGCGAACCACGGTGCGGCGCACCTTCTTGACCGCCTCACCGGTGGCCGTGCCGGCCTTTTCGGCCAGGCCGCCTTCAGTGGAAAGCTCCTTGACCTGGGACGATACCAGAACCGCGCCCAGCTCGGAAGCATCTTCCACGCTTGAACGGCTCTTCTGCTGCACCAGCGGCGATCCCACGCCCAGCTTGAACCCGCGAATCAGGTCGGAGGGGACGTGGACGGTGCCCAGCAGCA
Source organism: Coriobacteriia bacterium (assembly GCA_030526515.1). Lineage (GTDB taxonomy): Bacteria > Actinomycetota > Coriobacteriia > Coriobacteriales > Eggerthellaceae > SUG1186. The sequence goes on from JAUNCQ010000015.1 coordinate 10,595, forward strand.
CGCTTTCCGACATGCCGCCCTCGAGCTCGAAGGCAGCTACCTTGCCGTCAGCCGGGTCGAACCAGACGTCACCGACAGTACCCAGGGCATCGCCGTCGTCGCAGACCACGGGGAGGCCCCACCACAGCACGCAGCTGTTCCAGTCGACCCCCAAGGACTTGCACGCCGCGGCGTCCATGGCATCGGACTCGTTGGAGACCAGCAGGCCTTCGTCGCATTCCTCCCAGGCACCAAGGCGCACGAACGCGTCCTTCCGATGGAACATCATGGCAGCGTCAGGGCGCTTCACCAGAACGCCGATCAGGCGCTTTTCCGTGGGATGGAACACGAAGTTATGGATCTTGCCGATCTTGTGGGCCTTGCCCTTCTTGTTTTCGCCGAACACCTTCTTCCCCATCAGGGACGCGGTGCTCAGCGTACCTTGAAGTGCCTCGGGGACCTCCATGCGCTCGCTCGCTATTCAGCTTCGGGCGAAACAGGCTCCGCCTGGGCGGCAGCCTCCTCGGCCTCCACCTGGACGGCAGGCTCGGGTGCGCTCTCGGTCACGGCCTCCACGTCCTCCTGGGCGTTCTTCATGACCTGGGCGGCAATGCGGGCGCGGGCGGCCTCGATGCGAGCACGCAGCTCGTCGTCGGTGGCACCGCCGGCCATGACGCCCTCAACGGCCTGATGAGCGTACTCGGAAGCGCGGGCAGCGATCTCCGGAGCATGCTGGGCTGCGGCCTGGGCGAACTCCTGGCCCTTGGTGGCAGCCTGCTGGGCGAAGTCCCTCAGCTGCTGTGCGCCCTGGGCAAAGGCCTCTTCGGCGGCGGCGCGGGGATTCTGCGCGGGCTCGACCACGGGCTCAGCCGCGGGCTCAGCGGGGATTTCGTCCTGAGGCTCTGCCGGCTCCTGATCCGCGGCCTCCACGGGCTCGACCTCGGAAACGATCGGCTCGGCGAAGTCGTCAGCCAGCGGCTCCTCCTCAGCCACGAAGGCATCGGTCACCGGAACCTCCTGGTACTCGCGCTCCTCAGGCTCAGCGGCAGTGCGAGCCTGGGCGTTCTCCCATGCCTGGTTGACCTTCTGCGATACCTTTTCGCGCGTTTCGGCGCCGCTGCGCGGAGCGTATGCCAGTGCCAGGCCGGCACCGACCAGACCGCCAACAATAAGAGTAGTGAGCCTGCCCATTTTGGCCTCCTTCGTCTACGGAGCGGAAGGTCCCGCACCCGTCTGTTATCTGGGGCTCATTATACGGCAGGCAGGCGGCCGCCCTGGACTAATGCACGGTATATCCACAGCGTATGACGGAAATTTTACAAACCTGGCGCGGGGCTCGCGGCCAGCTGGTTCAGCAGCTCAATGGCCCGGGTGAAGCAGCCCAGCGCCACCAGGTCGTCCCAGTAGCCCACCTCCACGCGGGCGGTGCCCTTTTCCCGGTTCACCCACTGGGTGACGCCCGTCAGCGGACGGGCCTGGATGGCCGCGGGCAGGTCCATGCGAGCGTACTGCTCCAGCTGCAGGTCAATCACCAGATGCTCCAGCAGATGCGGCGTGGGCGTATGGTCCATGACCTGGGCGAAAGAGGGCCCCACCTGGTTCACGCAGGCGTGGCGGGGCAGATCGGGGAAGCGCTCCAGCACCCGTGCCATGAGCTCCGGGCTGGTCATGAGGGGAAAGGGCGGCTTGACCTGGACCACGCACACCACGCGATCCGGCCGCACGGTCATTGCCTGGGCGGTCAGCATCAGGACTGCTCGGTCGCAGCGGAGTCGGGACGGACCACCACGTCCTTGCCGCGGTTGGCGGCGGCGTCCTGGTCCGAAGGCTGAGGCTGCGGCTGCTCCGAGGTCGGCTCCTGGGGAGCGGGGTTTTCGCCCTGGTCAGGCTTTGCCTGGTCCTGGCCAGCGCCCTGGGCAGCGGAATCGTCCTTGACGGCATCGCCCTCGCCAGCGGCATCGCCCTCGCCGGCAGTATCGTCTTTGGAGCCGTCGTCCTTGGAAGCATCAGGGGCGACCGGGTCCATCTGGGACGCGCGGGTCAGCAGCGTGCCCTCCCCCGTCAGCGGCGGATGCTCAACGCCCCGCACAGCACTGACCAGGTCCATGATGGTCCAGGCAAGGTCGTCCAGGAACGCCTCGGTGGGGTTCACCTCGGCAGCATCCCACACCGCCAGCTGGCGACCGTCCCGGGACAGGCGGTACCTGGACAGGCCGGTCAGGTTCTTGAAGGACGTGGTCAGGTATTTGTTGTCCGTGTCGATCTGGTACTCGTAGGCAGCCATGCCGTTCAGGTCGATCTGCTCCGCGGTGATCACCGCGGAGCGCGTCTTGTCGTCACCGCGCCAGGTACCCTGGATCACCGACGCGTCCTGGGAAAAAGGCCCCCTGAACAGGGCGAAAGCACCCAAGGACCCCGCCACCAGCAGGAACAGCACCAGGATGGTGACGAGCACCGGCACCAGGGCGCCCTTGCTCGTGGATTTGGCTGCGGACTTGGGACGTGCCGCGACGCGCGACGCGCTTTCCGCGGAGCCTTCCGAGGACGCATCTTCGACGTCACCCGCCGGCACCTCGCGGGCCACCTTCATGGCACCGGACACCGACGGACGGCCGGAGGCTCCCGGCTCCCCCGCAGCGCCTTCGGGAACGCGGCGGGCCACCTTCTTGGCCTTCACCGACTTGCGCTTGGGCTGGCCGTCCTCCGGGGACGGGGCAGCGTCGGCGTCGGCATCGGGAGCCGCCTCCAGGGTCGAGGCGGATTCGGGTTCGGGCGAAGCAACCGCCGGCTCAACCGCAACGGCAGCCCCGGCAACCCCTGCTGCCGCCCCAACAGCGGCCATGGGCACGGTCTTGCCCAGCGCGGCGTCATCCAGGTCCGCCTTCGCGGGCGCAGCTGACTGCGCGGGCACGACCTGCGGCACTGCCGCCAGCCTTTCAGCCGTGGACTTGACCGAGGCGTCAGCAGCCGGCGCTGCGTCAACCCGGGGAATATGGGCAAGCGAAGGCCGACCAGGCGCGGCGTGCGCCTGGTCGGCCGAAGTTGCATGGGTGTTACGGGTGTTGCTTTCGCCCATCATCAAATTGGTCAGGAGCTCCCGGACTACTGGGGGCCAATGACGTCGCAGCCCATGTAGGGGCGCAGCACCTCGGGCACGGTGATGGTGCCGTCGGCGTTCTGGTAGTTCTCGATGATGGCAGCCATGGTGCGGCCCACTGCCAGGCCGGAGCCGTTCAGCGTGTGGGCGTAGCGGGTGCCCTTGAAGTTGTCCGGGTCGCGGTACTTGATGTTGGCGCGACGTGCCTGGAAGTCCCAGCAGTCGGAGCAGGAGCTGATCTCCTTGTAGGCGTTGTAGGACGGCAGCCAAACCTCCAGGTCGTAGGTCTTGCAGGAGCCGAAGCCGATGTCACCGGTGCACAGGGCGATGACGCGATACGGGAGCTCCAGCAGCTGCAGGACGTTCTCGGCGTCCTTCACCATGAGCTCCAGCTCTTCCTGGGACTCCTCTTCCTTGGCGAACTTGACCATCTCCACCTTGCTGAACTGGTGCACGCGGATGATGCCGCGGGTGTCGCGACCGGCAGCGCCGGCCTCGGAGCGGAAGCACGGGGTGAATGCGCAGTACTTCAGCGGCAGGTCAGCGGCGTCCAGCACCTCGTCGCGATGCAGGTTGGTCAGCTGCACCTCGGCGGTGGGAATCAGGTACATGCCGTCGGTGGTCTTGAACAGGTCCTCTTCGAACTTGGGCAGCTGGGCGGTGCCGGTCAGGGTCTCCGCATTGGCGATTGCCGGAACCCACCACTCCTTGTAGCCACGGGAGGTGTGGGTGTCTGCCATGAAGTTGATCAGGCTGCGCTCCAGGCGAGCACCCAGGCCGCCCAGTGCGTAGAAGCGGCTGTGGGCCAGCTTCACGCCGCGTTCGCAGTCGATGATGCCCAGGTCAGCGCCCAGGTCCCAATGGGGCTTGGCCTCGAAGTCGAACTCGCGGGGAGTGCCCCAGCGGCGAATCTCGGGGTTGTCGTCCTCGCTGGCGCCGATCGGCGTGGTGGGATGGGGCAGGTTGGGGGAGGTCATGAGGATCTCGCGCACGGCAGCGTCGGCGGCGTCGCGGCGGGCGCCGGCGGACTCCAGCTTCTCGTTGATGACGCGGACCTGCTCCTTGGCCTGCTCGGCCTCGTCCTTCTTGCCTTCCTTCATGAGGGCGCCGATGGCCTTGGACGCAGCGTTGCGCTCGGCCTGCAGGGACTCCTCCTCGGCAATGGCGGCGCGGCGCTCTTCGTCCAGCGCGGTGAAGCGCTCGGAATCCCACTTGGCGTTGCGGTTCTTCATAGCCTCCGCAACGGCGTCAAGGTTTTCGCGTACGTACTTAATGTCAAGCATCGACGAACTCCCTTTCCGTTTGTCTTCGTCAGTAATCACCCATGACCTGGGCACAGCCTTCAGCCTGGGGCGAAGGCGGTTTTTCATGGTCGTATAGTATACTGCTCCAAAACACAGGCACGACGAAGCGAAGGGCATAAGGCTATGGATTTCGGTCAGATTTACTCTTTCCTGTTCGAGAGCATCGAAGGCATCATCATTCTGGTGGTTGCCTGCCTGATCATCTCTGGCCTGGTGGCAGCCATCCTGGAGGTCCGCACCCGCAAGATCTACCAGGACCGCGGTCCCCGCAAGGACGAATGGGAGCTCTTCGACGAAGAGGACGAAACCGCCGATTCCGACGACTAGCCCGTCCCGCCACGGCCCCTCAGCCGCGGCCATCACCAGGGATCTTTCGCCCCTCTGCTCAATCTGACCTTAAACTGGCCTTAGTCTGGCATGACGAAAAATGCCACTTGTGACCATTTCGCCCCATGCCAACAGCCGCGTAACCTTGCTCCATCACACTAAATCGCTACTCGTGAAGGAGCTCCCATGGCTGAAAGCACCCCCATCTACCAGCGCGAAGGCGCCTACATCCCCCGCATTGCCGCCGTCCACGACCTGTGCGGCTACGGCAAGTGCTCCCTGGGCGTGGCCATTCCCGTCCTGTCCGCTGCCGGCTGCGACGTGTGCCCCGTGCCCACCGGCCTGTTCAGCAGCCACACCGCCTTCCCCGGCTGGTACATGCATGACACCACCGACATCCTAGACGACTACCTGAAGGCCTGGGACGGCATCGGCATCCAGATCGACGGCGTGTACTCCGGCTTCCTGGGCGCCCCCGAGCAGGTGCGCATCATCCGCGAGCTGTACGCCAAGTTCCCCAAGGCCCTGCGCGTAGTGGACCCCGTCATGGCGGACCACGGCAAGGTCTACCCCACCTACACTCCGGAGCTGTGCGAGGCCATGGCCGACCTGGCCGCCGACGCCGACATCCTGACCCCGAACCTGACGGAGGCCGCCATCATCCTGGGCCAGCCCATCGGCGACCAGTGGCGCGGCACCGACCTGTCCGACGCGGAAGCAGGTGAGATCGTGGACGCACTGCTGGCCAAGGGCGCCAAGAACGTGGTCCTGAAGGGCATCCAGCGTCAGGGCGAAAACGTCATCCGCAACTTCGTGGCCGGCCAGGACCTGGACATGGTCGAGGTCAGCAACGAGTACCTGCCCTACATGCTCCACGGTACCGGCGACGTGTACGCCAGCTGCCTGATGGCCGCCATCATGGCCGGCAAGACCCTGGAGGAGGCCGCCCGCTTTGCCGGCGACTTCACCCACGACGCCATGATCGTGTCCGCCAAGCAGCCTGACTTCCAGGCTCGCGGCGTGAACTTCGAGCTGCTGCTGGGCAAGGTCAGCGCCCTGCTGGCCGAGTAGCCAACACGCTATTGAATATTCTGCGAAGACCTCGGTGAACGCCGCTTCGCGCAGGGGGCCGGTAAGCCGTATCTGGTATGATTGCCAAGATACGCTTACTGGCCTTTTTCTGTTTGGGATGACGATGGACGAACGCAGATACAACCAAGCACGCAACGCCCGCAACCCGCAGCTTCGCTCTTCGGGCGAAAACGTGCGTCGTTCGCGCCTGAACCCGTCCCCGTCGGCCGCGAACCGCTCCTCTGACCAGGGCGAAAACCTGTGGGCACGCAACCAGCGCGCCATGCAGGAACAGCGCCGCAGGCAGGAGGCCGCCGCCCGCGCCAAGGCGGAGGAAGAAAAGAAGGCCAAACCCAAGGAAAAGCCCGCCGAGTCCCGCCCGTCGGTGCGCAGCAACGACCGCACCGCCCGCCGCTCGGCCTCCACGGCCCGCACCAGCGTCGGCCGCGCCAGCTCCACGACCCGCGCCAGCTCCCGCGCCTCCCGCCCCACGGGCTCGACCCGGAGCCGCGTCACCGTGGACAGCTCCCTGAGCACCGGCACGGGTACGGGTACCGGCATGGGCACCGCAACCGAGCCCGCCGCGACCCCGCGGACCCGGGCCAACCGCAACGCCCATACCATCGACGCCCGCACCAGCTACGCCCAGTCCCCCCGCGCCCGCATGGAAAGCCAGCACGGGCGGCACGCCGTGGCCCCCGCGGACGCTCCCACGGAAGAGACCATGTTCCGCCAGACCATCAGCAGCGTGGAGCCGGACCATCTTTCGCCCACCGAAATGCCATTCCAGGCCGTGGCGGACCAGCGCGGCGTGCCCATTGCCGCCATCGGCAACGGCGGGCACCATCGCAGCTGGTCGTCCATGGAGGCGCAGCCCGCGCCCCAGGCAGGCATCCCCAAGATCGCGCTGATCATAGCCGCCGTGCTGGCGGTCATCATAGTGGTATTCCTGGTGCTGAAGGGCACCGTGTTCGCCAAGCCCGCCCCCACCGCGGACGCCGCGTCCGACCAGCCCGCCAAGGTCATGCCCGTGGCCGATGCCGACCAGCCCCCCGCAGACACCGCGGCCACGACCGGCACCCCCGTGAACCTGACCATCTCCTTCGCCGGCGACTGCACCCTGGGCACCGACGAGTCCTTCGACCGGGGCAGCAGCTTCAACGCCGCCTTCGAGTCCAAGGGCGACCCCAGCTGGTTCTTCGCCAACGTGGCGGACATCTTCGCCAAGGACGACCTGACCGTGGCCAACATGGAGGGCACCCTGACCACCGAAACCTCCCGCCAGGACAAGACCTTCGCCTTCAAGGGCGATGCCGACTACGCGCAGGTCCTGGCCAAGGGCAACGTGGACGCCGCCAGCCTGGCCAACAACCACAGCCGCGACTACGGCGAGCAGTCCTACCAGGACACCATCAAGAACGTGGAGGCCGCGGGCGTTCCCACCTTCGGCTATGACCGCATTGCCTACGTGACCCCCAAGGACGTGAAGGTGGCCCTGATCGGCACCTACGTTCTTGACCAGGGCGAAGGCGTGATCGACTCCATGGTCCAGAACATCAAGAAGGCCCAGGACGAAGGCGCCCAGATCATTGCCGTGTACCCCCACTGGGGCAACGAGCTCGACGACGTGCCCGACAGCACCCAGGTGGCCGTGGCCCATGCGGCCATCGACGCCGGTGCCACCCTGGTGGTGGGCAGCCATCCCCACGTCATCCAGGGCCTGGAAAAGTACAAGGGCCGCTACATCGTGTACAGCCTGGGCAACTTCTGCTTCGGCGGCAACACCAACCCCACCGACTCCGACTGCATGATCTTCCAGCAGACCTTCACGGTGAACGGCAAGGACGTGGCCCAGGACGACCAGGTCACCACCATCCCCTGCCGCGTCAGCTCCGTACAGGGCACCAACAACTACCAGCCCACCCCGGCCGAGGGGTCGGAAAAGGAGCGCATCCAGGAAAAGATCGACCAGCGCACCAACGCCATCGGCGACTCCGTGAGCAAGGCCCGCGCTGAGGCCGCATCCGCTCCCGACGCAAATAAGGATCAGGGCGAAAAGGCCGCTGCATAACTCCTGTTCAAGTGCCTTTTCCTACCGCTTGGAAACAAGTGGGCGTTTTGCGCAAATCATTACTCGCGCGCGAATAAACTAATGCCTGTGCTACGCTGAACCCAATCTATCCAGCGACCATCGAAACCAGCAGCAAGGAGGAATCATGAAGAAGATCGCACTTACCCTGCTGAGCGCCTTTACCGCCGTGGCCATGACCTGCGGCGTTGCCTTTGCAGCCGAGTCTCCCACGGCTGAGTCCCCCACCTCCGACTCCCCCACGGCCAACTCCCCGACGGCGGAAAGCCCCAGCGATGACGGCCCCGAGCTGCCCGAGGACTTCACCCCCGGTGACGGCGCCCGTGGCGCAGCCGAAAGCACCGCAGAGGCCCAGGGCAAGGACGTGCCCGAGACCTCTCCCCAGACCGGCCTTGACCTGAACGCCGTTGCTGGCGGCACCGTTGCCCTGGTGGCAGCCGCCGGCGCTGCAGCCGTGGCCCTGCGCCGCGAGCTGGCCTAAACTCCCGAGCACGACCCGGTCGGCGGAAGCCGGCCGGGTTTTTCGCCCCTTTACGTAGTACCCGTCACGCAGCAGGAAAGAACGCACGAGCCATGTCCGAAGCACGCCCGAAGAAGCGGACCCCCGTCATTGTGGCGCTGATCCTGGTGATCATCGTCTGCCTTGCCGGCGCCATCACCGGCGGCGTGTACCTGCTCAGCGTCAACCAGCAGATATCGGACGTGGAGAACTCCGCCCAGGTCACGCCTGCGGCTCCCGAGCCCAAGCTGGAAAAGAACCCCATCGACTTCACGAGCCTGCGGGAGCAGAACAAGCACATCTACGCGTGGATCTACGTGCCTGGCACCAAGGTGAACTACGCGGTGTGCCAGAGCAAGAACAACGCCTTCTACCTGGACCACAACGAAAAGCGGGAGAAGAGCTCCCTGGGCGCCATCTTCAGCGAAGACTACAACGCCAAGGACTTCCAGGACCCCGTGACCATCCTGTACGGGCACAACGGCGCCAAGAGCACCATGTTCGGGTCCCTGCACAAGTTCTCCGACAAGGACTTCTTCAAGAAGAACAAGGTCATGTACGTGTACGCCCCCGGCCACATCTACACCTACAAGATCGTGAGCGCGTACACCACCAACAACCGCCATCTCATGGGCGCCTACAACTTCTACAACGCCGACCAGCTGGCCTCGTTCCAGGAGCAGGTCCTGAACCCTGCCGCCGTGGACAAGAACGTGCGCAAGAAGACCACGCTGGACGCATCCAGCAAGCTGCTGGTCCTTTCCACCTGCAACACCGGCGCCCTGGCCAAGAGCGCCCGCTACCTGGTGATCGGGGTGATGACCAATGACCAGCCAACCAAGTAGCGACCATCTGGACCCGCAAGTGGAGCAGCCCCAAGCTCAGGGCGAAAGCCAGGACATGGTCACCATCCGCGTGCGCAAGAAGCGCCGCACCAAGCGTCGCCACGAAGACGCCCCCAAGCGCCGCGGCCTGAAGGTGGCCCTGATCGCGCTGGGCGTGGTGCTGGCCGCGCTGCTGGTTTCCGGCCTTGCCGTGGCGGGCCTGGTGAACGCCGGCAAGATCAACCTGCACCCGCTGTTCCAGGGCATCGAGGCCCCGGAGGAAGTGGAGTCCGAAGACGACGGCAGCGTCATCGAGCACAAGGGCCACCGCTACGCCTACAACGAAAACGTGGTGAGCGCCCTGATCATCGGCTACGACGACGAATCCGGCTACACCAGCCGCCCCGACTACAGCTGCGCCGACGCCAACCTGCTGCTGACCATGGACACCAAGACCAACCGGGTCAAGCTGTGCGTGATCCCCCGCAACTCCATCGTGGACCTGGACGTGTTCAAGGAGGACGGCAGCCTGAAGGCCACCCGCCGCGCCCAGCTGTGCCTGGCCTACGCCCAGTTCCCCAACACCGACAAGCGGGCCGCGGAAAACACGCTGAAGTCCGTTTCGACCCTCATGTACGGCATGCCGCTGAACCACTACTTCGCCTTCGACGAAAAGGGCCTGGTGGAAGCCACGGGCATGCTGGGAGGCGTGCGGGTCGAAGCCCTGGAGACCATCCCCGGGACGCCCATCCGCAAGGGGCAGGAAGTGCTCCTTCAGGGCGAAAACGCCTGGCGCTACGTGAGCTATCGCGATATTGACGTGGACGAGTCCGCCCTGGACCGCCAGCGTCGGCAGATCCAGTTCGCCCAGGCGTTCCTGACCGCCGCCCGCTCCGGCGGCGCCAAGGGCATCATGGGCATGTACGATGCCGTGAAGAGCCGCGCGGTGACCAACCTGGGCGCCAGCGAGATCGGCTACCTGGTGTCCTGCTTTGCCTCCGGCAAGAAGGTGGAGCTGGAAACCTGCACCATCAAGGGAAGGACCAAGCTGGCCACCGGCTCCGACGGCGTGGAGCTGGAGCGCTACTACTTGAACGACAACAGCGTGTTGGAAACGGTCCTGGACCTGTTCTACACGCGGATCGACTAGCGGACCCTACCGCCAAGCAAGGGAGGAACTGAGGAAATGACACTGCTGGAACTGCTGCAGCTGCTGCGCAAGCACCTGCGCCTGGTCGTGGCGCTGCCAGTGGCCTTTGCCCTGGTAGCAGCCGTGTACTGCTGGGGATTCATGCCCAACCAGTACACCGCGGAAACGTCCATCTACGCGCTGTCCAAGACGGAGACCACTGCCCAGAGCGCTGAGGCGGGCCCGTCCTACGGCGACCTGAACGCCTCTCAGCTGCTGGCCAACGACTTTGCCGAGCTGGCCAAGAACGAGCAGGTGCAGAACAACACCGCCCTGGCCCTGGGCATGGAGGACCTGGAGGGCTACAAGGTCAACATCACCTCCTCCACCACCACCCGCGTGATCAAGCTTTCCGTGACCGGCGGCGACCCCAACAACGTCGCTCTGATCGCCAACAAGCTGGCGTCGGAGATCGGTTCCACGGCCACCAAGGTCATGGACGTAAAGGCCGTCAACATCATCACCCAGGCCAAGGCACCGGACAAGCCCTCCGGCCCGCGCCGCGCCATGTACACCCTGGTTGCGCTGCTGGCCGGCCTGTTCCTGGCCGTTGCCCTGGTGGTGCTCATGGACATGGTGAACACCACCATCCGCAATGACGAGGACATAACCGAGGGCCTGGGGCTGCCGGTCATCGGCCGCTTCCCGGAGCAGAAGGGAGGTCGTAGGTAATGGCACTGTTCAAGAGTAAGCGCAAGAAGGACCTGCGCCCCAGCATCGCCATCAGCCGCAGCGACGCCTTCCAGAACGCCGCTGCCACCCTCATGGCGAACATCCGCTTCTGCAGCGTGGACAAACCCATCAAGACCATCGTGATCACGTCCTCCGCTCCCAACGAAGGAAAGACCACCGTAGCCGTTGCCCTGGCGCTGGCCATGGTCCGCGCAGGCAAGAAGGTCCTGATGGTGGAAGGCGACATGCGCCGCCGCTGCCTGCAGGGCATGCTGGACGTGCGCACGCCCCACGGCGTCCACGCCGTGCTCAGCCATGAGTGCACCGCGGAGGAGGCCATTGTGGCCACCAACGACGAGGGCCTGTTCTTCCTGAACGCAGAGGGCGGCATCCCCAACCCCGAGGCCATCATCGATTCCCAGAGCTTCGCCGACCTGCTCAAGGACCTGGGCGAAGCCTACGACTACGTGATCATTGACACCCCGCCCGTGGCAGCGTTTTCCGACGCAGCGGTGATTGCCAGCAGGGTTGACGGCACCATCCTGGTAGCCCGGGAAGGCTACACCGAGCGTGCCGAGGCCGCCTACGCCACGGACCAGCTGAAGGCATCCGGCGCCAACATCCTGGGCGTGGCCATGAACGGCAAGAGCGCCCAGGCCGGCAGCTACGGCTACTACTACGACTACTACTACGAGGACAAGACCGTCCCCGCCAACAGCCCCGAAGCCAAGGCAGCTCTGCAGAAGGACCAGGCCTAGGCCATGCGCGACCAGCACTGCCACATACTCTGGGGCGTTGACGACGGCGCCGCTACCTGGGACGACACCCTGGCCATGCTGGCTGCCGCCAAGGAGGCCGGTGTGGACCGCATGGTCTGCACGCCGCACCTGCGCTGGGACGACTTCGACGAAGGCGTGGTCCGCAGCCGTTTCGCCCAGTTCAAGGAACATTCAGCGGACGCTGGCGTGACCGCGGAGCTGGGGTTCGAGGTCTACTACAAGACCCTGCTGAAGCGCGGCCTGGACTGCGCGCCCCGCTACTGCCTGGATGGAACCAACCAGCTGCTGCTGGAGTTCAACTCAGGGGGCGAAATCCCCTTCGGGTGGGAGCAGACCGTGGACAAGCTGCGCAACGTCTACGGGTTGGACGTGACAATAGCGCATCCCGAAAGGTACTCCACCGCATGGAAGGACTTCGATGCGGTGTACCAGCTGAAGGACGCCGGCTGCTCGCTGCAGGTGAGCGCCATGGACCTGGAAGGAGGTTTTTTGAGCAAACCGACCAAGGTGGCCAAGCGTATGATGAAGGAGGGCCTGTGCGACGCCCTGGTAAGCGACGCGCACCGAGCCGAGCATTACGCGCGCTTTGCGAAGATGACCTCCCGCTTCGGCACACCTTAACCAAGGCACCACACGCGCATTCGGTACCGCGTGAAAGAATAGTACCCGACCTAAGAAGGTAAGGAGAAAAGCATGCATCAGGCAAAGACCATGAGCACCAAGCTCGTTGCCCTGTTCGCCCTTGCAGTCGCAGCAGTGATGGCAGTTGCCGCCACCTCTACCTCTGCATTCGCGTTCGACAACGCAACGGCTGACGCAATCATCAACCCCACCAGCAAGACCGTCTACGTGGGCAAGACCGCCACGCTGAAGGCAACCTGCATTGCCACCGACGAAGCCAACGACACCGCCCTGGGCGACACCATGACCAAGAAGTGGACCAGCTCCAACACCAAGGTCGCCACCGTGTCCTCCGCAGGCACCGTCAAGGGCATCACCGCCGGCACCGCCTACGTAAAGTGCACCTTCACCTTCACCAGCCCGGACGGCGCCAAGCGCACCTTCACCACCCCGAACTGCAAGGTCACGGTGAAGAAGTACAGCCAGTCCCCGAAGATCACCGCCTCCACCATCAAGGTGAAGCAGTCCACCGTCAAGAAGGGCAAGGTCACCCTGAAGGGCAAGATCACCACCTCCGGCACCCACGGCACCAAGGTGTTCGCCAAGGTCAGCGGCTGCAAGGCCATCAAGGTCAGCAGCGCCGGCACCATCACCATCAATAAGAAGCTTGCCTACTGCTCCGACTACAAGACCAAGAAGGACCGCAAGGGCACCCATAAGATCAAGGTGAAGATGTACGCCAAGGGCACCACCGCCTACAACAAGAGCTCCTACGTCTACAAGACCCTCTACATCAAGATCGTCTAAGGCAACGGTAGCCAAACCAATGCACGAAGAGGGGTCCTGCGGGGCCCCTCTTTCGCTACCATGGGAACATGAACCCGCGTAATTGGAGGAACTCGTGACCGGTATTTCGTCCCATCCGTACGTCCGCGCTGCTGCCGCAGCCCTATGCGGGGCAGCCCTTGCCCTTGCCTGCGGCGCTGGCCTGAGCTTCGCCCTGCCCCAGCCGGCCCATGCAGCCGCCACCGATGCCCAGATGGAGACCGCCTTCAAGCGCTCCGTGGCCAAGATCAAGGACTACCGCAACCAGCCGCAGGTCATCAAGGTCAAGGTCAGCGACCTGGGGCTGACCAGCAAGCAGAAGCAGCAGGTCATGGACCGGGTGCACTACAGCGGCGAGTACTTCTGGGTGAACACCCTGGGCAACGGCAAGTTCGACAATGACTACCTGCTGTATCCGTGTGTGTATTCGGACGAAACCATCGATCGCATGCGCACGAAGTTCGAGGCCGGCATCAAGCGCGCACTGAGCGGGTTCGACTCCACCACCGGCAAGGCACAGCGGGTGCATCTGCTGCACGACTGGATCATCCGCAGCAACACCTGGGTGTACGACAGCAACTACACCCACAAGTCCGCCTACGGAACCATTGCCGCGGGGACGGGCGACTGCCTGAGCTTCACCCTGGGCATGCAGGTGCTGCTGAAGCGCGCCGGGCTCACCACGCTGTACGTGCAGAACATGAGCGTGGCCAGCGGCGGCGGGCATGCCTGGAACCTGGTGAAGATCGGCTCCAACTGGTATCACGTGGACACCACCTGGGACAACTCGTGGACCGGCAAGTACTTCTGGAAGGACTCCATCTGCCACCGGTGGCTGCTGCGCTCCGACTCCGGCATGCGCGACGACGACCACAACGTAGGCTCCGGCTGGACCGTGTTCTACAAGGGCGCCCTCACCACCAAGTACAAGGCCCGCAGCACCGCCTACGCCAAGGAGGACGGCTGGAAGAAGAGCTGCGCCAAGCGCGCAAAGGTGGGCACCACGTTCACCGCCAGCGGCGTGACCTACAAGGTGGTCTCCAAGAAAAGCGTCTACGTGACCCGCATTGCCAGCGCGTCCAAGCGCAAGGCCACCACGCTGACCCTGCGCGCCAGCGTCCCCTACAAGGGCTGCGGCTACCAGGTGATCGGCATCCGCGCCAAGTCCCTGAGCGGCACCGCAGCAAAGACCCTGAAGGTCTGCAGCACGGCCCTGAGCAAGGACCGGGTGAAGGGCAGCCTGAGCGGCTCGCGGGTGAAGACGGTGCGGACCTATGCCGGCAAGGTAGCTGCCTACAAGAGCTGCTTTGCCAAGGCCAACAGCGGCCGCTCCGTCACCGTGCGGGCCTTCTAGCCGGCGGCGCCGCGCGGCAGCGGCGCGCCACGATCCCGCGGACCGCCCCGGACCAGCCACCAGCCCCCGAGCATGAAAAAGCGGGCGAAAGCGACGTTGCTTTCGCCCGCTTGCTTATTTTGGGCCGCTGCTACAGGGCGTTGTACAGGTAGCCGATATGACCGGCGCGGAAGCCGATGCACTTCTTCATGTCGGAGATGCTGTACTTGACCGCGCGGTGCTTGCTGATGGTGTTGTAGACGTTGCCGCTGGGGTCATGGGAGTAGAAGACGTTGCGCTTGGCATCGTACTTGTAGAAGATGACGTAGTGGCCGCCGTGGTACTCCCACACGCCGTCGGAGTTCATGAAGCACTTGCCGCCGCCGCGGCTGACCAGGTAGACGTAGCCCTTCATCAGGCCGTCCTTCATCTTCTCAATGCATTCGTTCACCGACTGGGTCTTCTTGGCCGGGGTGCTGAAGTCCAGCTTCTTCATGGTGACCTGCTTCACGCCGAAGTATTTCTCGCTGAACTGGCTGTGGGTCAGCTTCGGGGACTCCAGCTGGCCGTTGGTGCTGCTGCCCGTCAGGTCGGACCCGCGCCAGGAGCCCTTCAGGCCGCCGCGCAGATAGTACATGTCGCGCGGGGTGTAACTGCCCTTGGTCAGGATGTCGATGGCCATGGTGTAGCTGACCAGGCCGCAGCCGCTGCCGCCGATGTTCTTGCCGCTCCAGTAGGGCAGGTTGTACCAGTCGCTGGTCTTGTCGTTCTGACCGAAGAAGGCGTAGTTGGCGCCCTTCCACTTCCACTTGGCGTACAGGTCCAGGTTCTTGGCGGTGCCCTTGGCGACCTTGGTGATCTTCTTGGTCAGGGAGCTGTTGGTGTACCAGCCCGCGAACGTGTAGCACGCGCGGGTGGGGCTCTTCAGGGTGAAGGTAGCCGTGGACTTGGTGAAGGTGGTGCGCTGGTTGGCCGCCTGCTTGCCGCCCCGCAGATGATAGCGGATCACGTAGGTGCCCGCCTTCTGGGAGGTGCTGGCCTTCTTCCACTTGGCGTACAGGGTGCGCTTGGAGGTGGTGGACACGCCCTGGACCTTGGTGGCGGCAGTCTTCAGGGAGCTGGTGGTGTACCAGCCCGCGAACGTGTAGCCGGGGCGGGTGGGCTTCTTCAGCTTGGACACGGCCAGGGACTGGCCCTTGAACACGCGGACGGTCTGGCCCAGAGGCTGGTCTCCGCCGTTCAGGTGGTACTTGATCACGTAGCTGGTGCGCTTGGTGGGCGAGATATCGGACTCGGTGTAGCCGTCGTCACCGATGTTGAGCTGGGTCAGCGCGGCGTGGGCCGTCGGAGCCGTGGCAGCCACCAGGGCGAAGGAAAGCACGGCGCACGCCATCAGGCGCGGCACGCGCACGGACTGTTCGTGTTGCATGTTAGATCCCCTTTTGAACAGATGTGGTCCCTTGATGGTACCAGTTCGCGGAGCCCTTCACCACAACAACACACCCGGCAGGCGATCGGGAGCCGCACGACGCGCTGCGGGCGCGAGGACAGCGGGGGTTTCGTCCCCTTCTACCAGATGCCCAGGAGCTGCTGAGCGCCCAGGCTCACGGCGGCGATGCAGACCCAGCACACGAAGCCCAGGGCAATGGGCTTGCCGCCGGTCTTGACCAGCTTCACCAGGTCGGTGTTCAGGCCAATGGCGAACATGGCCATGATGATGAAGAACTTGGACAGATCCTTCAGCGGGGCGAAAAGCTCGGCGCTGCCGCCGCAGGCCATGACGACGGTGGTCACGGCGGAAGCCACCATGAACCACAGGATGAACAGGGGGAACGCGCGCTTCAGGCTGAAGTTGCCCAGGGCGCCTTCGCCCTCTGCCTGCGCCTGAGCGGCCGCGGCCTCGGCCTTGGCCTTGCGGACCTGCCACAGGGCCAGCACCAGCGTGATGGGGATGATGGCCAGGGTACGGGTCAGCTTCACGATGGTGGCCTGGTCAAGGGCGTTGGACCCCGGGTGCATGCCGTCCCAGGCGGCAGCCGCGGCGGTCACGGAGGAGGTGTCGTTCACGGCGGTGCCGGCGAAGATGCCGAAGCCTTCGTTGGACAGGCCCAGCAGCGTGCCCAGCGTGGGGAAGATCAGCGCAGCCACCACGTTGAACAGGAAGATGACGGAAATGGCCTGGGCCACCTCCTCGTCGTCAGCCTTGATGACCGGCGCGGTGGCCGCAATGGCGGAGCCGCCGCAGATGGAGGAGCCCACGCCCACCAGGGTGGCGGTGCGGCCCGGGACCTTCATGACCTTGCACATGACGAAGGCCACGATCAGCGCGGTGGCGATGGTGGACACGATGATCGGCAGCGAAAGGGCGCCCACCTGTGCGACCTGGGCCAGGTTCAGGCCAAAGCCCAGCAGGATAACGGCGTACTGCAGCACCTTCTTGGAGGAGAACTGGATGCCCTCCTTCAAGCTGCCACGGTCACCGCGCCAGAACAGGGCGATCACCATGCCCAGAAGAATGCCGAACACCGGGCCGCCCACCACGGGCAGCGCCATGCCCAGGAACCAGCACGGGATGGCAGCAACGGCGCACAGCGCCACGCCGGGAACTCGCTTCCTCACGTTATCCATTCAGGACCCCTTCGATTCAAACCATAAAAAAGCCGCGGTCAGCGGCAGGATTTCCAGTGGCATATAATAACGCTCATGGAAGTTATCGCGCACATACATACTGATTTTCCCCAGAAATTCGGCGTGCCCCGCCAAAGCGGCGTGGTGGACAGCCTGAAGGCCACCATCCACTTCGAGCCGAAGTTCGCCGACCCCGCCGCCGTCCGCGGCATAGAGGGCTTCAGCCACCTGTGGCTGATCTGGCAGTTCGAGGGCGTGGAGCGCCCGGGTCCCGACGGCACCCCCGCCTTCAGCCCCACGGTTCGTCCCCCGCGCCTGGGCGGCAACGAGCGCATGGGCGTCTTCGCCACCCGCAGCCCCTTCCGTCCCAACGCGCTGGGCCTTTCGTCCGTGAAATTGGAACGGGTCGAAATCACCGACCGCGGCCCCGTGCTGCACGTGACCGGCGCGGACCTGCGGGACAACACGCCCATCTTCGACATCAAGCCCTACCTGCCCTCGGCCGACTGCCACCCCGCCGCCACCGGCGGGTTCACCGACGAGCGCAGCTGGCATCCGGCCACGGTGGACTTCCCCGCCGAGCTGCAGGCCAAGGTGCCGGCGGACAAGCTGCAGGCCCTCACCGACGTGCTTGCCCAGGACCCCCGTCCGTCGTTCCAGCACGACCCGGAGCGCGTGTACGCCATGGCCTTCGGCAGCCAGGACGTGCGCTTCACGGTTTCAGAGGAGCAGGGCGAAAGCATCCTTCACGTGGTCGCCGTGGACGACCGCTAGCGGTCCGGCTCCATCCAGCCAATGGCCATGGTCCGAAAACCCAGGACCTTGCGCATGTCATCCTCGGAATAGGGCACCGCCTGGTGCAGGGCAATGGCCTGGGGCGTGTCCCCGCTGGGATCGTGGATGAAGAACGTGCGGGTGCGGGCATCGTAGCGGTACAGCAGCACGTAGTGGCGCTCGTGGTACTCCCATTCATCCCGGGCGTTCTTGAAGCAGTCGCCGCCGCCACGGGTGACGAAGTACACCCGGCCCTTGCCCAGGCCCCGGCGCAGCTTGCCCAGGCATTCCTCCACCGCCGCGGCCTTTTCGGCTTCGCTTTGGCCGAAGTCCAGGTTGCGCATGGTCCCCATGGTCAGGCCGAAGTGCTTCTGGGAAAACTCCCTATGGGTCAGGGGCGGGTCCTCCAGCTGTCCCAGGGTGCTGGAGGCCGTCAGGTCGCTGCCCAGCCAGCAGCCCTCCGCACCGCCGCGCAGGTCGTACATGGTTCGGGGCGTATGGTCGGTGCCGGCCAGCATGTTCACGGCCATGGTGTAGCAGACCAGGCCGCAGCCGCTGCCGGACACGCCCTTGCGCCAATACGGCAGGTCGAACCAGTCGCTGGTCTGGTCGTTCTGGGCAAAGAAGATCTGGTCCCACTCCTTATGGGCGGGCTTGGACAGAAAGTCGAAGAGTCCCACTACTGGTCCTTCCCCGCGGCCTTTTCGTCCGCCAAGGCTGCTTCATACAGGGCCAGGTCCTCCGCGGTGGGGTCCATGCCCTCCTTGACCCACATCTCGGTGATCTGGAAGCCGCGGGACTTCACGCAGCGGCGCATGTCCGACGCAGAGTAGGGCACCGCCTGGTTCAGGCGCTGCTGCTGCACCGTGTTGCCGCTGGGATCGTGGATGTAGAAGGTGTTGGTCTTGGGGTCGTGCCGATACAGCAGCACGTAGTGGCCGGCGTGGTAGTGCCAGGTGCCGGCGGCGTCCTTGAAGCACTTGTTGCCGCCGCGGCTCACCAGATACACATGGCCCGCATCCAGGCCGGCGGCCAGCTTCTCGTTGGACGGATAGCTTTCCGTCACCCTCATGGTCACGCCGAAGTTCTGCTCCGACCACTCCTTGTGGGTCAGGTTGGAGCCCTTCTTGCTCCGCGGGGTGCCGTCGGAGCCGTTCCAACCGCCCTTTTCTCCCCCGCGGAGGGCGTGCATGTCCGCCGGCGTCAGATTTGCGCCGGTCAGCACGTCAATGGCCATGGTGTAGCTGACCAGGCCGCAGCCCTTGCCGCCTATGCGCTGACCCCAGTAGGGCAGGTCCCACCAGTCGCTGGACTTGTCGTTCTGGGCAAAGAAGTACTCGTCGCCGGGGATGAGCTTCCACTTGGCGTAGTAGGTGCGGTCCCCCGTGGAGCCGTGGGCCAGGCCGCTGACCTTCTTGGTGTAGCTGGCGTCCTTGTACCAGCCCTGGAACTCGAAGCGGGCACGGGTCGGCTCCTCGAACTTGAAGTCCTTGGTCTTGACGGAGTACTTGGTGCGCACGTCGTCGGGCAGCACGCCACCCAGGGTCACGTAGCGGATGGAGTACTGCTCCATCTTCCACTTGGCCACCAGCACCCGGTGCTTGGAGGACTTTTCTCCCACCAGCTGGGTCGCCTCGGTCTTGTAGGAGCCGTCCGTGTACCAGCCCTGGAACTTGTAGCCCTTGCGGGTGGGCTCGGGCAGCTCGGACACGTCCAGGGTCTGGCCCTTCGCCAGGGATTCCGGCACGTCCGCGGAAAGCTTTCCGCCACGCAGCTTGTACACCAGCGGATACTCCGCCGGCTCCTCCTGAGCAGCCGGCGCGTCCGCCTGGGCTGACGCCTGGCCGTTGCCGCAGGAGCTCAGCCCGGAGCAGGCCAGGCCCGCCATCAGGCATAACATCAGGACGAAAACCAGCCTGAGCATCCCGCCGCTGCGGCCGTCGGCCAGCGCGGACGCGGGTGTGGAGATGCTGCGCTTCATTTTCGCCCCCTTTCAGCATAGTCAGAGGGCAATGGTATCATGAACAAATACTTTGACCGCAGGTAGAAGGACAACCGACCATGCAACGCACCAATAACGCACAAGTAACGGTCCTGGGCCTTGCCCTTGCCGCACTCCTGGCCGCCTTCGCGCTGGCCGCCGCCCTGCCCGGACAGGCTCACGCTGACCGCGCCTACGGCACCCTGTGCTCCACCTACGAATCGGGAAACGATCCCGCGTGCATCGACTCCGGCTGCGCCTACGGCGCCTACCAGATGAGCTACGACAACGCCCGCGGCTTCGCCCGCTGGCTCAAGGCCAGCTCCAACAGCCGCTACGCCAGCTGGGGCAAGCGCCTGTGCGCCGCAACCAGCACCTCTTCCTTCAACAGCGTGTGGCGCAGCATTGCTTCGTCCTATCGCACCGACTTCTTCACCCGCCAGTACCTGTACTGCAAGAAGGTCTACTACAACCCGGCCGTTTCCTACTGGAAGAAGGCCGCGCCCGGGTTCAGCACCGCCAACTACACCTGGGCCCTGCGCTCGGTCCTGTTCAGCACCGCCATCCAGCACGGCCCCCAGGGCTCCTGCGAGCGCGTGTTCAAGCTGGCCCTGAAGGACCTGGGCGGCTGGCGCACGTCTCTGACGGAAAAGCAGCTGATCAACGCCATCTACTACGAGCGCTCCGAGGTCACCTCCACCAAGCCGGCCTCCGGCGCCATCAAGATTGCCTCCACGGAAAAGTCGCGCCAGCTCGGCATTGCCGGCAAGTACATGGTGCACTTCTACGCCTGCAGCTCCGCGGTGCAGATTGGCGTATACGACCGCCTGCACAACACCGAGCGCAAGCAGGCCCTTTCCCTGCTGGCCAGCCTAGGCAGCAGCAGCGGCTCCGCAGAGAAGCCGGCCACCGGCGTTGACGAGTCCAAGCCCGCGCCTACGCCCACCAAGTACACCATCACCTACTACCTGAACAACGGCACCCAGGCCACGGGGCAGCGCAAGAGCTTCTACGCCACCACGCCCACCTTCAAGCTGAAGACCCCCACCCGCGTGGGCTACAAGTTCAAGGGCTGGTACACCAGCAGCTCCTACACCACCCAGCGCGTGTACGTGCGCCAGGGCACCAAGAAGAACATCCGGGTGTACGCCAAGTGGGCTCGCCTGACGGATCCCTTCAGCGTGAAGGTCAACCCCGAGGACGGCCTGTTCATCCGCTCCACCTACGACACCACCGGCAAGATCAAGGGCCACCTGGCTCAGGGCTCCAAGGTCACCATCTTCAAGGTCTACAAGGACTGGGGCCTGCTCATTGACGGTCGCGGCTGGATCAGCCTGAAGTACTGCTCCAAGGTATAAGAGCATTTCAGGACGAAACCAAGCCCAAGCAGTACAAAGCCCCGCGGCTCACGCAAGAGCCGCGGGGCTTTCTTGTTCCGTTAGGGTCGCCCGTCCCTAGTACAGGTCAAACATGCGGGCGATGAGCGCAGGGTTGCTGGTGACGGTCAGGGCCAGGCGCAGCAGGACCGCAGCCTTCATGGGCGGCAGATCGTTGCCGGGGATGGCGTTTTCGCACACCATGGTGCTGTCCATGATCACGCCAGAGCCCACGCGGGAGCTCACCACCACGGGTACGTCCACCGCGGCAATGGCATCAGCGAACTTCTGGCTGAACTCGCCGCCGCCGGCACCGGCAATGACCAGGCCGTCGGAACGCTGGGCTGCGAAGGAGATCAGCTCGGGGTCGGCGTCCACGTTGAAGTAGAGCACCTGGACCTTGGGCAGGGTCGTCAGCTCGGACACGTCGAACTCGGTGTGGCCGGTATGGCGCTTGGTGCTCTGGGACGTGTAGAAGATCTTGTCGTCGCGGATGGTGCCGCAGGAGCCGTTTTCACCACCGGACATGGTGGTCATGGAGTGGGTGCTGGTCTTCTGCACGTCACGGGCGTTGTACAGGCGGCCGCTGAAGGCGACCAGCACGCCCTTAGCGCGGGACTCCGCGGTGGCGGCGGTGACCACGGCCTGGTACAGGTTCATGGGGCCGTCTGCGGACGTGGCCGTGGACGGACGCATGGAGCCGGTCAGGACCACGGGCTTGCCGGTATGCAGGACCAGGTTCAGGAAGTAGGCGGTTTCGTCCATGGTGTCAGTGCCATGGGTCACCACAAAGCCGGTCACGTCGGAGCGCAGGGCCAGGTCGTCGATGATGCGGGCCAGGTCCAGCCAAATCTCGGCCGTGATGTCGTCGGAGTTGACGTTGCAGATCTGGTAGGCCTCGATTTCAGCCACGTCGGCAATCTGGGGCACGTCACGCAGCAGGTCGTCCACGCTCAGCTGACCGGAGGAGTAGCCGGTGGACTTGCCTTCCTCTCCCACGCCGGCAATGGTTCCGCCAGTGGCCAGGATCACAACCTTCTTGCGGCGGCCGGCAGCGCGTGCAGCCTGGTTTTCGCCCTGAATATGCTGGTGTTCCTGAGCCATGTGAGTTCCTTTCAGCCAATGCTCCTGATGAAATTCGCGCATTCGATTATACGGTCAAATCCCTTTCTGGTCAGTCCCAGGTTTACGCGTTACTATAAGCAGACCGACCGCCGAACTGGCACAACGCCGACTCGGCACCGTATCAACACCAAGGAGAACGCATGCAACGTACGCGCATCGCAACGCTTTTTGCCGACGCTGATCAGCTTGACGGAGCCACGCTGACGGTGGCGGGCTGGGTCCGCTCCATCCGCGACATGAAGAACTTCGGCTTTGCCGCCCTCAACGACGGCAGCTGCTTCAAGGACCTGCAGGTGGTCATGAGCCGTGAGGCCCTGGAGAACTACGACGAGATCGCCCGCCAGAACGTGGGCGCTGCCCTGGTTGCCACCGGCACCCTGAAACTGACCCCGGACGCCCAGCAGCCCTTCGAGCTGACCGCCACCCAGATCGAGGTGGAGGGCGCATCCGCTCCCGACTACCCGCTGCAGAAGAAGCGCGCCACCGTGGAGTTCCTGCGCACCCAGCAGCATCTGCGTCCCCGTACCAACCTGTTCCGCGCCGTGTTCCGCGTGCGCTCCGTGGCGGCCTTCGCCATCCACTCCTTCTTCCAGGAGCGTGGCTTCGCCTACGTGAACACCCCCATCATCACCGCATCCGACGCCGAGGGCGCAGGCGAGATGTTCCGCGTGACCACCATCGACCCGGCCAACCCGCCGCTGGATGACAAGGGCAACGTGGACTACAGCCAGGACTTCTTCGGCGGTCCGGCCCACCTGACCGTGTCTGGCCAGCTGAATGCCGAGAACTTTGCCATGTCCATGGGTGACGTGTACACCTTCGGCCCCACGTTCCGCGCGGAAAACTCCAACACCGCCCGCCACGCCGCCGAGTTCTGGATGGTGGAGCCGGAAATGGCCTTCGCCGACCTGGAAGACGACATGAACGTAGCCGAGGAGATGCTCAAGTACGTCATCCGCTACGTCATGGAGCGCTGCCCCGACGAGCTGAACATGTTCAACAAGTTCGTGGACAAGGGCCTGATCCAGCGCCTGGAGCACGTGGCCGGCAGCGACTTCGCTCGCGTCACCTACACCGAGGCCATCGAGATCCTGGAGAAGGCAATCGCCGGCGGCCACAAGTTCGAGTTCCCGGTCGAGTGGGGCATTGACCTGCAGACCGAGCACGAGCGCTTCCTGACCGAGTCCCACTTCAAGAAGCCCACCTTCGTGTACGACTACCCCGCCGCCATCAAGGCCTTCTACATGCGCCTGAACGACGACGGCAAGACCGTGGCCGCCGCCGACTGCCTGGTGCCGGGCATTGGCGAGATCATCGGCGGCTCCCAGCGTGAGGAGCGCCTGGATGTGCTGGAGCGCCGCATTGCCGAGCTGGGCATGGACGCCGAGCAGTACACCTACTACTGCGACCTGCGCCGCTACGGCTCCTGCAAGCACGCCGGCTTCGGCCTGGGCTTCGAGCGCCTGGTCATGTACCTGACCGGCGTCAGCAACATCCGCGACGTGATCCCCCACCCGCGCACCGTGGGCAACGCGGAGTTCTAAGCTCGCACGCAATGCATTCCCTTGGGGCGGCCGTTCGTTCGGCCGCCCCTTTTGCTTTTCAGGGCGAAAGACCCGCTCCGTACCAAGCCGGCGCAGAAACGGCGTTTTCGTCCTGCAATAGAAAAGGCCCCGGGCCTGGCAGGCGATCTGCCGGGCCCGGGGCCTTGGAGCCTCAGGGAGTCGCAGTGATTACTGCGGGTCCTTCGGGGTGGTCAGCGCGTCGAAGACCTCGCCGGTGAACTCCTTCACCGGGTTGGCGTCGCTGGCCTGAGCATGGTCCTCAGCATGCCAGCACTCGGTGGCGGGCAGGCCGGGGATGTTCTCGGCAATGAAGACGGGGTCCTTGCCGGCCTTGCGCTGCTCGGTGTAGTCGTCCAGCAGCTTGAAGGCCCACTTGCCCAGCATGAAGATCACGATCAGGTTGATGATGGCCATGAAGCCCATGAAGATGTCGGCCAGGTTCCATGCCAGGTCGAAGCTGTTGCAAGCGCCTGCGAAGACGATCAGCAGACAGCACAGACGGAAGATCAGCAGGGCGATCTTGTTCTTGGTGATGAACAGGAAGTTGCTCTCGGCGTAGAAGTAGTTGCCGATGATGGAGCTGAAGGCGAAGCACCAGATGGCGAAGGTCACGACCATGATGCCGTTTTCGCCGAACACGTTGCTCACGGCCATCTGAACCAGCGGAATGCCGTTCAGGGTGGTGGCGGTTGCCGGATCCTGCACGTAGAAGACCATGACCATCATGGCGGAGCAGGTGCACAGCAGCAGGGTGTCGATGTAGACGGACAGGGACTGGATCAGGCCCTGCTTGACCGGGTGGCTCACGTCAGCGGCAGCAGCGGCGTTCGGAGCGGAACCCATACCTGCTTCGTTGGAGAACAGGCCGCGCTTGATGCCCAGCATGATGCAGCTACCGGCGAAGCCGCCGAAGATGCTCTGGAAATCGAAGGCGTTGGAGATGATGTAGCCGAAGACAGCCGGCAGCTCACCGATGTTCATGACGGTGACGGCCAGTGCCAGGAAGATGTACACCATGGCCATGGCCGGAACCAGGGCGGAGGTGATGGTGGAGATGCGGTCGTTCTCACCGAAGATGGTGAAAGCGAACAGGGCAGCCAGGAAGATGCCCACGCCAGCGGCCATGCCGTTGTTCATGTAGTCCGGGAAGTAGTGCTCCAGGGAGCTGGCGGTGTTGAACGCCTGCAGGCCGTTGAAGCCGAAGGCGAAGCACAGGATCAGGGAGATGGCGAAGATCACGCCCAGCCAGCGCTGCTTAAGCACCTGCTCGATGTAGTAAGCAGGACCGCCGCGGAAGGAGCCGTCCGGGTTCTTGACCTTCCACACCTGAGCCAGGGTGGACTCGATGAATGCAGAAGCGGAGCCCAGCAGAGCCATGACCCACATCCAGAACACGGCGCCGGGACCGCCCATGGCAATGGCCGTAGCCACGCCGGCGATGTTGCCGGTGCCCACGCGGGATGCGGTGGAGATCATCATGGCCTGGAAGGAGCTGACGGCCTTGCCGTCCTTGTTGTGCTTCTTTTCCATGATGTGCTTGAACATATCCGGAATGAAGCGCAGCTGCACGAACTTCGTGCGAATGCTGAAGTAGACACCGGCAGCAACAAGCAGGATCACCAAAATGTAGGTGTACATGAAGCTGTCGATATCGCCCGTGAGTTGAACAAGATCCACGATGGTACCTTTCTACCTAGGGGAATCGAAACTAGCGCATTATCGCACAAATGTGGAGGAAGTGTGTAGAAAACTGCGTTTTCGCTGGTAGTGCGGCAAAAAACAACGGGTCGGGAGCATCTCCCGACCCGCTTGACCATATGTCATGGGGGCGAAATAGCCGCCAGCGCAGCGGAGCCCCCGGCTATGTTCGGACCCGAAAGCCTACTTGGTGCGGACCGAGCGGGTCTTGGACCAGAAGCTGTTGTAGGTCTTACCGCCCAGCACCTTGTAGGTGCGGACCTTCACGTAGTAGTACTTGCCCGACTTCAGATTGCGGATGGTGGTCTGCGGCGTGGCCTTGCTCACCTTCTTGTACTTCCAGGTGGAAGAGCCCTTCTGCCGATAGGCCACCTCATAGGCGGAAACCTGGGTGGTCTGCTTGTCCCACTTGGCGACGATCTTCTTGGATCCCCCGGTCAGGCTGCGCAGGGGCGTGCCCTTGGGAACCACGGTGACGGTGCGCTTCACGACCTTGCCGGTGGCGGCGTCGGTCAGGGTCACCACGGCGGAGCCGATCTTCTTGCCCTTGAAGGTGGCCTTCTTGCCAGACACCTTGGTCAGGCTGACCACGGAATTGCGCGGCATGGACCAGCTGGGGCTCACCAGGGGGAACACGGTGCAAGCAATCTTTACGCCACGCGACGTTTCCTGGGAGGTGGTGACATAGGTGTTCAACGTACGGCTGCTGCCATAGGGCACCGCCCAGCGCTGCCTGGCCAGGGTCTTCTTGCTGACCTCCAAGGCCTGGAAGCGCTTGCCCTTCACACCCACCTCTGCCGTTCCAGGCGTCACGCCGTCCCAGTCGTACCAGTACTTTGTGCCGAACTCAGCGGCAACCGTGCTGGCCATGTAGGAACCGTTGGTAGTGCGGGACGTGAACTGACCCAGGGCAACGTAGTCGAAGTCCTCCGATATCAGGGAGGTGTAGTGGCCGATCACGCCGCAGGGCTTGCCGGCCAGGTACCGCTCATAGTCGGCCTTTTCGTCATACCACTGGTTAATGGCCAGCATCATGGCGTCGGAATCGCCCAGATAGTTCCAGGCAAGGTTCTCGCCATGCGTGGAGATGCCGTTCTTCTTAAGGCCGAACAGATTGACGCTGCCCGGACGCGTATGGCCTGGCGCAACGGCTGCCTCCGCAGCGCGAGTCTGGGCGATCCACTCCAGCTCTGACGCCCACTTCATAGGCTTGTACGTCTTGACCAGGCCCTCGTTGTAGGCTTCCTTGCGGATGGCGTTGATGCGCTTGAGCACGGCGTCCTTGCCTGCGCTGTAGAACTCGCCGTAGGTATAGACCAGATCGTAGCCGCTGGCGGGCTTGGCCACATCGGTGCCTCGAACGGCAGCCTGAGCCGTGCTGGGCGCGCACAGAACGCACGTCGTGGCCAGCACTGCGGCCGTCACGGCCACTGCCACGGTCATAGCGGCAAAACCCCTGTTCAATCCATAAGTCTTCTTCATGGAAAGTCCCTTTCTCCCCATCAATTCAACCGCACTATTATAGGTCAGTCGAGCCGGGGTCCCCCGCCCCCGTGCATGAAAAAGCGGGCCGGAGGCGTTCCCCCGACCCGCTCGGTCACATGCTCTATGGGCGAAAACGCCGCCGACGAAACCTACTCCTTGCCGTTCCAGCAGTAGGTGCAGACCTTGGAGGGGTCAATGCCAATGGCCTCCAGGTGGCCCTGCAGGCTGGCATAGCGCAGGGAGTCGAAGCCCATTTCCTCGCAGATGCTCTTCAGCAGGCACTTGCCGCGCTCGGTGCGGGCGTCAGCGTACTCTTCGATGTGCTCCAGGCCGGCATCGCCTTCCAGCTTGTCGATGACCTGGCGGGCGATCAGCTCCATTTCCGACTTGCTGCTGCTGAAGTTCAGGTACTTGCAGCCGTACATGATGGGCGGGCAGGCGGAGCGCATGTGCACTTCCTTGGCGCCCAGGCCGTACAGGAAGTCAACGGTTTCGCGCATCTGGGTGCCGCGAACGATGGAGTCGTCCACGAACAGCAGCTTCTTGCCGTCGATCAGCTCGGGCACGGGCACCTGCTTCATCTTGGCCACGTGGTTGCGAACCGCCTGGTTGCTGGGCATGAAGCTACGGCTCCAGGTGGGGGTGTACTTCACGAACGGGCGGGCGAAGGTCTTGCCGCTGCGGGTGGAGTAGCCGATGGCATGGGGCAGGCCGGAGTCGGGAATGCCGGCAACGTAGTCAACGTCGGGCATGGTGCCGTCGTCCATTTCGTCCTGGGCCATGATCTCACCGTTGCGATAGCGCATGACCTCCACGTTGGTGCCCTCGTAGGTGGAGTTGGGGTAGCCGTAGTAGGTCCACAGGAAGGCGCAGATCTTCATGTCCTCGCCGGCCTCGCGCACGGTCTCGTAGCCGTCCTTGGTGATGCGCACGATCTCATTGGGGCCCAGCTCGTATTCGTCCTCATAGCCCAGCTTGTGGTAGACGAAGCTTTCGAAGGTCACGCAGTAGCCGTCGTCGTCCTTGCCGATGATCACCGGCAGGCGGCCCAGACGGTCGCGGGCAGCGAAGATTTCGCCCTGATCCGTCATGAGCAGCATGGTCATGGAGCCTTCGATGATCTCCTGGGCGTGACGCAGGCCGCTGACCAGGTCGTCCTCCTTGTTGATGATAGCGGCCACCAGCTCGGTCTGGTTCACGGCGCCGTTGCTCATGGCCATGAACTGCTGGCCGCAGTCAGCCAGGTAGCGCTCGATGATTTCGTCCTGGTTGTTGATCACGCCCACGGTCGTGAGGGCGAACAGGCCCAGGTGGGACTTGACCATGAGGGGCTGCGGGTCGGCGTCAGAAATGCAGCCGATGACCGTGGTGCCCTTGGCCTTGTCCAGGAAGCTTTCGAACTTGGTACGGAAGGGCGTGTTCTCAATGGAGTGGATGTCTCGCTGGAAGCCCTGCTCAGGATGATGCGCAATCATGCCCGCACGCTTGGTGCCCAGATGAGAATGGAAGTCCACGCCGAAGTAGACGTCAATGCAAACATCGCGCTTTGAAGCAGCGCCGAAGAAACCACCCATGTTCAACCCTTCAGTAGTCGGGCGCACACGCACCCCCCGAACTTTTCCAGTACTACAGAATACCGCTTTGCGCACCTGGGAGCAGGCAAATCAGGGCATCGGCGCCCAATGAAACACGATTTTCACATGTGGGACGAAATCGCCCCTGCGCATGCTAAACTATACGCCCACAGGCGCATAGCAAGGAGGTCCCATGACAAGGCTGATCCTGTACCACGGCTCCGACCGCATTGTCGAAAAGCCCCGGTTCGGCGTGGGCAACCCGCGCAACGACTATGGCCTGGGATTCTACTGCACCGCGTCGCTGGAAATGGCCTGCGAATGGGCCGTGGGACGCGGGACCGACGGCTATGCCAACAAGTACGTTTTCGACGACTCTGGCCTTACCGTGGTGGACTTCGAAAGCGTGGGCCTGTGTACCCTCCATTGGCTGACCACGCTGCTGGCCAACCGGACCTTCGACGTGCGCGCTCCCCTGGCGCTGGAGGCGCGGGAGTATCTGCTGGAGCACTTCTACGTGGATCTGGACGACGCCGACGTGGTGAAGGGATTCCGCGCGAACGACAGCTACTTCACCTTCGCCCAGGACTTCATCATGGGCACCATATCCTACCGGCAGCTGAACAACGCCATGCGCCTGGGCGACCTGGGCCAGCAGACCGTGATCAAGTCCGCCCGGGCCTTCGAGCGCCTGGAGTTCCGGGAAGCCCGGGAGGTGCCGCGCAGCGTGTGGCTTCCGCGACGAGAGGAACGGGACCGCACGGCCCGACGCAAGTACTTCGACGTGGAGCGGTCGAAGCGCCGCCGCGGCGATCTGTACATCACGCAAATACTCGACGAGGAAATGAGGCCTGGCGATGCGTGCCTATAGCGACCTGTACGTCCTGGAAGCCCAGCGAACGCTGGGATCCATGCTGGACTTTGCCGTCAACGGCTGCCGGTTCGACCTTGCGGCATTCTACGACCGGTTCCTGGCATCGGGCCTGGCCCAGCGCTTCGGCCTCGGGGAGCCCTGCCTGATTGCCGGGCGCTCCGGCGTGGAACTGGCGCTGGACGTGATTCAAGCCACGGACGAAACAGGGTTCCAAAGGGACCGCTCCCGCTATCGGGAGTTGGAGCGGAGCTTCGCCCCCATAGGCGGAGCCTCCCCCGAGTTCTGGACGGGCTGGGCGCTGGCCTACTACCAGTGGGAAAGCGGGCAGGACTTCGGCCGCATCCAGCAGCTGGTGCCCATCGGGACCGTACGGGACCTGTACCACCCCTTCCACGAGATGGACGTGACGCAGTTCTGCGACCAGATGGACTGCCTGTGCGTGGAGGTGCGCGCGGAATCGGCCCTGAAAGCACAACGCTTGGCCGCCGGCTTGAGTCAAAGCCAGCTGGCCAGGGCTGCGGGAATTTCCGTGCGGACGCTGCAGCAGTACGAGCAGCGTCGGAAGGACATCAACAAGGCCCAGGTTGAGTGCGTGGTCAGGCTTGCCCGAGCGCTGCACTGCAGCGTGGAGGACCTGCTGGAATATTCGTCCCAGCCCCACCACGCGTTCGAGTACGCGGTGGTTGAGCTGTAGCGGCTACGCCGTGGGATCCTGGACCAGGCCCACGAACAGCGGGGTGCCGTCGCGGCCGATCAGCGCGTAGACGAAGGGACGGTCCAGGGTGAACTCCACTTCCTTCTGGTCCTGGGGCGGCAGGGCGGTGGCCTTCAGGCCGATGGCGGTGTAGGCCGCGGCCAGGGCGCCGTCTTCGTCCACGGCAATCTTGGTGCCCTGCTGCACCATGGAAACCGCCATCTCCGGGGTAGTGCCCTCCTTGGCGGTCACCATGGACTCGAAGTCCTTGGAGGACTCGAACATGGCGGTCAGGCCCATCTGCTGCAGGGTGGGGACCAGATCATAGGTGTTTTCGATGGTGAACTTCGGCAGCGACCAGGTGACCTGGCACTCCTCCAGCTGGGCGACCAGCAGGGCCTCCAGCAGGGCCGGGTCCTCCATGAGAGATGCGGTGCTGCCGCCCTCCCAGGGAAGCATGAAGCGCAGGGCCGCGCCAGAGCTGGCAAAGCGCAGCTCGCCCACCTGGCATTCGGCGAACTCGGCAAAGTCGCTGTGCAGCACCGTGTGCATGAAGTCCGCCTTGACGGCACCGGGCGCGGCGGCGAAGTCAGCCTGCTCGGTGAGGGACTTTTCGAAGGGGTTCGGCCAGGAATCCCGGAAGTACAGCGTGTTGACCAGGGCCAACGCCATGGCGGCATCGAACTGGAACTGGGGCTTCAGCAGGCCCATGGTCTTTTCGCTCACCCAGTTGGAAACCGTTTCGTTGGTCTTGGGGTCCGCAAAGTCAACGGAGCTGATCTGGGCGTCGAAGTCGTCCTCCAGTTTCTTGGCGTAGTCGGGCTTGGGCTCGAACCCCATGTCCACCCACAGGGAGTTGGCGAACATCAGGCGCGGATCCTCGTCGGTGCCGGTACCGCAGGTCGGGCCGAAGGTCAGGTCGCTGATCACGGCCTGGCAGGCCTTGGACAGGGCCTCGGCGTCCTTTTCGCCCAGCTGATCGACGAGCTGCTGCTGAGTGGTGCCGCTGACGCCCACGGTCAGCAGGGTCAGCGCCACGTACAGCGATGCCGGGCTGAAGCAGCTGTTGTCCTGCGCCTCCGCCAGCAGCTGGCTGGCAACGCGGGCGGAGAAGGAGGGGTCGGCCGCGCCGTCGACCACCGACGGGAAGTCGCCGTTCTTGACCAGATCAGCAGCCTGGTCCGCCGGCTTGCCCGGCTCAGCCGCATTGCCGCAGCCCGCCAGAGACCCCATCATTGCCGCTGCGCCCAGGGCGCCCATCAGCTGAACCGCACCGCGGCGGGAAATGCTCTGTGCCATGCCGACTCCTTCCCGAGTGGAAATAATTGCGTGGCCCCACCATACCGCAGCATGCCGACCTGAGCTGCGGCTTCACATAATCTGGACGAAAACCCGCCCAACTTCCCACAATCTACCGCCCACTTGGGGCAACAGCGGACGCTTTGCCCCCTTGAAGCCCTATACTTGCAGGTAGAGGCGGCGCAGGCCAGCCGAGCGCCGCCCGGCACGCACCCGGAAGATGGGAGGACCCATGACCCTGTCCGTCCTCAAGCGCCGCGCGACCCTGCTGCTGGCGGGCGTTGCGCTGATCGCCGCTTGCCTTGCACTTCCCCCGGCGGCCCACGCCGAATCGGGGAGCCTGAGCGACCAGGTTTCCTGGAACTACGACGAAACCACCTGTACGCTGACCATCTGCGGCACCGGGGACATGCCGAAGGTAAGCTACCACGAGCCGCCCTGGAAGGCGCTCCGCCCGTACATCAAATCCATCGTCATCGAGGACAGCATCACAGCCATCAGCAGCGAGGCTTTCGTGGAATGCGAGGCCGTCACATCAGTGAGCCTGCCCGAAGAGCTGAAGGCCATCGACATCAGTACCTTTAAAGAATGCTCCTCCCTGGAGTCGATCAATCTGCCGAGTGCCCTGAAAAAAATCGAAGCCGCCGCCTTCGACGGCTGCTCCAGCCTGAAGTCAATCACCATCCCCGCTGGCGTGACAGACATCAAGGATCAGGCCTTCGCGCACTGCACCGACCTATCCTCCGTCACCTTCCTGGGAAAGGTTAAGCCAATCGGAAGGCGCACCTTCGAGAGCTGCTCATCCCTGAAATCCATTGCGCTGCCGGAGGGTATGACTTCCATCGACAATTACGCGTTCTACTCTTGCGGCAACCTGAGGACCATCACGCTGCCCAGCACCCTGACCACCATTAATGCGTACGCGTTCGAGGAGTGCGGCAACCTGCAAAGCCTCACGATCCCCAACAAGGTGACCAGCATCGGCAGAATGGCGTTCTACGGCTGCGGCATGCTGCAGTCGGTGTCCCTCTCCGACGGACTGACCTCCCTGGGAGAAAGCGCCTTCCAGGGCTGTGGCTGGCTGACGCGCATCGACCTGCCCCAGAGCATCACCAAGATCGAGCCTGGCACATTCAAGAACTGCAACGGTCGCGTCCGTAAAGTGGTGTAAATACAAGGAATGAGCCAGGGGCTCCTCT
>JAUNCQ010000016.1:0-16824 GCA_030526515.1 Coriobacteriia bacterium
CCATGCCCCCAGGCCGACGCGCCCATCGCCGTCCCATTCCTCGCGCACATAGGGTAGAATTCCAAGGTTGTAACTGATTCAGACCCGGCGCGCTCGCGCGCTGTTGAAACCAGGCGCGCCCGTCGCGCCCGCGGATGGCCCGCCACACCCGGCCCCGCCGCCCGCGCTCCCCATAGACGAAGGGAAACCCATGGCTGACTACAAGTTCCATCATGACCCCGCCCGCTGCGTGAGCTGCGGCCTGTGCGAGGCCTTCTGCCCCTGCTACGTGCTGGAGATGCAGGACGGCGCCCCCGTGGCCGTGAACCCGGACGCCTGCGTGGGCTGCACCACCTGCTCCGGCAACTGCCCGACCCGCTCGATTCGCATCGAGCCGCTGGGCAACGCCACCTTCGACGCCGCCGCGGCCGACGAGCCCAAGGCCGAGCCCATCTCCGCTGAAAAGCAGGCCGAGTACGCCGAATACCAGCGCATCATCATGGAGAAGCTGGGCCTGCGCTGGCAGCCCGTGGCCGTGAGCCTGATCGAGACCGACGAGCCCCTGCCCGACTGCCCCATCCCCGCGGAAAACCTGCGCTTCTGCCAGGCCCTCATGGCCGCCCGCCGCGGCGCGTGCATCCTGCAGCCGCCGTACCGCCACTCCTGCCCTGACGGCACCTCCATCTTCGGCATGACCGGCGTGCCGGAGAAGCTGGCAACGGGCGAAATCTACGTCCTGTTCCACAAGGTCGTGAACGCCGAGGCCGCCGCCAAGATGGTGGCCGAGCGCCCCGTGTTCCCGCCCCGCAGCCGCCGCGCCACCATGGTCACCCCGCTGGCCAAGACCCCGCGCGACCCCGAGGTCGTGGTGTTCACCGGAACCCCCGAGCAAATGATGTGGCTGAGCATGTCCATGAGCTACTACGACGGCCACAGGCATGAGTTCGCCGCCAGCGGCTTCAACTCCATGTGCGTCGAAGCCGTCCTCATGCCCCTGCGCGACGACCGCCCCAACATCACCTTCGGCTGCTACGGTTGCCGCGCCGCCACCGACGTGGGCGAGGACATGATGTGGATGGGCGTGCCCACCAACCGCTTGGCCACCATCGCCGCCGGCGCCACCGAGCTGGCCAAGAAGACCATCCCCGACTCCCGCAACAAGATCTACGTCGAGCCCATCATGTAGAACCTTCGGGCGAAAGGAACGATCGTGAGCGACCTGGTGACCCTGCGCCCCGCCGAGGAGCGGGACGTGCCGTACCTGAACTCCTACTGCTACAGCGAGGGCATGGACAACGTGCCTTCCCTGGAAAACGTGACCGTGGCCGTCAACGCCAGCGA
This sequence comes from Coriobacteriia bacterium, assembly GCA_030526515.1. Classification (GTDB taxonomy): domain Bacteria; phylum Actinomycetota; class Coriobacteriia; order Coriobacteriales; family Eggerthellaceae; genus SUG1186. The sequence goes on from JAUNCQ010000016.1 coordinate 1,321, forward strand.
TGAGCCCGTGGGCTTCATCCGCCTGGCCTTCTCCGACGCCGGCATTGCCCACGTGAACCCGGTGGTGGTCCACCCCGTGTGGCGCGGCTACGGCGTGGGCCGCATCCTGGTGCAGGACGCGCTGGACGCCCACGGCGAGCTGCGGCTGGTATCCCGCGGCTCCAGCCTGGCCTTCTACCAGGCCATGGGCTTCCAGAACATCCCGTGGTCGGACATCGCCCCGGGCGTGACCGACGACTGCGACGGCTGCGAGCTGCGCGAGGAGTGCCAGCCCCAGCCCATGCGCAAGGTCAAGTAGCAGGGGACGAAACCCCCGCCAGCCATCGGGTCCGCACCTGCGTCCCGATTGGCTCACCGCCGCGAACAACGGCCCCGCCGCGTCTGAATTGCGACTCAGTGCTTGGACGCGGCGGGGCAAGCATCAAAAAGGGAGCGAGCCCGTGGGCTCGCTCCCTTCACTTATATATGGCCTCGGTCGAAGACCGGGGCTTTCGCCCTGAATTACAGCTCGCGGCTGCGGGCCCAGGCGCCGTGCTGCACGCACAGCAGCACGTCCTCCGGCTCCAGCAGCTCGGAGTCGGGGTTGCGGGGCGCGCAGGTGTGGGCCTCCAGCACGTTGGCGATGACCAGCAGATGATCGCCGGCTTCCTCGATGTGGTCCACCTGGCAGGTCATCCACGACGTGGCGGCCTCAAGCACCGGCACCTTTTCCACGTGGTGCACGGTCTCCACGCGCTCCTCGGTCTTCACGCGGCGCAGGATGCCGAAGCGCGGGACCTCGACCTCGATGGTCTGGGTCTTGTCGTACTCCACCGTCACGTACTTGTGGGGCACCATGCCGACCTTCTTGCGGGTCCAGCCGGTGCGGGTGCCGCAGAGCTCGGCCAGGTAGGTGCCGGTCTGGTCGGCGGGCAGCACGTTCAGGCTGAAGGAGCCTGCGTCCTTCAGGCAGTGCATGGTGTGGGACTTCTCTCGCAGGGCGATGGCCACCATGGACGGCTCGTGGGAGATGGGCATGGCCCACAGGATGGTGGCGAAGCCGACCTCCTTGCGCATTTCGTTGGTGCCCATGGCGCCCACGATCAGGGTGGGGCGGGGGTCCAACAGCGCGGCGACGTCGCGGCCCTGGACCTGCTGCCATTCACCGCGCTGCGGTGCGGCGTTGGGGTCCTTGGCCGTGGGGGCCGCCACGGGCGGCGGGGTCAGCGGATGGGGCAGGGGCGTGGTCATGAATTACTCCTTGGGCAGGTCGACGCCATGGGCGCACACCGGCACGTCGGGCACGTCAATGCCCAGGGCGGCTGCGGCAACCTTGCGCAGCTCCTCCAGGGTGCGCTCGTAGCAGGCAAGGGCGTCGATCCAGCGGCGCAGGCAGCTGCGGCCCTTGTCGGTCAGCTCGAACAGGCGCTTTGCGGAGCCTTCGGCCGGGGTGTCCCAGCGGGAGGTGACCAGCTCGGCCTCCTCCATGCGCTTCAGGGCACGATAGATGCCCGTCGCATCCGGCTTCTTGCCGCCGAACATGGGGGAGTGGGCAGCCTGCTGCACGATCACGTAGCCGTGCAGTGGCTCCTCGGACTGGGCCAGCAGGCACAGGATGGTGGGCTGGGACAGACGGTTCAGGGACTTGCCGAGTTCGGCGCACTCCTTCAGATCGTCGTCATTCTTGGGATGGCAGGTGCTCCACATAGGACGCCTCTTTCAATTGGTGGTCTGAATAGGAAACGCTGTTTCACTAATATAGCGGATGAAATAGTGTCACGGTGCAAATAGTATATTTCTTGCATAGATGTTTTTCAATACGATATTCGTCCATTCGTTTTGGGCGAAAGCCCCGTGCGCGTCGGGCGTCTGGCGCCTGGCATCTGACGCGCGACTTGCGCCGTGCGCCGCGTGCGTCGGGTGCCCGCGCCCGCGCCCGCTCGCCAGGCGGCTCGCGCGTCCGGGCGGCCCGTGCCCGTGCGTCGCGCCGTCCCTTTCGCCCCCTTGCTTGATTGTTTCCCAAGCGGAAATAATTGCCGCGTACAGTAGTGTTGTGCAACCACAGTCACAGATAGGAGCATCAACATGTGCGGAATCGTGGGTTATACGGGCAGTGCGGCGGCAAGTCCCATTCTGATCGAGGGGCTGCGGCGGCTTGAGTACCGCGGCTACGATTCCGCCGGCGTGGCGGTGCAGCGTGACGGCGCTCTGCACCTGGTGCATAGGACCGGCAAGGTCGACGGCCTGGCGCAGGCCGTGGAGCAGGAGCAGGTGGCGGGCACGTGCGGTATCGGCCACACGCGATGGGCCACCCACGGGCGCCCCAGCACGGCCAACGCCCATCCGCACACCAGCTGCGACGGGCGCATTGCGGTGGTGCACAACGGCATCATCGAAAACTTCGTGGAGCTGCGGGAGGAGCTGGAGGCTGCTGGCCACACGTTCACCAGCCAGACCGACACCGAGGTCGCGGCTCATCTGGTGGAGGAGGCCTACGCCGAGCAGCCGGACCTGGTGGCGGCGGTGCGGGCGGCGACCCAGCGCATGGCCGGCGCCTACGGCCTGGCGGTGGTCTGCGCCGACGAGCCCGGGACCATCGTGGTGACCCGCAAGGACTCGCCCATCGTGATCGGCATGGCGCCGGACGGCGCGCGGGTGGCGTCGGACGTGATCGCGCTCATCGACGCCACGCGCGACGTGACGGTCATGGGCGACGGCGAGCTAGCGGCTCTTTCGCCCGACGGCATTGTGTACTACGACGCAGCCGGCCGGGTCACGGAGCCCAAGATCACCCACATCGACTGGGACGTGGACGTGGCGGAAAAGGGCGGCTACCCCGACTTCATGCTGAAGGAGATCCACGAGCAGCCCCGCGTGATCCGCGACACCCTGGCTGGCCGCCTGGTCAACGGCACGCTGGCCATTGACGAGCTGGACCTGAGCGTGGAGGAGCTGAACCTGATCGACCGCGTGTACGTGATCGCATGCGGCACCAGCTACCACGCCGGCCTGATTGCCAAGAACCTGATCGAGGGCTGGGCCCGCATTCCCACCGAGGTGGAGGTGGCCAGCGAGTTCCGCTACCGCAATCCCATCATCACCCCCACCACGCTGGTGGTGGCTGTTTCGCAGTCGGGCGAAACAGCCGACACGCTGGCCGCCATCCGCGACGCGCGGTGCAAGGGCGCCAAGGTGTTCGGCATCACCAACGTCATCGGGTCGCCGGTGGCGCGGGAGTCCGACGGCGTCATCTACACCAAGGCCAACAAGGAAATCGCGGTGGCGTCCACCAAGAGCTTCCTGGGCCAGGTGGTGAGCCTGACGCTGCTGGCGCTGCTGTTGGCCCAGGTCAAGGGCAAGATGCGCACCAACCAGATCCGCCTGCTGTTCCGCGAGCTGGCCGATACCGCCGAGCACGTGGAGGCTATCCTGTCCGACACCAGCGCGGTGGAGGAGGCGGCGCTGGCTTGCAAGGATGCCGTGAGCGCGCTCTTTATTGGCCGCGGCATGGGCGCTGCCATCAGCTACGAGGGCGCCCTGAAGCTGAAGGAGATCAGCTACCTGCATGCGGAAGCCTATGCGGCGGGCGAAATGAAGCACGGCCCCATTGCGCTGCTCGATGACGGATTCCCTGTGATCGCCATTGCCACGCAGTCGCCGGTTTACGATAAAGTGATTTCCAACCTGCAGGAATCGAAGGCGCGCGGAGCCATGATCGTGGCCGTTGCCACCGAAGGCGACGAGGAGATCCGCAAGCACGCCGACCACGTGATCTACGTCCCGAAGGTCCGCGACTGCTTCAGCGCCATCACGGCAAGCGTGCCGCTGCAGCTGCTGGCCCGGTCCATTGCCGTGCTGCGCGGCTGCAACGTGGACCAGCCGCGTAACCTGGCTAAGTCGGTGACCGTGGAGTAAGGGAGGACCGAAGATGAGCGATGTTGATGTGAGCGCCGCCGCCGGCGCGGCCGCGGGTGCGGCCGACGCTGCTGCCGCGGGCGCTGTCGCGCGCACGGCTGCCGCGAGCACGGCCGACGCCGCTGCCCCGAGCGCCGCAGGGGCCGCCAGCTATCTGGACGGCCAGGTGGGCCTGGGCCTGGACGTGGTGCAGATCGCGCGCATCGCGAAGGTTCTGGAGCGCACGCCCTCTTTCGCCCAGCGGGTCTTCACGGAGGGGGAGCGCGAGTACTGCCTGTCGCGGTCGAACCCCGCGACCCACTTTGCCACGCGATTCGCGGCCAAGGAGGCCGTGGTCAAGGCGCTGGGCACCGGCTTTTCCGGGGGCATTCGGCCCCGCGACATCGAGGTCAAGCGCACCACCAAGGGCCGTCCCTACGTGCAGCTGCATGGGCGCGCCAAGGAAGTGGCCGCTGAGCAGGGGGTTCGCGAGCTGCCGGTGTCGCTTTCCTATACGCACGAGGAAGCCGTGGCCTGCGCCATGGCCATTACCGAGGAGTCCGAGCGCGCCCGCGAGCGCCGCAAGGATCCCATGGCCGAGCTGGGCAAGCAGTTCAAGGAGGCCCGCTCGCTGCTGGACTAGCGGGCGCGTTGCTGGCGCGGCCGACGCGACGCCCTCGGCGCGCGCTTTGAGCGGCTGGCGCGGCGGGTACGTCCGGCCTCCGCGGCAGAGGCGGCTTCGTCGCAGCCCCGCCATGGACCTCGCGGCAGTTTTCAGCCTATTCCAGAGAAAAAATGCACTTGTGCACGGGTTGCCCTTCGTGCACAAGTGCATTTTTGCGTTCGGGGCCTCGGGGCTCCCGCTCGACGTGTCTTCGTGGCGGGCGGTTAGCTGCGCCTTGGTTGTTTGCGCGAGGGGTGATTGGGACAAACCTCCTGGTCAGAGGGTTGTTGTCTTGCGAGCCGACGCTTCCCGAAAGACTATGGGATCGAAGGCGATGCCGCGCATGGGCTCTCCGGGCGAGGTGATAAAAGGCTACTCGCGCACAAGCGCAATTTTTTGCTCGAGAAGGCCGAATTCTGCCGCGGCTTTTGCCGATCGACCCGTTTCCGCGCGGATGGTGTTTCGGAGGGACTCCTGGGGCGCGACGTATGGGTCCGCGTCAGAAATCCGCGGTTTTGACTCCCGAAATCGAAGTCGGGCGCGATTCGGATTCACGCCCGACTTCGATTTCGGGCTTGTCGGGCTCGTCGAAGGCCGGGGAGGTTGTTGTCCGTGAGCTCAGGGCGGTCTGCTCGCGAGGGGTGACTGCGCTCGCTGTCATACATCCTATGCAAAACCCCAGGTCACAGCGTTGTGGGAGGTTGGCATTGCCGAAGCGTTCTTTTGCGTCGAGCGAAGCCATGTGTGCAGCTCAAAACCCAATCACGCCCGACTTCGATCTGGGATTTGAAATGGGCGATTTCTGGCGCTGGGCCGGCAAGGCCGACACCGAGCGCGCGGCCCCGGCCTTGTTCGTACATTTTTGACTGACTGGTCAAAAATTTCAGGTCCTTCCAAATGGCAGTGGTATACTTGCGCCAATACTAAACTGACCAGTCAGTCAAAAATAGCGCAGCAGGGCGAAATAGACGTCGCCGACCCCCAGTTGCGGGGGCTCGGGCGATCGCCCGCCGCGCTGGAGATGAGAGGCATCCGCATGGAGCAGAAGCAAGCAACCGCGGGCTGGGGCGCCGAGCGCACCGCCGGCGACGGCGCCGCGTACGTGTCCGTCAGCGGCCTGGGGCTGAAGACCGCCCTGGGTCCCGTCTACGAAGACGTCAACCTGACCGTCCAGAAAGGCCAGGTCGTGGCCCTGTTCGGCTCCGAGGGCTGCGGCAAGACCAGCCTGCTGCTGACCCTGGGCGGCCGCATGCGCTACCAGACCGGCACCGCCACGGTGGCCGGCTTCGACCTGCGCAAGCAATATAAGAAGGTGCGCGACCTGAGCGCCATCACCATCATCGACCGCATCAACGACGTGCCCGAGTACCTGAAGGTCCGCGACCTCCTGGCCGCCGAGCTCCAGATGGCCGGCAAGAAGGCCAACCGCGCCGCCGTCGACGCGTACCTGCAGGAGTGGGACTTCCTGGACCGCGCCGACCTCCAGTACCACCAGCTGGAATCCAACGACCGCCTGTACTTCGGCATCATGCTGGCCTACGTCCCCGACCCCGAGCTGCTCCTGGTCGACGACATCCAATCCGGCGTCACCCAGCACCGCGCCATCACCTGGGTCGGCATGTTCCAGCAGCTGGCCGCCGCCCGCGGCACCACGGTCATCTTCTGCACCACGGAATACGACATCGCCCTCCACGCCGACGCCGTCATCATCGCGTCGCAGAAGGGTGAAGACCAGCGCCAGGCGGTCCTGGCCGACAAGGGCAGCGCCGCGCTGGCGCCCATCACGGGCACCTGCAACGGCGTGGTCCCGCAGAATTAGAAGGAGGGGGCGAAAATGAAGTCACCGTTCACCGGCATGCGCTCCGCCTTGCTGGAGCTCAAGAACATGAAGTCCAACGGCTTCAAGATCTTTTCCCTGTGCGCCATCGCGTGCATTCCGCTGATCTACGCGGGCCTGTTCCTGCTGGCGTTCCTGGATCCGTACGGCAGCCTGAACCAGGTGCCGGCGGCCGTGGTCAACCTGGACAAGGGCGCCATCATCCAGGACGAGCAGCGCAACATCGGCCAGGAGCTCTGTGACGAGCTGGTTGAAAACAACGCAAACGCCGAGCCGGGCGAAGCGTCCGGCTACGACTGGAAGTTCCTGGACTCCCCGGAGGAGGCCCGGGCCGGCCTGGAGGACGCCACCTACTACATGGAGCTGGTGATCCCGGAAAACTTCAGCGAATCCATCGCGTCGGCGGACTCCAAGGATCCCCAGAACGCGGAGCTGCAGGTCCACTTCAACCCCTCCACGAACCTGATTGCCCAGACCGTGGGCTCGTCCATGGTCACCAAGATCCGCGCGGAGCTGAACGAAAAGGTCCAGAAGGCCTACTTCGACAACATCTTCATTTCCCTGAGCGATGCCGCCGATGACCTGCAGGAAGCCGTTGACGGCTCCGCAGAGCTCACCGACGGCCTGGAAGACGCGCAGGAAGGTGGCGAAAAAATCACCCTGAACCTGGGCAAGCTGGCTGACGGCGCCGGCGACCTGGAGGACGGCCTGGGCACCCTGGCCGGCGGCGTGAGCGACCTGAAGGACGGCGCCACCCAGCTTAAGGACGGCACCAGCGACCTGGCCGACGGCACGGGTCAGCTGAAGTCCGGCACCAAGGACCTGGCCAAGGGCGTGAAGCAGCTGGATTCGGGCGCGAACTCCCTTTCCTCCGGTGCATCCAAGCTCCAGAAGGAGGGCACCGCCGCGGTAGCCAAGGGCGCGTCCGAGCTGGCTGACGCCACGTCCGCGCTGCCGGATGAGGAGCAGGTGGCCAAGGTCGAAGAGGGCACCAAGGCCATCGGCGCTGGCTTCGAGGGCATCCGCCAGGCAATCTCCAAGATCAGCGGCGGCGTGGGCACGCCCGCCGACGATTCCGCAACCACCCTGTACGGCGGCGTGAACCAGATGTCCGCCGGCATCGACCAGCTGAAGGAGGGCGTGGGCTCTGCCAGCGGCGGCCTGGGCCAGGTGTCCGATGGCCTGGGCCAGGTGTCCGGCGGCCTTGATCGGGTCCAGGGCGGCCTGGGCACCCTGAAGGGGTCCCTGGGCACGGCAGCCCAGGGCGCAGCCGGCTACGAGCAGGCCATCCAGGCCATGGCCGGCGTGCTGACCGATGACCAGAAGGCGGCCCTGTCCGCTGGCGGCCTGAATGTGGACCAGGTGGCGGCCCAGGCGGCGTCCGGCAGCCTGTCGGGCGGCCTGAACTCCGCTGTGACCAGTTTGGGTTCCGCAGACGCTCAGCAGACCCTGATCGGCGGCGTGGCTGCGGCCAAGGCCGGCGTTGACCAGTCCAAGACCGGCGTTGACCAGTCCAAGGGCGGCGTCGACCAGGTCAAGGCAGGCATGGGCACCGCTTCCGACCAGTACGATCCCAACGGAACCAACACCCTGTACGGCGGCCTGAACGCCCTGTCCGCCGGTACCGAGGGCCTGAAGAGCGGTCTGGCCGCGGTCAACGCCGGCCTGGGAACCCCCGCTGATAACACGGGCGAAGACGCCAACAAGGACGCCACCTCCCTGCAGGGTGCCCTGAACAAGCTGCAGGCCGGCTACGAGTCCCTGAGCACCCAGCTCATGCCGCTGGTCAAGAACATCCCCGCCCTGAAGAACGGCATCCAGCAGCTGAGCACCGGCGCCACCACGGTGGACAAGAACATGAAGACCCTGAGCTCCGGCGCCAGCGACCTGGCCGACGGCACGGGCCAGCTGAAGGACAACGTGGGCACCTCCAAGGACACCGCCAAGGACAAGACCGTCTACGGCGCGGTCAACGCCCTGGACCAGGGCGCGGGCCAGCTGGCTGACGGCGCCTCCCAGCTGGCGGCGGGCACCGGCAAGCTGGAGTCCGGCGCCAAGTCCGCCCAGTCCGGCGCGGGCCAGCTCGAGTCCGGCGCAACCCAGCTGAAGGACGGCGCAGCCACCCTGACCGAGGGCCTGGGCACCGCCGTCGACGGCACCGCCGAGCTCCACGACGGCCTGGCCGACGGCCAGCAGGAAATGAAGGACAACACCGCCAACTACCCGGCCAAGTCCGAGATGATGAGCGCCCCCGTGAGCGCCAACGGCAAGGACCAGACGGGCGAAAAGATCACCCAGGTGGCCAACTACGGCACCGGCTTTGCCCCGTACTTCATCGGCCTGGGCATGTGGGTCGGCTGCCTCATGATCACCTTCCTGTTCCGCGCGCTGAACAACCGCATCCTCATGTCCAACTCCAGCAGCATCTCCGCGGTGCTGAGCAGCTTCGTGCCCATGGGGATCATCGCCGTGGTGCAGGTGCTGGTGCTGCTGCTGTTCGTCCAGTTCGTCCTGGGCTTCAACGTGAACTACGTGCCCCAGTTCTACCTGTTCGGCATACTGACGGCGCTGGCGTTCATGGCCATCATCCAGTTCTTCCGCGCATCCCTGGGCACCGCTGGCATGGTGGTCGTAGTGATCCTGCTCATGCTGCAGCTGTGCACCGCCGCGGGCACGTTCCCCATCGAAGCCGAGCTGCCCATCTTCAACATGCTCAACCCGCTGCTGCCCATGACGTACGTGGTGGAGGGCTTCCGCATGGCCATGTGCGGCCTGGACGTGAGCTTCATGGCCCGTCCGGCGCTGGTGCTGGGCGGCTTCACGGTGCTGTTCCTGGGCCTGACCACCTTCGTGGCATGGCGACGCCGCCGCGCCAACGTGAACATGATGTACCCGAAGATCGAGATGGTGCACTAGCATGGCCGGGGTCATGGGACGAAAAAGAACCAGCAAGGCCGAGGCCACCCGCGGCCTGCTGATCGACGCGGCCCTGAAGGTCATCGGCCGCAAGGGCTACGCCGCCGCCACGGTGGACCAGATCGTGGAGGAGGCCGGCGTGTCCAAGGGCGTGGCCTACTACCACTTCAAGAACAAGGCCGACATGGCCACCAGCGTTTTGGAGCGGGGCCTGCTGGAGCTGACCGACGGCTTCGACGCCATCGCCGCGGACGCAGGGTCGGCAGCGGAGGCGCTCACGCGGTTCATCGAGCTGTTCGCCGCCCGCGTCTTCGAAAACGAATGCTTCGGTCGCTTCTTCGTGACCGAGCTGTGGCGCAACGACCGGGACTGGTCCGACGCCATGCGCCAGCACGAGGGGCGCCTGATGGACATCCTGGCCGGGCAGATCAGCCGCGGCCAGCAGGAGGGCACTATCCGTCCGGAGCTGGACCCGGAGTACGTGGCCGTGAGCATGGTGGGCATGGTGCTGACCACATCGCTCTTCTACACGGCGTGCGACTGCGACGCCGGGCGTCTGCCCCTGCCCGCCCCGACGGGGGATGGCCTGGGCAAGGAGCAGTTCGTGGCACGGACGGTGGACTTCTTCCGCCATGCCTGCGCGGTAAAGGTGTAACCTAGGACGTGAACAATAGGTAGGGCGAAAGGGGGCGTGGGCTCCCTTTCGCCCCTTTTTGCAAGTGAGACGAATCGAGGTAGCGCATGAACGTTGTCGAGTACGGTGCGGCCCAGCTGGCCAGCCTGCTTCCTATCCCGTCCGGGCGGACGAACAAGTACGAGCGCGGCAAGCTGGTGCTAGTGGGCGGCAGCGCGGCGTATCCCGGCGCGGCCAGCCTGGCGGCCGGCGCGGCCCAGCGCATGGGCGCCGGGTACGTGCAGGTGTACTGCGCGCCGGAAAGCGTGGGCGTGGTGCGCGCGGGGCGGGCATCGGCCGTGGCGGCTTCCTGGGTGATCGACCGGGCGCTGCTGGTGGAGGGCCGCTCTGACGACGAGCGGCTGGTGCTGTCCAACAACCCGGAGGCGCTGTTCTTCGCGGATGCGCGGCCGGGCCATCCCGTGGCCTGCGTGCTGGGCCCTGGCCTTGACGCCGGATGCGGGGCCGACCTGTCCCGGGCCGAGCGCGTGGTGCGGGCGGTGCCGCTGGAGGTGCCGCTGCTGATCGACGGGGGCGCCCTTTCCGCGGTGGCTGACCCGGGTGCGGCGGCGTTCCTGCGCCGGCGCATGCTGCAGGGCGGCGCCACGGTGCTGACGCCCCATGGGGGAGAGGCGGCCCGGCTGGCCCGGGCGGTGGGCCTGGAGCCGGCGGATCGCGATGCGTCCGATGACGAGCTGGCCATCTTCGCCCAGCAGCTGGCCAACGCCTACGGCGCCACGGTGCTGCTGAAGGGCCCGGACACGTTCCTGGCCGTGGCGGCGGACGCCCAGCCCAACGCCGACGACCCCCTGGTCATGGTGCTGCGGGAGGGCACGGCCGCCCTGGCCAAGGCCGGCACGGGGGACGTGCTGGCGGGCATGGTGGGCGCGCTGCTGGCCCAGGGGCTGCGGGCGGCGGACGCGGCGGCGCTGGGCTCGGCGCTGCACGCCCAGGCCGGCGTCCAGGCGGCGTACACGCTCACGACTATCTGCGTGACGCCGGAGGACGTGATCGAATGCATCCCCGCGGCGGTGGTCCAGGCCCTGAGCGCCCTGGGCGGCGCCGATGCCGGCTACGGCAGCCTGCGCGAGCAGGTCAGCTACGACGCCCTGGAGGACCCCACCTTCGGCATGCTGGAGTAGTGCGGACGGGCCCGGCGCCGAGCGGCCACGTGGGTCGCGGCGCCGGGCCCGCGTTTTGGTGTGCCGGCGTCGGCGCTGGTCGCGCCCAGCCGGCCGCGCTACAATAGGGGAACTGGTTTTAGCCCCCGAGCCTTGGAGGACGCCCATGAAGCGCTTCGCCCGCCTGACCTGCACGTTCTTTGCCCTGATCGCCGCCGCCCTGCTGTCCGCGGGCGCGCTGGCCGGGTGCAGCGTGGTTGACGGCGCCGTGGAGGAGCTGGGCAACCAGGCGGGGATTCATCATACGGACAAGCAGGACCACGCGGGCAAGGGCAACAGCAACGGCAACGGCAGCAACGGCGGCAACGGCTCCTCCGCCAACGCCGGCCATCATGCCGAGTCCGGCCACCACGTGGACTACGTCTTCCGCAGCAGCAAGCACCTGCGCGACCACTACAACAAGCACGGCCGCCAGATGGGCTTCGCGTCCGCCCAGGACTACGAGGAAGCCGCTAGCGACGTGGCCAACAACCCCAAGGCCCTGCACAAGATCGAGCGCGAGGACGGCGACGACGTCTACTACCTGGAGGTCACCAACGAGTTCGTGGTGGTGTCCACCGACGGCTACCTGCGCACCTACTTCTGCCCCGATTCCGGCAAGCGCTACTTCGACCGTCAGTAGCAGTTCGCAGCGGGCGAAAGGAACGTTCCTTTCGCCCGCTGCTGTATTTAGCGCGCCATTCGGCGGATGCTCTTGATGTCCGATGCTTCCTCGATGACCTCCAGCAGCGCCGACGCCTGGTAGAACGCACCGCGTCGGGCGTTGCCCGTCTTCGTCAGGATGCCCTTTTCGCAGGCGGAGTCAATTAGGTTTCGGGCTGCGCGCTCGGTGACTTCCAGATTGCTTGCCACGAAGGTCGCGTTCACCACGGGGTGCTCCACCAGCAGTGCGGGCAGCCTGTGGGCGGCGGACCCCTTGCACTCCGTCGTGGCGTCGCGCCACGCTTCCACCACCAGATCGATCTTGCGGGCGAATTGCGACCCCACAGCCACGGCCAGTTCCAGGGCATCCGTCAGCTGCTCGACAATGGGCCGCACCATTCCCTCGTGGTAGTAGTCCAGTGCGTCCATGTATTCGTTGACGTTGTGGAGCAGTCCCGCGGAAATAGGCAGGGCCGTGCAGGTGAGCAGGCCGTCGTCGGCCAGCATCCGATGGATCAGCGCGCGGCCGGTGCGTCCGTTGCCGTCCGTGAAGGGGTGGATGGTTTCGAACTGGGCGTGGAACACGGCGGCCTTGGCAATGGGCGAAACATCTTCGCGCCGACCGAATGCCAGCAGGTCGTCAAGGCATTCCGGAACGCGGCTGCTGTGGGGCGGGACGAAGTCCGCGCCGTGGGGGCTGAAGGAGGTGCCGCCGATCCAGACCTGCTCGTTGCGCAGTCCCGTTGCCTCGTCGGCGCCGTTGACGAGCTCGTCGTGAATGCGGCAGATGGAATCGATGCAAAGGGGACCATCCTGGTTGAGCGCCGAGCGCATGGCGGCCGCATTCGCTGCAATGAGCCGGGCGTTCCCCGGCGTCTGGTCCGTCAGCTCGGCAAGGGCTATGTTGCGGGCGCTCGAGGTCAGGCACTCGATCTGGGAGCTCGAAGATGATTCGCTGCGCAGCATCAGGGCAGGCAGGTTGTAGTCGCGGGAGCGCTGCTCCTGATCGAATCGGGCAAGGAGCACCTCCACCTCCGCCATGCGCCGGGAGAGCTCGGGGCTGAGCTCGGGCGTCAGCCCGGCGATCTTCGCGGGGACGGCGGACTCGTACGTGGGCAGGATCTTGCGCCGGCGGCTGCGCGGAATGAGCATGAGCTCATCGTAGTCGCGGTCCCAGCGCTGCGTTTCGTAGCTGATGCTCGGCCACATGAAAGTCCTCCTCAGTATAATTTGGCTTCCCAAATTATAGCTCTTACGGAAGTGAAATCCGTTTCACTTCCGTAAGGACGATGCTAGCGGAAGTGAAACGGATTTCGCTTCCGCTAGCCGCTTTCAGCGGAAGGGGACGAAAACGCCGTGCGGCTCCCGAAGTCGTCGGGCTTCAAGCCCTGCCCGGCCTCAAACGGCCGCGCCCCGCGGTACAATGTAAGGCCGCAAGAAACGGGGCCGAAGCAAGGCCGAAGCGGGGCCGAGGGGGGAGCGCGAGCGATGCGCTGCCGGATCTTTCGCCCCGATGAACCGAACGTACGACCGCAGGAAAGCCGCAGGTGAACCCATGACCCAGCACACCGACCAGACCGTCACGCCCGAGCCCGAGCAGCAGTCTCTGTTCAACGAGCAGGCCATGGCCGCCACCGCGTCGGACCCCGCGGCCCGCGTGGAGGAGCTGCGCCGGCTCATCGAGCACCACACCTACCTGTACTACGCCAAGGACGCGCCGGAGATCAGCGACTTCGCCTATGACTCGCTCATGCGCGAGCTGCGCGAGCTGGAGCACCAGCACCCTGAGCTCGTGGACCCGTCCAGCCCCACCCAGCGCGTGGGCGGCTACGTGGGTGACCAGTTCGCCGCCGTCCGCCACGAGCAGCGCATGTACTCCCTGGACAACGCCATGGACCTGAACGAGCTGGACGAGTGGCTGGGCCGCCTGGAGGAGTTCTTCGGCCGCATGGTGCCGGTGGTCTGCGAGCTGAAGATCGACGGCAGCTCCATTGCGCTCACCTACGAGGACGGCCGCCTGGTCCGCGCCGCCACCCGCGGCGACGGCACCACCGGCGAGGACGTGACCGTGAACATGCGCACCGTCAAGGACGTGCCCCTGCGCCTGCGTGAGCAGGGCCGCGACGGCGTGGTGCGCCCGGGCGCCTTCGAGGTGAGGGGCGAAGTCTACATGCCCAAGAAGAGCTTCGACTTCCTGAACCGCGCGGCGGAGGCCAACGGCGGCAAGGTGTTCGCCAACCCCCGCAACGCTGCAGCGGGCAGCCTGCGCCAGAAGGACGCCGCGGTCACGGCCAAGCGCGACCTGTCCACGTTCCTGTACGCCATCGCCGACCAGAACGCCATTGCCGCGGAAACCCAGTGGGACATGCTGCAGTGGCTCAGCGAATCCGGCTTCCACACCAACCCGGACATCCGCCGCTGCACCACCGCCGCGGAGGTCCACGAGTTCTGCCAGCAGGCGCTGGAAAACCGCGGCAACCTGCCGTACGAAATCGACGGCGTGGTGGTCAAGGTCGACTCCTTCGCCCAGCAGGCCGCCATGGGCTTCACGGCCCGCGCACCGCGATGGGCCATTGCGTTCAAGTTCCCGCCGGAGGAAAAGACCACGCTGCTGCGGGACATCACCGTGCAGGTGGGCCGCACCGGCGCGCTGACCCCGGTGGCCGAGCTGGTGCCCGTGGTGGTGGCTGGCTCCACGGTGGCCCGCGCCACGCTGCATAACCTGGACGAGGTGCATCGCAAGGACGTCCGCGTGGGTGACACGGTCATAGTCCGCAAGGCCGGCGACGTGATCCCCGAGGTCCTGGGCCCCATTGCGGAGCTGCGCCCCGCCGATGCCGAGCCCTGGCAGATGCCGGCCGAGTGCCCCAGCTGCGGCAGCCCCGTGATCCGCGAGGAAGGCGAGGCCAAGCACCACTGTATCTCCATCGAGTGCCCGGCCCAGGCCCAGGAGCGCCTGGTGCACTGGGCAAGCCGCGGCGCCCTGGACATTGACGGCATGGGGGACGAAATCGTCGGCCGCCTGCTGGAGACCGGCCGCGTGACCGACGTGGCCGACTACTACACGCTGGACGCCGTGGAGCTGAGCATGCTGGACATGGGCCGCGTGAACAAGGACGGCGAGCCCATCCGCCTGGGCCAGAAGACGGCTCAGAAGCTGGTGGACGCCATCCAGGCCAGCAAGGAGCGCCCGCTGGCCCGCGTGCTGTTCGGCATTGGCATGCGCCATGTGGGCAAGACCATGGCCGAGGCCCTGGCCGCCGCGTTCCCGTCGGTGGATCAGCTGCGTGCCGCCACGGAGGAGCAGCTGGCCCAGGTGGACGGCGTGGGTCCGAAGATCGCCCGCAGCGTGTGGGTGTTCCTGCACACTCCCGCCAACGTGGAGGTGCTGGAGCGCCTGGCCGCCCGCGGCGTGCGCATGGCTGATGACGTGGTGGCCGTTGACGCGGGCCCGCAGCCCCTGGACGGCCTGGCCTTCGTGCTGACGGGATCGCTGGTGGAAAGCGGCATGACCCGCGATGAGGCCGGCGCCGCCCTGAAGGCCCTGGGCGCCAAGGTGACCGGCAGCGTTTCCAAGAAGACCAGCTACGTGGTGGCGGGCGAAGCCGCCGGATCCAAGTACGACAAGGCCCTGAAGCTGGGCGTGCCCGTGCTGGACGAATCCCAGCTCATGACGCTGCTGGAGACCGGCCAGCTTCCCGAGCTGTAGGCGGCGGGG
>JAUNCQ010000016.1:16834-43332 GCA_030526515.1 Coriobacteriia bacterium
CGGCCGCTGACGGGCGCGGCTTTCGCCCGTAGCTTTTACTGCCCGCGCAGCCGTGACAGCCGCTAGCCGGCGCGGAAGCCCTCCACCAGGTCCCGCAGCTCGGTCTTCTTGTGCACGTCGAGCTTGGTGTAGAGCCGCTTGGAATGGGTCCGCACGGTGTTTTCGGA
Source organism: Coriobacteriia bacterium (assembly GCA_030526515.1). Classification (GTDB taxonomy): domain Bacteria; phylum Actinomycetota; class Coriobacteriia; order Coriobacteriales; family Eggerthellaceae; genus SUG1186. The sequence continues at coordinate 17,002 of JAUNCQ010000016.1, forward strand.
CACCAGCAGCTCCTGCGATATCTGCTTCACCGTCATGCCCCGCACCATGAGCTCCATGACGTCTGCCTCGCGAGCCGACAGGCCGTAGTGGGCCGCCACGGCCTTGCAGCGGGCGGAGGTGGGGTCGGCGGATTCCACGGGCCGTCCGGTGGCATCGCCGGCGCTTTCCCGCTTGCGAGGCTGGGGCGCCTGGGGCGAAAGGATCAGCTCGATGTGCTCCGCCTGCACGCGGTTCGGGCTCAGCGCCTGGCGCCAGCCGCCCTGTCCCACGTAGTAGATGAGCGCCAGGCCGAACAGGCTCACCAGCGCCAGGGAGGCCAGCTCGGACGTGCCGGGGAAGGAAAGGGTTTCGGCGAACTGGCCCGTCAGGAATCCGAAGTCGTTGGCCAGGTAGATGATGCCGCCCATGCCGCAGAACAGGAACACCGGGTTGATGCCGCGGGCGCGGGACGCCTGCCCCGTCTGGATGAGCACCAGGGCGAAGGCCGCCGTGTAGACCGCGTACAGCACGCCGGCGAATCCCAGCACGTATCCGGGCAGCCATGCGCCGACCAGGGGCAGCAGGAAGAACCCCGCCATGACCCAGGGATAGAGCAGCCGGTAGAAGCTGGCGGCGTTGAACCGCATGCTGCGGAAGTTCCACACGTACATGAGCGCCACCGCGCTCAGCAGCGCGCCGATCATGGACATGGCGTTCACCACCGCGCCCATGCCCGGGTCGGTGACGGCAAGGGACCGCATGGCGCCGCAGGCAAAGCCGAAGGTGGCAATGCAGAACGCCATGCGCCAGTAATCGGTGGCTGCCTGCTTGTAGGGCGATGCATCCTCCCGCGGCGCTCGCGTGAATGGCGCGGCGGAGAAGTCCCGGTCGCGGGTTTCCAGCACCAGCCGCAGGGTGAACAGCGGCATGAATATGGTGGGCATGAGGAACGCCGTGATGGCGGTGGGAACCGCTCCCAGGGCCAGGTACAGCAACGGGGCGAAAAGAAGTCCCTGGGTGGTGATCCGCGCGCCCTCCACCCGGGGCATGATGCAGATCACCCGGGTCCAGGCGATCAGGAAGCCCGCCACGCTGCATCCGATCAGCGCGCCGGCGCCCACGCACAGGGGCTGCAGCAGGTCCGGCAGGTACATGGCCGCGATCAGCAGCGCCCATCCCAGGGCGTAGGGGGCGGCGGGCGCCACGGCCGTTGCAAGGCGGTTCGGGACGATTCCCGGAGGCCTCAGGAGCAGCAGCGCCAGGCATGCCACGAAGCTCAGCGAAAACGCCAGCGTCTGCGCGGTGAAGAAGCTCACCGTCATCTGCCGGGTCTGGAACTCCAGCGGCAGGAAGGGGAAGGTGCCGCCCCAGATCACGGTGGCGTTGGTGGCCAGGAACAGCGCATATGCCAGCGAAACGGTGCTGGGACGTACCAGCTCGAGCGCCTTTCGCATGAGCTCTCGATTCTTGGGCTCAGTCGTGTCACCCACGGGGGTAACCCCCTCTCTACCTGTTAATTCACCAAAAACGTGTGACAAGTTTTCCGAAAGTATGTGATTAGATTCTAGCCGAAACGGAGCCCGTTTCACCGCGATCCGCACAGAAGATCGCCCCGCGGGCTTCCCCTGAACGAAGAGCGCCGAGCCACCCTCGGCGAAAGGGAAAGAAGAGTAGGAAAGGCTAGGTGAGGGAAGTGACTCAGAACAACTCCGGCATCAGCCGTCGTGGCTTCGTGAAGGCCACCGGCGCGCTGGCGGCAGCTGCCGCCGTGGGCGCTGGCGTCACCAGCACCGACAAGCTGTTCGGCGAAGGCGTGCCCCAGGCGCACGCAGAGTCCACCGAATCCATCCATTGGAGCCAGTGCAACGTCAACTGCGGCGGCAACTGCATCTTCCAGTGGCACAGCAGGGACGGCAAGGCCCTGTACATGGAAACCGACAACATCGGCGACGAGGCCCTGCAGGCCCGCGCCTGCCTGCGCGGCCGTTCCATGCGCCGCTGGCTGAACCACCCCGATCGTCTGCTGTACCCCATGAAGCGCGTGGGCAAGCGCGGCAGCGGCGAGTTCGAGCGCATCTCCTGGGATGAGGCTCTGGACATCATCCACGATAAGCTCAGCGGCATCATCAAGGACTACGGCAACGAGTCCATCTACGTGATCTACGCAACCGGCATGTACAGCTCCATGGGCCGCAACCCCATCCGCCGCGTGCTGAGCCTGGTGGGCGGCTTCACCAACCAGGGTGCCGACTACTCCACCCATATGCTGCAGACCGTCATGCCCTACATGTACGGCTCCGGCGCCAACATTGACGAAAACGGCAACCATGTGACCCTGAAGAAGCCGGCCACGGCGTTTTCGCCCTATGACAACGTGAATGCTTCCTCCTTCAGCGAAGCTGCGCTCCGTTCCGACCTGGTGGTCATGTTCGGCAACAGCCCCGCGGAAACCCGCATGGGCGGCGCCAACGCCGTGTGGGACTTCGCCCGCGTCCGCGAAGAGGTCACCAAGCGCGGCGGCAAGATCATCAACATCGACTACCGTCTGAACGAGACCTCCTCCGGCCATCCGGACGAGTGGCTGCCCATCCGCCCCGGCACCGACGCGGCCCTGTGCTCCGCCATCGCCCACGAGTGGATCGTCAACGGCCAGGTGGACGAAAAGTGGGTCAACAAGCACTGCGTGGGCTACGACGAGTCCACCATGCCCAAGTCCGCCAAGGGCAAGAACAAGTCCTACAAGGACTACATCATGGGCAAGGCCGCTGACGGCGTTGAGAAGACCCCCGAGTGGGCTGCCGAGATCACCATGGTCCCCGCTGACAAGATCCGTGAGCTGGCCGCCACCATCGCCGGCGCCAAGGCTCCGTTCATCTGCCAGGGCTGGGGCTCCCAGCGCCACACCAACGGCGAGGAGACCACCCGCGCCATCTGCATGCTGCCGATCCTGATCGGCCAGATGGGCAAGCCCGGCACCAACACCGGCCAGCGTGAGGCCGAGCCGCCCGTGTACCTGGTGGGCTCCCTGCCGTACACCAACCCGGTGACCGCCACCATCCCCGTGTACCAGTGGGCCAACGCCGTGGACCATGGCCGTGACTTCACCGCCACCAACTCCGGTCTGACCGGCGCCGACAAGCTGGGCACCGACATCAAGTGCATCATCAACTACGCCGGCAACTGCATCACCAACCAGCACGGCGACATCAACTACACCCACGAGTTGCTGCAGGACGAGTCCAAGTGCGAGTTCATCCTTGGCTGGGACACCGTCATGACCGACTCCGCCAAGTACGCTGACATCCTGCTGCCCGACGCCATGCGCTCCGAGCAGATGAACATGCAGACCCAGGGCTACTCCGAGTACTACACCGCCGTGGTGGTGGGCACCGCAGCCCAGGAGGCTCCGGGCGAGTGCCGCTCCAGCTACGACGTGTGCGCCGACCTGGCCGAGCGCTTCGGCAAGCGCAAGGAGTTCACCGAGGGCAAGACCCACGACCAGTGGATCGAGGAACTCTACAAGGCAGGCGCCGCCGCTGACGGCCAGATGCCGTCTTGGGACGAAATCGTCGAGCAGGGCGTCTACAAGCGCGAGGTCGCTCCGGCCATCGGCCTGAAGAACTTCTGCGAGGATCCCGAGAACTTCCCGCTGGGCACCCCCTCCGGCAAGATCGAGATCTACTCCGAGACCCTGGACAAGCTCAACGACACCTGGGAGCTGGCCGAGGACGAGCACATCTACGCTCTGCCCGAGTTCCACCCCGGCTTCCACGGCTATGGTGAGGTCACCGACGAGTTCCCGCTGTACGGCGTGGGCTTCCACCACAAGAGCCGCACCCACTCCTCCTTCGGCTTCATCGAGGACCTGGAGAAGGTCGCCCGCCAGCAGGCTTGGATCAACCCGGCAACCGCCGCCCAGTACGGCGTGTCCAACGGCGACACCGTCAAGGTGACCAGCCCCGCCGGCGCCATCACCATCGAGGCTTTCGTCACCCACCGCATCGTGCCCGGCTGCGTGGCCATCCCGCAGGGCTCCTGGCACAACGCCGACATGTTCGGCGACCAGGTGGACAAGGGCGGCTGCGTCAACACGCTGACCAGCTACAAGCCCAGCCCGCTGGCAAAGGGCAACGGCACCGCCCATTCCTTCATCGTTTCGCTGGCCAAGGCATAGTAAGGGAGGTATAGACGATGACTCAGTACGCATTTTTCTTCGACAACTCCCGCTGCACGGGCTGTCGCACCTGCCAGATGGCATGCAAGGACTATAAGGACCTGGCCTGCGACATCAGCTACCGCAAGGTCTACGACTACGAGGGCGGCACCACCGAGGTGGGCGAAGACGGCACCGTGACCACGAGCTGCTTCATGTACCACCTGTCCGTCAGCTGCAACCACTGCGACGACCCGGCTTGCGCCCGCGTGTGCCCCACCGGCGCCATGCACAAGGATCCGGAGACCGGCCTGGTGAGCGTGGACGAGGGCAAGTGCATCGGCTGCGGCTACTGCCACATGGCCTGCCCCTACAACTCCCCGGAGGTCGACCGCGAGGTGGGCCACTCCGTGAAGTGCGACGGCTGCGCCGACCGCGTTTCCCAGGGCCTGGAGCCCATCTGCGTGGGCGCCTGCCCGCTGCGCGCCCTGTCCTTCGGCACCGCGGAGGAAATGGCCGCCCTGGGCGACCAGGCTGCCATCGCCCCGCTGCCCGAGGCTGACCTGACCAACCCCAACCTGTACATCCTGCCCTGCCCGGCCGCATCTGCTGAGGCCGCATCCCAGGGTACGGTGACCAACATCAAGGAGGTGCTGCAGTAATGACCAGCATCATGAGCCACCTTCCCCTGGCCCTGTTCACGACGCTGGGCGCCCTGGGCGCCGGTGCCTTCGTGGGCCTGGCAATTGCCTTCGTCAAGGGCGGCCTGACCGCTGAGCAGGAGCAGGCTGCCGACCGCAAGACCCCGATCTTCTTCGTGGTCGCGCTGCTGGGCCTGATCGCCGCGGTCTTCCACCTGACCGCGCCCCTGGCCGGCTTCAACGTGGTGAACGGCATCGGCCGCTCCCCGCTGTCCAACGAAGTGGCGGTGTTCAGCCTGTTCATGGTCGTGGCCGCCGTCTACTCCGTCATGGCATTCACCGGCAAGCTGGGCGGCGCCCGCAAGGGCCTGGTCCTGGTGACCGCCGTCCTGGCCCTGGTGCTGGGCGTCATGATGGGCATGGCCTACATGGTCTACACCATCCCCAGCTGGAACAACCCCGGCACTGTCATGCAGATGCTGGGCTTTGTCCTGGCCGGCTCCGCCCTGGCTCTGGTGGCCTTGCCTGCCGGCGATGGTACCAAGGCCGTCAAGCTGGCGTCCGTGGCAGGCCTGGTCCTGGCAGTCGTGGGCCTGGCCGTGCAGGTCATGGTGACCGGCGGCGTGACCGCAGCCATGGTCACCGGCGCTGCCCTGGTCAGCCAGGCGCTGCCGCTGGTCCTGGTGGCCGTCGTCCTGGCCGTGGTCGCTGCCTTCTGCCTGCTGAAGGACAAGGCGCTGCCGGGCGTTGCCGCCCTGGTGGTGGCGACCTTCGTCGCTCGCCTGGCCTTCTACGTCATGGAGATCGGCGTGGGCCTGTAGGTCCAACCGCTACAATGGAGGGGTCCGCGGCCTGGCTGCGGACCCCTTTCTGCTATTCGGCGGGGTGAGGACTCGGTGGACTGAAGCCGCGGCGGCCAAGGGCCGTGGCGGCTGCGAACTGCGGCGGATGCGCGTCGCGGTGGTTTTTGCCGGCGGGTCTTTCGCCCTGATGAGAGGGGACGGGCGCTGCCGTCCCGTCCCGAGCAAAGGAGGATGCCCCATGGGCGTTGAGCTGATGATGCAGGCCAAGGTCTGCTGCGACCTGCTGGCACCGCTGTTCCTGGAGGACCCGGCCAAGCCCGGCGTGCGGCCGCTGCTGGAGACCCTGGCCGGGGCGGATGCGGAGCAGCTGGCGGGGGAGTGGCCCCTGTTCGCCGGAGACGATGAGGCCCTGGGCCAGGCCATGGTGCAGCTGCGCTCCGGTGCGGTGGCGGCGCTGACCGACCCGCAGGGAGCCAGCCGGGCGTTCCATCACCTGTTCGTGGGGCCGCGCCATCTGGTGGCGCCGCCCTGGGGGTCCGTCTACACGGATCATGAGAAGGTGGTCTTCGGGGAAACCTGCCTGGAGCTTGGCCTGTGGCTGCGTCGGCAGGGCATCGACCGCCTGGCGGACCAGACCGAGCCGCCGGATCATATAGGCCGTATGCTGGCGCTGCTGGGCTGGATGGCTGAGCATAGGCCGGAGCTGGTGGGGGAGTATGCCGCGGGGCATCTGCTGACCTGGTCCCACCATTACTTCGAGCGCCTGGAGCCGGTTGCCCGGGAGGAAGGCCACGACCTGTACCGGGCTGCTGCGGCGCTGGCCGACGGCATGCTGCTGGCGTTCCAGGAGGGGCTGGGGCTCGAGGTGCGGTATCCTCGGTTCTTCATGTAGATGATGCGGCGCGGGTCGCGGAAGGGATGGATGGGTCATGGAGTTCGCATTGGCCTTTGCAATGCAGGAGATTCCCCTGGTGCTGTTCACGGCGCTGGCGCCATCGGGCACCGTATGCATGGTGATCCTGATGGTCATGCTGCTGACCCATCATTTCGAGATGGAGCGATGCCCGCGCCTGAACCAGGTCACCTGGGTGCCCCTGGCCGTGACCACGGTGGGCCTGGTGGCCGCCGCGGCGTCTCTGGGCACGCCGGCCAACGCCCTGTACGTGGTGATGGGCGTGGGGCGGTCGCCCCTTTCCAACGAAGTCGCCTGCGCGGTGGTGTTTCTGGCCACCTGCGGCGTGAACTGGCTGCTCTCTTTCGCCCAACGCGAGAGCCTTCCGGTGAAGAGGGCGTTCGCGGTGGCCATCATTGGCCTGGGCGTGGTGTTCCTGGCCTCCATTGCCGGGGCGTATTCTGTTGAGACCATTGCAACGTGGAGCGGCCCGCTGGTGCCGGCCAACCTGATCCTGAGCGGCCTGGTGGGCGGTGCGCTGCTGGCGCGGGCCACCATCCTGCTGGCCCTGGACGGCGGCTATGCCCCTGAGCTGCTGGGGCGCCTTTCTTGGTGCGCCGCCGTAGCCCTGGTGGCCAGCGTTGCCTGCCTGGCGCTGCAGTGGTTCCAGCAGGCGGGCATGTCCAACGCGTACGGCACCCTGGCATCCCATGTGCCGGTGTATCCGCTGCTGGTGGCGGCATATACGCTCATGGTTGCCGCGGCCATTGGGCTGACCCTGCGGTTCAGCGGGCGTCGCTGGCCCGAGGTGGCTGCCATTGCGCTTGCCTTCGGCGGCCTGCTGGTGCTGCGCTTCGGGTTCTACCTGATCCATATGACTCCCGGCCTGGCCATGTAGGGAGGCGCTATGTCGTTCATGGACGGATATCACGGCGGACCCTACGACTACAACGGCGACGGCCGCGTCACCCCGGGGAGTTCATTTACGGCCATGCCAATGCCGTGGACTTCGGCGATGCCCTGCATGACGACCCGCCCCCGGGCGGCCCCAACGGCCCCGACGGCGGCTGCGGGTGCGGCGGCTGCGGTGGTTGCCTGCCGGTGGCGCTGGTGATGGGCGTGGTGTCCTTCGTGGGCAGCGTGTACGTGGTGATCCGGCTGCTTCTGGACGCCGTGTAGGCTCGCGCGCGGGGCGCGGGGATCGCGGCGGCCCGCGCCGGCGCCTGGCTGCCGCGGCCTACGCACGGGGCGCGCACGGTTGTGAGTCCGCACCTGGTTTCCCGTGCGGGTTTTTTCGAGAAACGTGTATATGCATTTTTGAGGATAAAGCTTTGCGTGATGAGCGCATGGCTCTGACCTGGGGCGTTAGGGGAGCCCTGTTTCGTCCTGGGGAAAATCAGGTGCGTTGTACGGGAAAAGTGCAGAAACGTGTACACGTTTCTCGAAAAAATCCGCGCGATGGCTTGGGGTGGCTACACGTTTCTGAAAAAAATCCGCAGAGCCGTCTTGGTCTTGAGGCCGTACGGGGTCCGGGCCCGCTAGGCCCGCCGGGTTGCTCGCCCAAGCCCTCCGGGTCCTGCAACTGCGGGCTGTGGGAGACCTCGCCCCGTGAGGCGCTCATGGTCCTCATCTGGGCTTTTGCCACATTATGCAAAAAAATCTCAAATTGATGCATTATTCGCATTGACGCTATATCCAAAGGGGATTATTCTGTTTCCAGCAGATATGCTGGAATGTGCATAATGCTGCGCCAAGGACAAGGGGTCCGGCGCGGCTGGCACCCAACAGAAAGGCAGGCTATGAAGAAGTCTCGCGCAATCGTGGCAGGCATTGCCACCTTCGCCCTGGTCGGCGCCCTGGGCATGTTCGGCTGCTCCGGCGGCTCCAACAACGGCGGTTCCGCTGCTCCGAAGGCTGACGCCATCGAGCTGCAGATCTTCGCTGCAAACTCCCTGGAGAAGGCTCTGCCCGAGGTCCAGGCCCTGTACACCAAGGCCCATCCTGAGGTCACCTTCTCCGACACCCAGTTCAAGGCTTCCGGCGACCTGGTCACCGAGCTGAAGGGCGGCGCCACCGCTGACCTGCTGATCACCGCTTCCGGTGCAACCATGGACGACGCCGAGGCTGCTAAGGCCGTCGACACCGCCACCCGCACCGACATGTTCACCAACGAGCTGGTCGTGGTTCAGTCCATCGGCGCCAAGGTCCAGGCCACCAAGCTGGAGGATCTGAAGAAGATCGACGGCAAGATTGCCGTTGGCGAGCCCTCCGTTGTTCCGGCTGGCAAGTACGCCAACCAGGCGCTGGCTTCCGTGGGCCTGTACTCCAACCCCGAGGGCGTTGACGGCAAGTACGACGAGTCCATTGCCAAGAAGATCGTCGAGGCTGACAAGGTCGGCACCGCTTGCCAGTACGTGGCATCCGGCGACTGCGCTGTGGGCTTCGTGTACACCTCCGACCTGTATCGCTATGAGGGCGTTGACGTTGCATTCACCACTCCGTCCGACTCCCACAAGCCGATCAAGTACCCCGGCGCCGTGTGCACCACCACCAAGAACGCTGACACCGCTGCTGACTTCATGAACTTCTGCCTGACCGACGCCGATGCTCAGAAGGTCTGGGCTACCTACGGCTTCGAGATGGCTGCTAAGTAAGGAGCCTCGCTTCAGGGCGAAAGTTGTTCTGGAATAGGTATATGTTATCGAGCATATATTTCGACTAGACTAGAGAGGCGGCGCTACGGGGCCGCCTCTCTTTTGCAAAATGGACGAAATTGGAAAGGACGGCGCGTTGAGCACCATTTCTCAACTTGGCGAACGCGCGAGCAGGGCGGTCCGGCTGCTGCTGGCCCTGGCCCTGGCGCTGTGCGTGGCGGCCCCCCAGCTGCTGGCACCGGCCCATGCCTTCGCCGCGCCTGCGGACGATGCGCCGAAGTCCGCGGTCGATGAGTCAACCAACCTGGGCGTGAGCGAGTTCGAGCGCTTGCAGATCGGCTCCAGCAAGACCTACGAGGGCAAGGACTACGGCTACGCCTTCCCGTTGGGCAAGGAAAAGGGCGAAAGCGTGACCGCCCTGGTGACCCCGGACTGCGTGCTGGTCTACGTTGCGCCCGAGGTGGCATCCCGCGCGGGCTTCGACCCGAAGGATCAAAGCCACACCGCGGCCCTGGAGGCCATGATGGAGCAGCTGGACGCGGGCATATCCCGCGGCGGCAAGACCCTGGACTCCCTGGAGCTGCCCTACGTGTACGTGGACCAGAAGGAATGCGTGCGCGGTGACTTCACCTATCGCTTTGCCCAGGAAATCGAGCCTGACTACTTCTACGTGACCTGCGTGGCAAAGGGCGACCAGGAAAACAAGGCCGCAGCCCGCTTCTGCGACCTGTTCACCCTGAAGACCGCCGCGGAAACGGAGGTCGTGGGGGAGAAGACCTGGTTCGAGAAGGTCTGCGACTTCCTTGACCCGGAGCACCTGGACTACCGTCCGCTGTGGGTTTCGCTGAAGACCGCCGGCGTGGCCATGATCTTCATTTTCAGCCTGGGCCTGATCGCTGCATGGCGCTCCATGCACGTGAAGAGCCGCTGGAAGAGCATCCTGGACTCCATCTTCACCATCCCCATGGTGTTGCCGCCCACGGTCTGCGGCTTCCTGCTGCTGCTCCTGTTCGGCCAGTCCACGGCGGTGGGCCGCTGGCTGATCGACCACGGCATCGAGCTGGTGTTCAGCTGGCCGGCGGCGGTCATCGCGGCCGTGGTGGTGGGCTTCCCGCTCATGTACCGCACGGCCCTGGGCGCCTTCGAGGCCCTGGATGCCAACATGCTTGACGCCGCCCGCACCCTGGGCTGGTCCGAGACCCGCATCTTCGTTCGCCTGATGATGCCCAACGCCTGGCCCTCCATTGCGGCCGGCACCGTGCTGGCCTTCGCCCGCGCCATGGGCGAGTTCGGCGCCACCCTGTTCGTGGCAGGCAACTACGCCGGCGTGACCCAGACCATGCCGCTGGCCATCTTCTACAGCTGGATGGGCGGCAGTACCGACGTGGCCATCTTCTGGGTGATCGTGGTGATCTTCATCAGCTTCCTGGTGATCCTGTTCATCAACCTGTATTCGGCCCACGTCCAGAACTACCGTCGCAGCCCCGCGCAGGGCAAGAGCATGCGCAAGAACAAGAACCTGCCTCCCAAGGACGCCGATGGCGGCAACGGTGAAGGGGCAGCGGGCTTTTCGTCCCCTGAGGGCGAAACTGACGGTGAAGGGAGCCGCGCATGAGCCTTGAGGTGAACATTCGCAAGAAGCTGGCATCGTTCGATCTGGTGGTTGACCTGACCGCCGAGTCGGAGACCGTGGGCTTCCTGGGCGCGTCCGGCTGCGGCAAGAGCTACACGCTGCGCTGCATCGCCGGCGTGGAGACCCCTGATGAGGGTCGCATCGTGGTTAACGGCAAGGTGTTCTTCGATTCCGAGCAGAAGATCAACCTGAGCCCGCAGCAGCGCAAGACCGCCCTGCTGTTCCAGAACTACCAGCTGTTCCCGAACCTGACGGTGGAGCAGAACGTGGGCGCGGGCATCGGCCGAGACGTGTCCAAGGAGGAGCGGAAGGCCATCGTCACTGGCGAGCTGAAGCGCTTCGGCCTGGAGGGCTTCAACGACCGCTACCCCGGCCAGCTTTCCGGCGGCCAGCAGCAGCGCGTGGCCCTGGCCCGCATGCTCGCGTCCCGACCCGGCATCCTGATGCTGGACGAGCCCTTCAGCGCCCTGGACGCCCACCTGAAGAGCGTGCTGGAGCAGAACCTGGTGAGCCTGTTCGACGCCTTCGAGGGCACCATCCTGTACGTGAGCCATGACATTGACGAGGCCCTGCGCTTCTGCGACCGCATTGCCGTGGTGGAAGAGGGCAAGATCGTGGAGATGAACTCGTCCCAGGGCCTGGTGACCAACCCCGAGTCCACGGCGGGCATCAAGCTTTCCGGCTGCAAGAACGTCACGGACGCCCGCAAGGTGGGCCCGCGGACGGTGCGGGTGCCGCGCTGGGGCGTGGACCTGCACACTGCCGTGGACGTGCCGGACGACGTCAGGAGCGTCGGCGTGCGCGCCCACTGCATCCACGTTGCCGATGGTCCGGGCGAAAACAACTTCCGCATGCGTGCCGACCGCGTCAGCGATTCCCGCTTCGAGCGCACCATCCTGTTGGGCTTCCTGGATCGCGACGACCGGGCCGAGCGTGCCGTGGAGCGCACCGACGACGAGATGCGCTTCCTGCACCAGCACGTGTTCTGGCAGATCAACAAGACCGAGGACGCCTACGACGGCTTCCCGGAGCAGGGTGAGGAGCTGTGGGTCCATATTGATCCCGCGAAGCTCTACCTGGCCTGCAAGTAGCGGGGCGGGTGCAAGGCCGCGGTCGTTGCTTTCGTCCCCTGCATATTGAGATGACAAGGCCCGTCGGTTTACGCCGGCGGGCCTTCTTGCGTTCGGGGGTGCTTGTCCTGTGCGTCAGACGGCCTACAGGCCGAAGGCGGTGAGCAGGGTGCTCAGCAGCGGGATGGTGAGCAGGCAGAAGACGGTGGTGATGAAGGTGCCCTGGGACATGGTCTTGGCATCGCCGCCGTACTCGTAGCACATCATGGTGCCGTTGGTGGCCACGGGCATGCCGCACAGGATCACGATGACGCCCAGGATGACCGGGTCAAGGTTGAACTGGCTGAACAGCAGCAGCACCAGCACCGGCGTGACCAGCAGGCGAACCGCGGCGCTGATCCACAGGCGCGGGCCGCCGGTCAGCTCGCGTAGGGGCAGGTTGGCCAGGCTGGAGCCGATGATCAGCAGCGCGCCGGGGGTGGTCATGCTGCCCAGGGTTTCCGTGGCGGGGCCCAGCACCGGCACGTTGTGGATGCCCAGTACCGTCAGCACCACCGCCACCAGGCAGCTGATGACGGCGGGGGACAGGAAGACCTTGGGGCTGACCTTGACCTTGACGCCGTATTCGTTGTCCTGGGTCAGGAAGTACGCGCCCAGGGTGTAGGCCAGGATGTTGAAGGGGAACTGGTACAGACCGGCGTACAGGAGCGCCTCCGGCCCGAAGATGGCCGTGATCACCGGGAAGCCGATGAAGCCGACGTTGCCGAAGAGCATCATGTAGCGGAACACGCCGCGGTGACCGTGGGAGATGCGCATGACCCAGGTGACCACCAGGCCCACCACCAGCATGACCACGTAGCTCAGGGTGCCGAAGGCGAACATGGTGACCAGCTGCTCGGGGGTAGGCAGGGTTTCGGCCGCAAGGACGGAGCCCAGGATCATGCAGGGCAGCACGGCGTTCAGGATGACCTTGGAAAAGGCCTTGTCGAAGTCCTGGTCCATCCAGCCCACCTTCTTGCTGGCGTACCCGACGCCCACGATGATGAACAGCATGGCCATCTGCATGAAAATCTGAACGAACCCTTCGCCCACTTTCGTTCCTCCCGATTGAACGTACGTCGTATTTGCAACCGCTCAGTTTACGCGATTCGTGTGAACTATTGGTAAACACTTTCAGCATATGCGGGCGAAATATCCGCCGGAAACGGGCTTCGATGCGGCCTCGTGGCCCTGCGCGCCTGTCCTGCGACGCCAGCGACCGCTGCGGTAGCCGCTTGTGAGTGGCTATTTCGCCCCAATGACGTATAATGCCTAGGACACTCAGAAGGAGGGGAGCTTTGAAGGACTCTCACGGACGCACGATCGATTACCTGCGTATCAGCCTGACCGATCGCTGCAATTTCAGATGCATCTACTGCATGCCCGAAGAGGGCATTGAATCCCTGTGCCATGACGACATCCTGCGCTTCGATGAGCTGCTGGCCATCGTGCGCGTTGCTGCGACCAAGGGCATTCGCCGCGTGCGCCTGACCGGCGGCGAGCCGCTGGTCCGCAAGGGCGTGGTCGACCTGGTGCGCCAGATGAACGACATCCCGGGCATTGACGACATTTCCCTGACCACCAACGGCGTGCTGCTGCCACGCATGGCGGCGGACCTGAAGGCGGCCGGCCTGAAGCGCGTGAACATTTCCCTGGACACGCTGGATGCGGACCAGTTCACCTACATCACCCGCGTGGGCGCCATCGAGCAGACCCTGGACGGCATCGACGCCGCCCTGGAGGCCGGCTTCAACCCGGTCAAGGTCAACGCCGTGGCGGTGCGCCGCCTGAACCAGGACTTCCTGGGCTTTGCCAAGCTTTCCCTGGACCGACCGCTGCACGTGCGCTTCATCGAGTACATGCCGGTGGGCGAAAGCGGCGGCGCCGACGGCACGGGCTGGGGCAAGGAGGACGTGATCTCCGCCCAGGAGATTCGCGACATCATCAACGAGGGCGCTAGGGCCGAGGGCCTGGGCGAGCTCATCCCCGCCGAGGGCTCCCGTCCCGAGGGCGGCGGCCCGGCCGAGTACTACCACTTCGAGGGCGCTCAGGGCACCGTGGGCTTCATTTCGCCCCTGTCCCGCCACTTCTGCGGCAGCTGCAACCGCCTGCGCCTTTCCGCCGACGGTGGTCTGATGCCCTGCCTGTTCAGCGACGAGCGCCTGGACATCAAGACGGCGGCGGAGGCCGGAGACGAAGCCGCCATTGCCGCGGTGTTCGACCGCGCCATTGGCAACAAGCCCGACGAGCACCATGACCGCGTGGGAACCGAGCGCGGCATGTCCCAGATTGGAGGCTAGCATCATGTCTAACAACATTCCCGGCGGCCTGAACGCCGGCATCGCAGAGATCATGGGCGCCGACTCCGGCACCCTGACCCATGTGGACGAAAAGGGCGCCGTGCGCATGGTGGACGTGTCTGAGAAGGACGACACCAAGCGCATTGCCACTGCCGAGGGCTACATCTTCATGCACCAGGACACCCTGGACATGATCGTGGACGGCACCGCCGCCAAGGGCGACGTGCTGGCCTGCGCCCGGGTGGCCGGCATCATGGGCTGCAAGCAAACCAGCAGTCTGATCCCCATGTGCCATCCGCTGAACATCACCAAGTCCAAGTGCGAGCTGGAGCCCATCCTGCCCGGCATGCGCGAGGACGGCCGCGTGGGCATCCACGCCACCATGACCACCGGCGTGACCGGCAAGACCGGCATTGAGATGGAGGCCCTGACCGGCGTGTCCATTGCACTGCTGACCGTGTACGACATGTGCAAGGCGGTTGATCGCGGCATGGAGATCTGCGACGTGCGCCTGCTCCGCAAGGAGGGCGGCAAGACCGGCCTGTGGCTCCGTGACGGCCAGCCGGAATAAGCGACCACAGCTCCTTGGGAAGGCCCGGTGACCCCGGGCCTTTCTTGTATTATGGGGGCGAAGGCCGCGCAGTCGGATTCGGGCGCGTCCTTCGTTTCAGACCCCCGACTTCCGAACAGGAGGCCGACCATGAGTCCGTTGCCCTATGGCGTCAAGCGCTTTGCCGCGCAGGCGAAGAAGGATGGCCTGCGTGCTGCCGCGTCTCGGAAGGCCCGCGTGCTGCGGGACCGTCCGCTGCATGCCTTGCGCAACCAGCTTGACCAGATTCACGATCGCCGCGTCACCGGCATGTCCCTTGAGCACTTCGAGGCTGCTCTGGACGATGGCGCCTACGACAGCATCAGCACCCCCTACGGCACCCTGCAGCGGGTGCTGGGTAGGGAAAAGTTCACCAAGTCCGACGTGCTGCTGGACGTGGGCTGCGGTGCCGGCCGTCCGCTGGCCTATCTGGCGGGGAGGCGCTTCCCAGGCCAGCTGGTGGGCATTGAGCTGAACCCGAGCGTGGCCCAGGTGGCCCAGCAGTGGGCGTCCCGCAAGAAGAACGTTCGCATTGTGGCGGGCGATGCCTTCGAGCATGACCTGACCCCCTACACCGTATTTTTCATCTGGAAGGCCATGATGCCGGAGCTGTTCCGTCAGTTCGTGCTGAAGGTGGAGGCCGAGGTCCGGCATCCGGTGCGCTTCTTCTACGTGGGCGACCAGGATGACGGCGACTTCATGGACGGCCGCCCCGGCTGGACGCTGCGCCGTCGCGACTGGGTGAGCCGCATCCACGGCGTGCCCATGCACTCGGAGCCGGCCCGCTTCAGCTCCTGGGTCTTCGATCCCGCGGCAGCCCGCGCGGTGGCGGCTACGGCCGCGGAGTCCGCCGAGCCTGCTGCATCGGTCGATCCCGCTGAGCCTGTCCAGCCTGCAGACCCCACGGAGTAGCGGGGCGAAAACAACGGGAGCCGCCCGTTGCCGGACGACTCCCGAAGCCGTTGTATGTGTGCGAGCGAATCTTTCGCCCCCTAGATCACCACGCCGTTGCAGTGGTCGATCTCATGCTGGATGATCTGCGCCGTCCAGCCGCTGAAGCTTTCCGTGCGCTCGGTGAACCGCTCGTCCAGGTACCGCACGGTGATGCGCTTGAAGCGCTGGGTGGGCCGGCTGCCTGTCAGCGAAAGGCAGCTTTCCTCCGTCTGATAGGGGCCCGCGGTCGCCTCCAGCACCGGGTTGTACATGAGCCGGTGCGTCCCGTCGTGGTCGAAGACGATCACGCGCTTGCGCACGCCGATCATGTTGGCGCCCATCCCCACGCACTCGTGGGCGTGGGCCGCCAGGGTGTCCAGCAGGTCCTGGCCCACGGAGGCATCGGCCGGGGTGGCTTCTTCACAGGGCAGCCCCAGGAAAAAGGGATCCCTCATGAGCGGTCGGATCATGGGCGGGTCCTAGGAGCCGGTGACGATGTAGGGCTGGATGGAGCCGGCCACGTTGCAGATGGGCATGGTCTGCAGCCAGACCTTGCCGGGGCCGGTGAGCACGGTGTTGAACAGGCCCTCGCCGCCGAACACGATGTTGGTGACGCCCTTGACGCGCTGGATCTCCAGCTGCACGCCGCCGCTGAATGCCAGAACGTTGCCGGTGTCCACGATGATCTGCTGACCGGGAGCCAGGTCGTACTCGACCATTTCGCCGTCGCATTCGATGAACGCGATGCCGTTGCCGCTCAGGCGCTGCATGATGAAGCCTTCGCCGCCGAACACGCCGCCGGCGATCTTCTGGTTGATGTGGACGCTCAGGTCAACGCCCATCTCGGATGCCAGGAAGCCGGACTTCTGGACCACCAGCTCGTGGCCAGGAGAGATCTGCACCGGCAGGATGCGACCCGGGAAGCTGGAGCCGAAGGCGATCTTGCCGTCGCCGTTGGCGGTGTAGACGTTCATGAACAGGCTCTCGCCGCTGAACAGACGGCCGAGCATCTTCTTGCCGCCGCCACCGGTGGTGGTCATCTGGATGTTGGCGTCCATCCAGATCATGGAGCCGGACTCATTCTTCATGGCCTCGCCGCCCTGCAGGTGACACACCACGGCGGGGAAGGAGCCCCCGATGATCTCGTACTGCATTAGCCTCTCCTTTTGTCGGATTGCATTGGTGAAACGCTGCGTCCATTCTACGCCCGCAGCCCGCCCTTGAAGGCGCAGGAAGGGCGTATTTTTCAGGGCGAAAGTGACGGGAGCGTAGTGCTATCCTGTTGTACGACTAGTGCAACATTCAACTGCGAACTCAACCTAGGGAGGTCCCATGGACAGCAAGATCAAGATCTGCCCCAAGTGCCAGGCGTGGACGGTTGGCGAAGGCGGTCTGTGCACCACGTGCGGCACGCGCCTGGCGGAAACCGAGTACACCGACCTGTACTGGAAGCTGGACAAGTCCGAGCGCAAGCATATCCTGCACGACGTGGCCGTGAAGATGGGCCTGTCCGAGGACAAGCCGCTGCCCCTGGACGACGACGAGGCTGCCGTGTGCGCCGTGGTGGAGGCCTATCGCAAGGGCTCGTTCACGGCCGACGCCGAGGTGCTGGGCAAGGTCTTCGCCCCCACCAGCATGGTCTCCGGCTTCGTGGGCGAAAAGTTCGTCCAGATGACCGGCGCCGAGTTCGTGGTCTTCGAGGCCAAGGCCGACCCCACCATGGAGGCCGCAGGCTGCAAGTTCCGTTGTGAGGTGGAGTCCGTTCGCGTGGACGGTCCCATCGCCCACGTGCGTTTCCGCGAGTACGATGCCGCCGGCACCGACTACGTGACCTACTTCCAGCTGGCCAAGGGCCCGGAGGGCTGGGCCGTGGTGTCCAAGGTGTTTGTAACCGTATAGAAACATACGGGGTTACGGCCAAGGGGCCGTTGTGGTAACATAGTCGGTCGGAATTTCATCTAATTGAAAGGTTTTACATATGTCAGGACATTCTAAGTGGGCTACCACAAAGCACAAGAAGGCAGCTGCCGACGCAAAGCGCTCCACGCTGTTCTCCAAGCTGGCTCGTCAGATCACCGTTGCCGCCAAGGCCGGCGGCGATCCGAATCCTGACAACAACGCACAGCTGGCCGCCGCCGTCGAGCGTGCAAAGGCCCAGTCCATGCCCAAGGATCGCATCAAGACCGCTATCGACAAGGCCTTCGGTGCCGGCAAGGACGCTTCCAGCTACGAAACCGTCATCTACGAGGGCTATGGTCCCTGCGGCGTGGCCATCTACTGCGAGACCCTGACCGACAACCGCAACCGCACTGCTGCTGACGTGCGCGCTGCGTTCTCCCACCATGGTGGCAACCTGGGCACTTCCGGCTCCGTTGCCTTCCAGTTCGAGCGCATCGGCGAGATCATCATCGAGAAGGTCATCAAGGGCGACGGCAAGAAGGTTGCCGACCGTGACAACCTGGTCGATGAGGAAGCAGTGGAGATGGCAGCACTCGAGGCTGGAGCCAACGACTACGAGGATGCCGGCGAGGAGTGGATCATCAAGACCGACGCCACCGAGCTGATGGTCGTCAAGAAGGAGCTGGAGGCTCAGGGCATCGAGGTCAAGGGTGCCGACCTGACCATGGAGCCCACCACCCCGCAGGCCGTCACCGTTGACGAGGCCCGCAAGGTCATGCGCCTGGTGGACAAGCTGGAGGACCTGGAGGACGTCCAGGACGTGTACCACACCATGGACCTGACCGACGAGATCATCGAGGCCCTGGACGAGTAATCGCCCGCCTCGCATAAACGCGTCACCTGCAGGAGGTCGCTGATTCAGCGGCCTCCTTTTTCTTTGGGCGAAAGAGCCGCTGGCTTTCCTTTCGCCCTGCGCTGCTTGCCGCTCGCAGGCGCGGCTGGTTGGTGCCCGGGGGAACAGATATCCCCTAAATTTCTTGCCTTTCTGCGTGAATGGTAGTTTTCTTCGGGTAAACGGAGTGCTATTATGCAGTTAAAGGTACTAGACATGAGCAATTATCCATGATGCGCTCTAACTGTGACCTGCCCTTACTTATCCAACCATTTCACGTAGGAGGTTTTTGCTATGGAGAATGCCATCTTTGCACGCACCAGCGTTCGTGAGTTCACCGATCAGAAGGTCGACGCCTCTAAGATCAAGCCCCTGCTGAAGGCCGCCATGCAGGCACCGTCCGCCGGCAACCAGCAGCCCTGGGAGTTCTACGTGGTGTCTGATCGCGACGTGCTGGCCAAGCTGGGCCAGGCCGGCAAGTACTCCGAGCCCGCCGGCAAGGCTCCGGTGGTCATTGTGGTCTGCAACCGCAACCGCGGCATGCACTACCCCGAGTTCGTCCCCCAGGACATGGCCGCCTGCGTGCAGAACATGCTGCTGGAGGCCGTGAACCAGAGCCTGGGCGCCGTGTGGCTGGGCGTTGCCCCGCGTGAGGGTCGCATGGAGATCGTCCGCAACATCATGAACCTGCCGGCAAATCTGGATCCCTTCGCCCTGGTGGCCGTCGGCTACGCTGCCGAGGAGCAGCAGGCTGAGAAGCGCTACGACGAGTCCCGCGTCCGTGGCCTGAAGGACTTCGACTTCGCCAAGCTGGCTTAGCGAATAATCTTGCTAACTCGCAGAAAAGCCGCCCTCGGGCGGCTTTTCTTGTTTGGGAGCTTGTTTTGCAAGGGGACGAAACACCTGCCGGGCCTGAGCCATTGCCAGGCCTGCGACGCTGCCAGGTGGCCAGGCAGCGCCCACGGCCCTTTCGTCCCCTTAACGCAGGAACAGGCGGATGACCTTGGCCTTCCAGTCGGCGTAGGGCTGGTAGCGCATGGGCAGGTCGATCCAGTTGTGCTTCTGCAGGGTGCTCTTCTCGTGGCTGAAGGTGCGGAAGGAGCGGATGCCGTGGTAGCTGCCCATGCCGCTGTTGCCTACGCCGCCGAAGCCCATGTTGCTGGTGGCGAGGTGGACGATGGTGTCGTTGATGCAGCCGCCGCCGAAGGGGACGCGCTCCATGAAGCGCTTCTGCAGGGCCTTGCTGTTGCTGAACAGGTACAGGGCCAGGGGCTTTTCATGGGACTTGACGAAGGCCTCGGCCTCGATTTCGTCCTGGACCTTCAGGATGGGCAGCACCGGGCCGAAGATCTCCTCCTGCATGACGGCGTCCTGGTCGGTGACGCCGGTCATGACCACCGGGGCAATGCGCAGGGTGTCCGGGTCGGCGTAGCCCTCCGGGCCGGCGCAGAAGGCCACCTTGTCCGGGTCGACCAGGCCCAGGATGCGGTCGAAGTGCTTGCGGTTGACAATGCGACCGTAGTCGGGGTTGTCCAGCGCGTTGGAGCCGTACATGGTCTCGACTGCCTGCTGCAGCAGCTCCACGAAGCGGTCGTGCACGTCAGCGTGGCAGAGCACGTAGTCCGGGGCAACGCAGGTCTGGCTCACGTTGAGCCACTTGCCGAAGGCCAGGCGGGTGGCGGCCAGCTTCAGGTCAGCGTCCTTGCAGATGATGCAGGGGCTCTTGCCGCCCAGCTCCAGGCTGACCGGGGTCAGGAAGCGGCTGGCCTTTTCCATGACCAGCTTGCCCACGGAGGGGCTGCCGGTGAAGAACACGTAGTCCCAGCGCTGCTCCAGCAGGGCGGTGTTTTCCGCGCGACCGCCCTGGACCACGTCAACGTGGCCGCGATCGAAGACTTCGTCCACCAGCTCCGCGATGATCTGGCTGGTAGCGGGGGAGTAGGCGCTGGGCTTGACCACGCAGCAGTTGCCCGCTGCCACGGCGCCGATCAGCGGTTCCAGGCTCAGCATGAAGGGGTAGTTCCAGGGGCTCATGACCAGCACCACGCCGTAGGGCTCCTGCACCAGGCGGTAGGTGGAGTGGAAGTTGGCCAGGTCCGGCATGACGCGGCGGGGCTTGGCCCACTTGCGCACGTGGCTGATCTGGTGGCGCAGCTCGGCCAGGGTCAGGCCCACCTCGCACATGTAGCCCTCGAAGGCGGATTTGCCCAGGTCCTGGGTCAGGGCGGCCTCGATTTCAGCCTCGCGGCGCTGGATGGCGGCCTGCAGGCGCTTCAGGGCGGCAATGCGGAACCCCACGTCCAGGGTCCTGCCGGTGGCGAAGTATGCGCGCTGGGCTTCCATCAGCGCGACGACGGGATGCTCGGTGGTCATGGCCTACTCCTTAATAAGATGATAGATCTGCTCTAGCTCCTGGGCGTCCATGAGCTTGGGCACCGGGTAGAGCGGGTTTGACTCGGCTGCGGCGTAGCGGGCCATCTGGGGGATGTGCTCGTCCTTGATGCCGGAAAGCTTGGTGGGAATGTCCAGGCTGGCGTTGAGGTCGCGGAACCACTGGATGAAGGTGGCGCTTGCGGCGGCGTCGCTTTGGCCCTGCTCGGCAATGCCGGTCGCGCGAGCCAGCTGGCCCAGCTTGGCGTGGCAGGAGCTGCCGTAGAGCTCCAGCACGTAGGGGCAGATGACCGCGTTGGCCAGGCCGTGGGGCGTGCCGTACTGGCCGCCCAGGGAATGGGCCACGCCGTGGACGTAGCCCACGTAGGACTTGCTGAACGCCAGGCCGGCGCGGTTTGCGGCCAGCAGCATGTTCTTGCGGGCCTCCATGTCGGTCGGGTCATCGTAGGCGCGCTTCAGGTAGCGGCTGATCAGGGTCACCGCCTGCTCGGCGCAGGCGCGGGTCTGCTTGGTGGTGGAGCGGCCGATGTAGGTCTCCACCGCATGGACCAGCGCGTCGATGCCGGTGGTGCTGGTGATGTGCTTGGGCAGGCCCAGGGTCACGCGATAGTCCAGCACGGCGTAGCGGGGGATCAGCGGGAAGTCGCTGATGGGGTACTTGTGGTGGGTCTGGTCGTCGGTGATGACGGCGGCCAGGGTGGTCTCCGAGCCGGTACCGGCGGTGGTGGGCACGGCTACCAGCAGCGGCGTGGGCAGCAGCACGCCCAGGATGCCCTCCATGCGGCTGATGGGCTTGTTAGGGCGCGCGATGCGGGCGCCGCAGGCCTTGGCGCAGTCCATGGCGGAGCCGCCGCCGAATGCCACGATGCAGTCACAGCCGCGGCGCAGGTACAGCGCGCGGGCGTCTTCCACGTTGGACACGGTGGGGTTGGGCACGGTTTCGTCGAACAGGACGAAATCCAGCTGGTTCTTCTCCAGGGCGGCGAACAGGTCGTTCAGCAGGCCCAGCTCGTGCAGGCTGCGGTCGGTCACGATCAGCGGGCGGCGCTTGCCCTTTTCCGCCAGCATGCGGACGGCTTCGTCCACGCTCTGCAGCGTGACGGGGTCGCGATAGGGCAGGATGGGCAGGGCCAGGCGCAGGACCGTCTGGAAGGTACGGCAATAGGCGGCGTACAGCGGGTTCATGGACATGGTTGGCGACACTTTCGTAACTCTTTTTTAGCGGTCAATATTGCTTTGAAAGTCTAAATAATTTTCGACCACAATACTAGCACAAGTGTTCCGTTTTCTGTGGTACCATGAAAAACGAACATTCGTTTGTACCTAAGGGCGGGCAAAGCAGGACGAAAGGGGGCTGCCGTGACGCGCATAGAGCGCACCATACTGGGCATTGACCCGGGCCTGGCCAACACCGGCTGGGGCGTGGTGCATCAGTCGGGCAGCCGCTTGGAGTGCGTGGCCTACGGCTGCGTGTCCACCAGCACGGACACTCCGCTGGAGCAGCGCCTGGGCAAGATCCACCAGCAGGTGGACGCGGTTATCCGCCGCTTCGAGCCAACCTGCTGCGGGGTGGAGACCGTGTGGTTCGGTCAGAACATCACGGCGGCCTTCGCCACCGGCCAGGCTCGCGGTGCGGCCCTGGTGGCCTGCGCCCAGCACGGCGTGGAGGTGGGGGAGTACACGCCCCGCCAGATCAAGCTGGCGGTGGTGGGGACCGGCACCGCGGAGAAGGAGCAGGTCCAGTACATGGTCAAGCAGCTGCTGGGCCTGGATGCCGTCCCGCAGCCGGACCATTCGTCGGACGCCCTGGCGGCGGCCATCTGCTACACCACCCATGAGGACGTGCTGAAGGCGGCGGAGCGGCGCCAGGCGGCCATTGAGGCGGCCTTGGCCCGGGACGCCAAGTCGGCTCGCCAGAATCGGAGGAGATAGAACATGATCGCGTTTCTTCAGGGGACGGTGGCGGGACGCACGCCCCAGTCGGTGCTGCTGAACGTCAACGGCGTGGGCTTCGAGGTGCTCATGTCCAGCGCCAGCCTGTCGAAGCTCCCCGCAGCCGGGGAGCAGGCGGTGGTGCAAACCTACCTGCAGGTGCGGGAGGATGCCATGACGTTGTTCGGCTTTCTGTCCGCGGAGGAGAAGTCCCTGTTCGAGCGGTTGATCGGGGTGACGGGCGTGGGCCCGAAGATGGCCCTGGCGGCGCTTTCGCTCTATTCGCCGGCGCAGCTGGTGGATGCCATCATGCAGCAGGACGTGGCCCGGGTGCAGAAGGTTCCCGGCGTGGGCAAGAAGACGGCGTCCCGCATCATCCTGGAGCTGAAGGGCACCCTGGAGAAGGAGGCCACGCTGTTCGATGCGGAGCCTGCGGAGGATGTTTCGCCCGCTGAGGACGGAGCCCTTGCCGGCGCCAAGGAGGCGCTGCTTTCCTTGGGCTTCACGTCCGCCGAGGCCGACCTTGCCTGCAAGGGGGCTCCTGCAGGCGCGTCCGAAGGCGCGTTGCTACAATATGCGTTGAAGCGTCTGGGCGCACAGTAGCGGGTGGAGGATTTGATGAACCCAAACGGCATACAGATTGAGGGACTCATGTTCGAGGCGGGTAACAGCGCCTTTGCGCCGTCGAGCCAGGGTCCCCGTGCGCTCACGCCGGAGCTGACCGAGGACGACCTTGCTCTTGACCGCAGCCTGCGGCCGAAGATGCTGGAGGACTACTGCGGCCAGGAGAAGGTCAAGGAGTCCCTGTCCATCATGATTCAGGCGGCGCAGGCTCGTGGCGAGAACCCGGACCATGTGCTGTTCAGCGGACCTCCGGGCCTGGGCAAGACCACCCTTGCCACGGTGGTGGCCAACGAGCTGGGGTCGAACATCCGCACCACCAGCGGTCCGGCCATTGCCCGCACGGGCGATCTGGCGGCCATCCTGACCAACCTGGAGGAAGGCGACGTGCTGTTCATTGACGAGATCCATCGTCTGAACCGCATGGTGGAGGAGGTGCTGTACCCGGCTCTGGAGGACTTTGCCCTGGACATTGTGGTGGGCAAGGGCCCGGCGGCCCGTTCCATCCGCCTGGACCTGCCGCGGTTCACGCTGGTGGGCGCCACCACCCGCACCGGCCTGCTGACGGGCCCGCTGCGGGATCGCTTCGGCATCGTGTTCCGCCTGCAGTACTACACGCCCGAGGAACTGACCAGCATCGTGTGCCGTTCAGCGGCCATCCTGGACGTGCAGATCACCCAGGAGGGCGCCTTCGAGATTGCCCGTCGCAGCCGTGGTACGCCGCGTCTGGCAAATCGCATGCTCAAGCGCGTGCGCGACTGGGCCCAGGTGCGCGGGGATGGCGTGATCGACGGGGCCACGGCTGCCGAGGCCCTGGACTTCTTCGAGGTGGACTCCCTGGGCCTGGACGCTACCGACAACCGCATACTGGAGTTCCTGGCAGTGCGCTTCGGAGGCCGGCCGGTGGGCCTGTCCACCTTGGCATCTGCGCTGTCCGAGGATCCGGAGACCCTGCAGGACGTCTACGAGCCGTATCTGATGCAGCAGGGACTGATGATTCGCACGCCCAAGGGACGCCAGGCGACGGTGCGCGCCTTCGAGCACCTGGGCATTGAGCCGCCGGAAGGGGTATAGGCCATGGCCATGCAGCAGGACTATCTGATGCGCTACATCCAGCAGTTCGTGGAGGCGCTCATGCGCAGCACCACGCGTATTGAGGAGCAGGAGGACTACGAGGGCGCTGCCCGGTCCCTGGACAACGCCGTGGGCAATGCCGCGGAGATGGATACCGACGTGCTGTTGGGCTTTGCGCCGGAGTCCATTGCCAGCATCGTGAGCGTGATGGGCATTGACCCCCGTCTGGTGGAGTACATGGCACGCAGCCTTGTGTTGGCTGGCGACTACTACGGTCGCGCCGGGGACATGGACACGTCCATTCTGCGCGTGCAGCAGGGCCAGGCCCTGGCGGATGCCTTCGGCATTGACCTGGACCGTCCCTGGGAGGTCCTGGAGGAGGGCGCCGAGGTGCCCCGCGTGGCCGAGCCGGGAGCGTTTCTGGACGACTAAGGCCTGATGGTGGCTTGGTAGCCGTACTTTCCAAGGAGTATGGAAAATATTTCGCCCTCTACCTGCGGGTTTATGAATCCAATACAAAATTACATGGCGAATTCAATATTTTATGGGGAAAATGCACTATCATGTAAGTGTGTCATTTCGTGGGGCTCTTGCACGTATGGCTCAGTGTTAACTGTTCAGCTGTAGGTAAGAGAAGAGGTACGAGTTATGGCTGAAGGTACCGTCAAGTGGTTTAACCCCGAAAAAGGCTACGGTTTCATTTCCCAGGCAGGCGGAGAGGACTTGTTCGTCCATTTCTCCGAGATTAAGATGGACGGCTTCCGCACCCTGGACGAGGGACAGGCAGTGTCCTTCGAGGTGACCGAAGGCCAGCACGGCAAGCTCCAGGCCAGCAACGTGGTCAAGCTCTAGCCGCCATCGGCATAATCGCTTGAAGACGAAGGCTCCGCTTCGGCGGGGCCTTCTTTGTACCTTGGGGAGGAATGACGCTCATCGGATTTCAGGTTATTTTCAGGCTCCTTTCAGGTTCAGTCCCTATGCTTTCCGCAGATGGGAGGCGTGTGCTCTCCCGAGGAAGAACGATTGAGCGGGGAGAAAGGGAAACTCGATGCCCTGGAAGGACAACAACGAGGCAGACGCACGGCGGACGCAGCAGCTGCCGGCGACGGCGCAGCCTCAGCAGACGCGGTTGGCCGAGTCGGACGGGCTGCAGTCAGCAATGCAGCCGCTGCAGCAGGAGCAGCCGGGCTTGCCGGCCGAGTTCGTGGAGCGCCGAAAGAAGCTGAAGCGCAAGAAGCGTATCCGCCTGGGCGTTGCAGGCGCCGTGGTGCTGGTGGCGGTCATCGCGGGTGCGGTGACGCTGTTGGGCGGCGGCGGTCAGAAGATGCCGGAGCGGGTGTCGGCAGGGACGTACACCGAAGAGGTGACCCGAGGCGACCTGGACCTGACCGTCGAAGGGTCCGGCACCTTGGCGGCGGCGAGCACCTCTGATGTTTCCTCGGAGATCTCCGGCAAGGTCACCAAGGTCTACGTTGAGGTCGGCGACGCCGTGACTGCTGGTCAGACCCTGCTGACCCTGACCAGCGAGGACCTGCAGGACCAGATCGACGCCGCCTACAGCCAGAAGACCTCCGCGTACAGCTCCTACAAGGAGGCCAAGAGCTCCTACTCC
This sequence comes from Coriobacteriia bacterium, assembly GCA_030526515.1. Taxonomy (GTDB): domain Bacteria; phylum Actinomycetota; class Coriobacteriia; order Coriobacteriales; family Eggerthellaceae; genus SUG1186. Next base: position 43,110 of record JAUNCQ010000016.1, read on the forward strand.
CGCGCCTATTCCGACTACACGTCCGCGAAGAAGGCCTACGACAAGGCCAAGAAGAACGCCTCCAAGAGCAGCTCCCAGGTCGAGGCCCCGGCGGCTGGCGTTGTGGATGAGGCCCAGGCTCAGCCCGGTGCGCAAGGCCAGTCCGGTAGCCAGACGGGGACCACGACGACTGCCGCGGCTGCTGGCGGTACCGATGCGGTGACCCAGGCCCAACAGGCCCTGA
>JAUNCQ010000017.1:0-20110 GCA_030526515.1 Coriobacteriia bacterium
TGCGCAAGCTGTTCAAGGGCGGCTTCTCCACCGGCCACGGCGTGCTGCGCGAGCCCAATGACATCTCCAGCTACTCCGCACTGGCCTGCATTGCCATCCAGTCCAACCAGAACGACCAGCACGGCGGCCAGGCAATCTGCGACTTCGACTACGGCCTGGCCGTGGGCGTGCGCAAGACGTATCGCCGCCTGTACAAGAAGCACCTGGCCGAGGCCCTGAGCCTGCTGGTTCGCCTGGAGGACCCCCGCGGCTTCACCCAGGACATGCTGGAGCGCGTCGAGCGCGCCACCAACCAGTGGGCCAGCCTGGAGACCTCCGACGAGTTCAACGACGCCGTCATGGAGGAAATGGCCAACGCCGGCATCCCGGTGGGCACCGCTGAGAAGGCCATGTCCTATGCGGCCGAAAACTCCGCTGCGGACACCGACCGCGCCACCTTCCAGGCCATGGAGGCCCTGGTCCACAACCTGAACACCATGCACTCCCGTGCCGGCGCCCAGACTCCGTTCAGCTCCATCAACTACGGCATGGACGTGAGCCCCGAGGGCCGCATGGTCATCAAGAACATGCTGCTGGCCACCGAAGAGGGCCTTGGCTCCGGCGAGACCCCCATCTTCCCGGTGCAGATCTTCCGCGTGAAGGAAGGCGTGAACTACAACCCGGAGGACCCGAACTACGACCTGTTCAAGCTGGCCATGCACTGCTCCGCCAAGCGCCTGTTCCCGAACTTCAGCTTCCTGGACGCGCCGTTCAACGCACAGTACTACAAGGGCACCCCGGAGACCGAGATCGCCTACATGGGCTGCCGTACCCGCGTCATGGGCAACACCTACGACCCGGACCGCGAGGTCACTCCCGGCCGCGGCAACCTGTCCTTCACCTCCATCAACCTGCCCCGCCTGGCACTGCGCTCCCACGGCGACCTGGACCTGTTCTTCGACCTGCTGGACGCACGCCTGGCCCTGGTCACCCAGCAGCTGGACGAGCGCTTTGAAATCCAGGCTCGCAAGAAGGTCTACAACGCCCCGTTCCTGATGGGCCAGGGCGTCTGGATCGACTCCGAGAAGCTCAAGCCCACTGACGAGCAGCGCGAGGTGCTGAAGCACGGCACCCTGACCACGGGCTTCATCGGCCTGGCCGAGTGCCTGAAGGCCCTGACGGGCAAGCATCATGGCGAAAGCCCCGAGGCACAGCGCCTGGGCCTGGAGATCATCGGCCACATGCGCAGCTACTGCGACCGCGTGTCCCGCGAGCGCGGCATGAACTACACCCTCATCGCCACCCCGGCCGAGGGCCTGTCCGGCCGTTTCGTCCGCATGGACCGCGAGCGCTACGGCGTCATCGAAGGCGTCACCGACCGCGACTACTACACCAACGGCTTCCACGTGCCGGTGTACTACCCGATCAACGCCTTCGGCAAGATCGAGATCGAGGCGCCCTACCACGCGCTGACCAACGGCGGCCACATCAGCTACATCGAGCTGGACGGCGACCCGTCTGACAACCTGCAGGCCTTCGAGGCGGTCATCCGCCACATGAAGGAAAGCGGCATGGGCTACGGCTCCGTGAACCACCCGGTGGACCGCGACCCCGTCTGCGGCTACAACGGCATCATCGGCGACTGCTGCCCCAAGTGCGGTCGCGCCGAAGGTGAGCACGGCGTTGCCTTCGAGCGCATCCGCCGCATCACCGGCTACCTGGTTGGCACGCTGGACCGCTTCAACGACGCCAAGCGCGCCGAAGAGCACGACCGCGTGAAGCACAGCCTGTAGTGGCTGCACCGACCCATATCCGCGTGTTCGGGACCGAGTCCGACTCTATAGTCGACGGTCCCGGACTGCGGTGCGCCATCTTCACCCAGGGCTGCAAGCACGCATGCCCCGGGTGCCATAACCCGGAAAGCCACGACCCCTGCGGCGGCACCGAGCGCTCCATCGCCGAGCTGGTGGAGCGCATTGCGGAAAACCCCATGGTCCAGGGCGTGACCCTTTCCGGCGGCGACCCCTTCGACCAGCTGGGCCCCAGCGCCGAGCTGGCCCGCCAGGTCAAGGCCCGCGGATACAACCTGTGGACCTACACCGGCTATCGCTACGAGGACCTGCTCCAGTGGGACGACCCCGCGGCCGCCCAGCTGCTTGAGTGCACGGACGTGCTGGTGGACGGGCCTTTCGTCCAGGAGCTGGCATCCTTGGACCTGAAGTGGCGCGGCTCCTCGAACCAGCGCCTGATCGACGTGAAGAAGACCCGGGCTCAGGGCGAAATAGTGCTGTGGGAGCAGCCCTCCTTCGTCCCGCCCAAGCCCGCTAACTGGTAGGAGGATCCATGGCTGCAACGGAACAGTCCGCTGAGGAAACGGCGTCGAACGCAGCGCAGCAGCTGGACCAGACCACCCAGGTGCTCGATCCCTTTGCGCAGGTCCAGAACCTGCTGCAGTCCTTCCGCAGCCTGGTGGGCGACGACCTCATGGCCTCCCTCCTGACCGCTTTCGTGGTGCTGGTCATCACCAGCTTCGTGGCCCATGCGGTCACCAAGTTCCTGAAGCGCGTTTTGGCTCACAAGGAATCCGCGCTGGCCCAGAGCAGCCTCATGGTGAACATAGGCCGCTTCGTGGTGTGGTTCCTGGGCTTGAGCGTGGTCCTGGCGACTTGCTTCGACGTGGACGTGAGCGCGCTGTTGGCTGCTTTGGGCGTTGGCGGCCTGGCCATTTCCCTGGGCGCCCAGGACACGGTGTCCAACATGATCGGCGGCCTGCAGATGACCCTCATGGGCACGGTGCATCCCGGCGACCACATTGAGATGGGCGGTTCCCGCGGCGTGGTGCAGGACGTGTCCTGGCGACACGTGACGCTGACCACGCCCACCGGCGGCACCATCATCATTCCCAACCAGGTCATCAACAAGAACACCTTCACGCGCCTGCCCGACGTGGAGAAGGTCGTGGTTCCCATCGGCGTGGACAAGAACGCCTGCGACCTGGACATGTACGCCAAGGTCGTTGAGGCTGCGGTCGCGGATTCCGTGGCGAAGGTGGCCACGGTGGACGTTCCTCCCGTGGTGCTGTTCGACGCCATCACGGAGTTCGGCTACACCGGCAACGTGGTCCTGTGGACGAGCGAGGAAGCTGACAGCCTGAAGGTGAAGGACGCCGTGGTGCGCGCCATCGCCCCGTTCACCGTGGACGACTTCATGACCGAGGAAGCCGAGGCAGCCGCCGACGCCGTCATCGAGGCCGCCACTGCTGACGACGCCGCCGCCGAGCCCGCGCCCCGCGCCTAGCTCGCGCTCGCAGCCCAGGCCTAGCCCGCGCCCCAGGCTTAGCCCGCGACTCAGCCCGCAGCTCGGCCTGCGTCTCAGGCCCAGCCTGTGGCTCTTTCGCCCGCTGCGTGCCTTTCCTCCTTGAAGTAGGGCAATCCAGCAAAAATCGGTAGCTGCCTTCAATTTCGTTGGAAGATATTGAAGAATCGGTAGGTTTCATCCCGGCGGATGAGGGCCGCGCACGACTTTCGCTGACAATTCCGGAAGAAAAGGTGCATATATTTGCTGATTTGTCAGCAAGTCGCCCGGTCGGCAGGGGTCGACCCTACCAGTTTTGCTTTTTCCGTCGAAAGAGATGCGGCGCGCTACCGATTTCCAGTTAGTTGGCATGGTGGGAGCGGCGCTCCGGCGCCAATCACGGCACAGCCCTCGGAGCTGTCGCTGGCCCCCGGCTACCCGCCTCAGGGCGAAAAAAATGCCCGTGATCACACGGGCATAGAAAGGGTATCCCGCCCCCGGCCAGAAGGATGAACCCGCCCTCTTAAGGCGGTGCCCGCAGCTTGCTGCCTGGCTTTCGCATCAACGGATGCGAATCCCCATTACACGCGCAATCTAGGGCTCCTTCGTGAAATAGCATCGGTCCATCGCAAAGTATGGCTCGAAGACGGAACACCATTAAAGTACATCTCCCCAAGTCAAAGAGCAAGTCTTGACAACCGCTCGAATTCTTGGTTGGCTTGAAGCAAAGTATGCGCATTTTTCGAAGGGGCCCACATGGACAATCTGTTCTCTGAAATGGAGCACGAGGCGCGCATGAAGAACGCCCCGCTGGCTGTTCGCATGCGTCCTCGCAGCCTGGACGAGCTGGTGGGCCAGTCCGCCGCGGTGGGCCCCGGCAGCTGGCTCCGCGCCGCCATTGAAAACGACGCCCTGAGCTCCATCATCCTGTACGGCCCCGCCGGTACCGGCAAGACGTCCCTGGCCCACGTGATCGCCCAGGCCACCCGCGCCACCTTCGTGGAGGTGTCCGCCATCGGCGGCACCGTGGCCGACCTGCGCCGAGAGATCAAGGACGCCGAAAAGCGCCTGGCCCAGCTGAACCAGCGGACCATTCTGTTCGTGGACGAAATCCATCGCTTCAACCGCAGCCAGCAGGATGCCCTGCTCCATGCGGTGGAGGACCGGGTGGTGGTGCTCATCGGCGCCACCACGGAGAACCCGTACTTCGAGGTGAACACCGCCCTGAACTCCCGCAGTCGCATCATCGAGCTGCAGAGCCTGTCGGATGACGAAATAGGCCAGCTGCTGGATCGCGCCGTGGCCGACGAGCGCGGCCTGGCCGGCGCCTTCGAGCTGGCTCCCGCCGCTCGGGACGCCATCGTGCTGCTGGCCGGCGGCGATGCCCGCGCCGCCCTGACCACCCTGGAGCTGGCCTCCACCCTGGCCAAGCCTAGTAAGGTGCACCCCGGCAAACCCGCCGTCATCGGCCTGAAGGACGTCCGCGCCGCGTCGCCCCAGCGGTCCCTGCCCTATGACAAGAACAAGGACATGCACTATGACATCATCAGCGCGTTCATCAAGTCCATGCGCGGCAGCGACCCCGACGCCGCCCTGTACTGGCTGGCCCGCATGATCGACGGGGGAGAGGACCCCAAGTTCATCGCCCGCCGCATGCTCATCGCCGCGTCGGAGGATATCGGCAACGCCGACCCCCAGGCCCTGCTGGTTGCGGAGGCCGCCTTCAAGTCCGCCGAGGTCATCGGCTACCCCGAGTGCCGCATCAACCTGGCCCAGGCCGCCATCTACCTGGCCCTGGCCCCCAAGAGCAATGCCGCGGAAGCCGGAATAGACGCCGCCCTGCGTGAGGTGCGCAACGGTCCGGCGCGCAAGGTCCCCGACCATCTGCGGGACCGTCATCGCCCGGGCTCGGAAAACTACGGCGACTACCTGTACCCCCACAACTATCCTAGCGGCTGGGTGCCCCAGCGCTATCTGCCCGAGGGCCTGGAGCGGGGCTGCTTCTACCAGCCCGGCACCCGCGGGTGGGAGGCCTACCGCACCGAGTACTTCGCTCGCGATCGCTTGGACCAGGGAGACCTGCCCCGCGCGTAAGCCGCGTGTCAAAAAACAGTGCAGCCTATGTTAAGTCCGTGCAACCTGCGCGGACGATAAATCCTGCGTGGTATAGTGTTGGGATACTCTACCCAGGAGGCTGTTATGACGCTGAATCTAGATACCATACTTGAATATGCTCTGCCCATCGCCCTGGTCCTGCTGGCCGTGGTGGCCATCTGGCTGGTGATCGAGGCCGCGCTCACCATGCGCAGCACCCGCTCCGCCGTGAACACCATGAACGAGCAGCTCAAGCCCACGCTGGAAAAGGTCGACCAGGCAACGGCCGCCCTCATCCCTGCGGTGGAGAAGATGGACCCGCTCATGGATCGAGTGAACCTTTCCGTCGACGCCCTGAACCTGGAGCTCATGCGGGTGGACACCATCCTTGAGGAAACGGGCGAAATCGCCAAGAACCTCAACACCGCCTCCGATGCCGTGGCCAACCTGGCCAATGCTCCCCAGGACGCCATCACCCAGGTGTCCGACAAGGTGCGCAAGGCGTTTTCGCCCCGCGCTGCCTCCAACGAGACCAAGGCCATTGGCGCGCGCAAGGAAGCAGCCGCCAAGAAGGCCGAAAAGCCCGTCAGCAACCAGCAGGTGGTGGACGCCGTGAAGTCGGTCATCCAGCCGGCCGTGGACGCCGTCCAGAGTGGCGCCGCCCAGGAAGCCGCCGAGCAGAAGGTGGCCGCCGCAGTGAACCGCATCAACGCAGCGGCCCAGACGGCCAAGGCTACCGCCCAGGAGGTCGCTGCCACCGCCAAGGCCGGCGCCAAGGACGCCGCCGCTTCCGCCAAGAGCGCCAAGGACGCTGCTGCCGTCAAGATTGCGGAGGCCGAGCCCGTCCGCGGTGCGACCTATTACACCTATGAGTCCGACGCGCTTTCCGTCAACGGGGCGCGCATGACCGCCGAATCCGACCAGCAGTAACACGGGGGCGAAATCTTCAGTGAAGGATCTTGAGAAGAAGAAGGAAAGCCTTATAAGCGCCCAGCGTGCGTTCTTCATAGTCTGGGCTATCATCGGCGGCCTGGGCGTCATCTACGCCCTGGGCCAGGTGCTCAACGTCCTGTCCATTCCCGTGGGCATTCTGGGCTGGACCCTGATCATAGTGTTCTGCCTGCGCGGCATGGTGAACAAGTTCGAGGCCAAGGGCCTGAACCGTGCCATGGGAACCACGTTGGCCTACGTGATCATGTTCGTGGTGCTGACCCTGATCGTGGTGCTCATGACGTCGCCGCTGTTCGGCATCGGCGACCAGTTCGCAAACCTGATCGCCAGCATCCCCAGCCTGGTGCAGGACGTGATTGCCTGGATCAACCAGTTCTACAGCCAGTACGCCACCGTGCTGGACAACGAAACCATCCGCGCCTACCTGCAGGACGTGCTGAACGCCTTCGGTGCCGCGGCCCAGGACCTGGCCCGCTCCAGCGCCGGCAGCGTCATGGCGCTGGGCGGCGGCGTGGTCAGCACCTTCACGGTGCTGGGCTTTGCCATGGTCGTGGCCTTCTGGATCCTGCTTGAGCTGCCCGCCCTGGGTCGCGAGGTCAACCGCCTGGTCAGCCCCAAGTACCGCGATGACGTTCAGATGCTGCACGTCACCTTCACCCGCGTGGTGGGCGGCTACATCCGCGCAACGCTGCTGCAGTGTGCCGTCATCGGCGTGGCCTGCGGCATCCTGTTCGCCGTGGTGGGCATCCCCAACGCCATCGCGCTGGGCGTGATCACCGGCCTGCTGAACATCATCCCCATCATCGGCCCCTGGCTGGGCGGTGCCCTGGCTGCGGCGGTGGGCCTGTTCGCCAGCCCCATGGCGGCGTTGATCGCCGTGGTGGGCGCCATCTTGGTGCAGCAGTTCGTGTACACCTTCGTTTCGCCCCGATTCATGGCAGACGCCGTGGACATTCACCCGGCCCTGACCTTGGTGGTCATGATGGCCGGTTCCGCCATCGGCGGTGCCACGGGCGGCCTGGTGGGCTCGCTGGTGGGCATGCTGATCTCCATTCCGGCAACGGCGGTCATCAAGTCCGTGTTCGTGTACTACTTCGAAAAGAACACCGGGCGCCAGCTCATCGCCGAAGACGGCGTGTTCTTCCAGGGAACGCCGTCCGAAGGCGAAGGCGTGGACCCTATTGCCGATGCAACGTCGCTGCACCCCGACGCTACTGCGCGAATTGATAAAATCGAGGCTCGTCGTGCTGACGGCACCGCGCCGGACCTTTCCGGCTTGCTGAAGCGCGTGGCGCCGCCGAAGAAGGACGCTGACGCGGAAGGGGAGGAAGCTGAGCCCCAGGGCGAAAGCCGCTCCGGCTCCACGGGGGAGCTGCCCTCGGTGACGGAGCCCATCCCGACGCCCGAGGCCACCACCCGGGGCCTGGACCGCGTGGTGATGGACGAGTAGAGGAAAACGCCGGCTGCTCGTAGCAGCCTGGACATATTTAAGTGGTAAGGTCGGCCGAAAGCCGCTAGAAAGACAAGGGACGGTTAATGAAGTACATGACTACTGCGGAAATCCGCGAAAAGTACCTGCAATTCTTCGAGAGCGTGGGCTGCAAGCGCCTGCCTTCCTCGTCGCTCATCCCCGACGACCCCTCGCTGCTCCTGACCACCGCGGGCATGGTGCAGTTCAAGCCCTACTTCCTGCACGTGAAGGAATTCGACGACGCCTATGAGGGCGCCACCACCGTGCAGAAGTGCATCCGCACCAACGACATCGAAAACATTGGCGTGACCGGCCGTCACCTGTCCTTCTTCGAGATGCTGGGCAACTTCAGCTTCGGCAAGTACTTCAAGAAGGAGATGTGCGCCTGGGCCTACGAGTTCTCCACCAACCCGGACTACCTGGGCCTGCCCGCCGAGCGCCTGTACTTCACCGTCTTCGAGGACGATGACGAGACCATCGAGATCTGGAAGTCCCTGGGCGTGCCCGAGGACCACATCAGCCGCCTGGGCGAGGACGACAACTTCTGGCGTGCCGGCCCCACCGGCCCCTGTGGTCCCTGCTCCGAGCTGTACTTCGACCAGGGCCCCGAGGTGGGCTGCGGCAGCCCCGACTGCAAGCCGGGCTGCGACTGCGACCGCTTCCTGGAGTACTGGAACTGCGTGTTCACCCAGTTCGACGGCCAGGAGGACGGCACCCTGGCTCCGCTGAAGACCAACAACATCGACACCGGCATGGGCCTGGAGCGCATCGCTGCCATCATGCAGGGCGTCACCAACAACTACGACACCGACGTGCTCCGCAGCCTGGTGGCCGTGGGCGAGCGCCTGGCTAAGGTCGAGTACAAGACCGACCCGAAGGTGGACAAGGCCCTGCGCATCATGGCCGACCACAGCCGCTCCGTGACCTTCATGATCGCTGACGGCATCCTGCCCTCCAACGAAGGCCGCGGCTACGTGCTGCGCCGCCTGCTGCGTCGCGCCGTCATGAAGGGCCACCTGCTGGGCATCGAGGGTCCGTTCCTGAACGAGTATGTGGACGAAATCGTCAAGCTGATGGGCCATGTGTACCCGGAGGTCGTGGACAACCGCGAAACCATCCGCGTCATGATCGAGGCCGAGGAAAACCGCTTCGGCAAGACCTTGACCCAGGGCCAGGCCTTCCTGGAGGACGCCCTGAACACCCTGGAGGGCACCGTGCTCCCCGGCGACCAGGCCTTCAAGCTGCATGACACCTACGGCTTCCCCATTGAGGTCACCGAGGAGATCTGCGAAGAGCGCGGCATTGCCGTGGACATGGACGGCTTCCAGTCCTGCATGGCCGAGCAGAAGGAGCGCGCACGCGCTGCCACCAAGGACGACGCCGAGGCCGCATGGAGCACCTACGGCAGCGTCCATTCCGAGCTGCTGAAGGAGCTGGGCGCCACCAAGTTCGTGGGCTACGACCAGCTTTCCGCTGAGGCCCAGGTCAAGGCAATCGTCCGCAACGGCGAGCGCGTGGACCAGCTGGCCGACGGCGAGGACGGCGAGGTCATCCTGTGCCAGACCCCGTTCTACGCCGAGATGGGCGGCGAGGTCGGCGACACCGGCACCATCGAGTCCGCAACCGCCAAGCTGACCGTGGTGGACACCAAGGCCCCCGAAAAGGGCCTGTCTGCCCACCGCGTCCATGTTGAGGAGGGCGTGCTGACCGTGGGCGACAAGGTCACCGCCACCGTGGACGGCGTCCGTCGTGGCCGCATCACCCGCAACCACACCGCAACCCACGTCCTGCACTCCGCCCTGCGCCAGGTGCTGGGCGAGCACGTTGCCCAGAAGGGCAGCTACGTGGGCCCCGACCGCCTGCGCTTCGACTTCACCCACTTCCAGGCCATGACGCCGGAGCAGATCGCAGAGGTGGAGCGCGTGTCCAACGAGTTCATCATGCAGGCCGTGCCCACCAACATCTACGAGACCTCCCTGGACCAGGCCCGCGCCAACGGCGTGACCGCCCTGTTCGGTGAAAAGTACGGCGACGTGGTCCGCGTGGTCGAGGCCGGCGAGTTCAGCCGCGAGCTCTGCGGTGGCTGCCATGTGGCCAACACCGCCGAGATCGGCCTGATCAAGATCACCACCGAAACCAGCGTGGCCGCCGGCGTCCGCCGCATCGAGGCCGTGACTAGCTTCGGCGCCCTGGAGTACCTGAACAACCTGGAGTCCGAGCTGAAGGCAACCGCCGCTCTGCTGCGCGCCCCGCTGTTCAGCGTTGCCGAGCGCACCGCTGCCAACCTGAAGGCCGCCAAGGAGGCCGCTCAGAAGGCCAAGGCCGCAGCCAACGCCGTTTCCGGCGGCGCCCTGGACGCCCTGGTCGCCAATGCACAGACCGCCAAGGGCGGCTACCCGGTCATCATCTCCCAGATTGCCGTGACTGACGGCGGTGCCATGCGCCAGGCCTGGGACGAGCTGCGCGCCAAGATGGCCCAGCCCGGCGCCGTGGTTCTGCTGGGCGAAAACGACGGCAAGGTGGTCCTGCTGGCCGCCGGCACCGACGAGGCTGTGGCCGCCGGCTTCAACGCCGGCCAGGTCATCAAGACCATCGCCCCGGCTGTGAAGGGCGGCGGCGGCGGTAAGCCGACCATGGCCCAGGCAGGCGGCAAGAATGCCGCTGGCATCCCCGAGGCCCTGAAGCTGGCCCAGGACATGCTGCTTTAATGCGCGTCCTGGCACTTGATATAGGACAGACCCGGGTCGGCATTGCGGTGTGCGACCCGGGCATGAAGGTGGCTTCGCCCGTCTGCGTGCTTCCCTATGCGGAGGTCATGGCAGGGGCGAAGCCCTTCAAGCGCGTGCTTGAGGACTGGGAGCCCGAGCTGCTCCTGTCCGGCCTGCCCCGCACCCTGGCGGGGGAGGAAGGCCCCCAGGCCCAGCGCATCCGCAAGGACGCCCAGGCCATATCCAAGGCCTGTGGCATTCCCGTGGAGTTCACGGACGAGCGCCTGAGCTCCAAGGAAGCCAAGCGTATCCTGCGGGAGGAAGGCCTGAACGAAAAGCAGATGCGGGGCAAGGTGGACATGGTTGCCGCCAGCGTGTTCCTGCAGTCCTGGCTTGACGCACGCTAAGTGATTTCCCGGGCGGAATTTTCGCCCTATGACTGCCTGACCTGCGCAGGCACCCTGAACTGGACGAAAGGAAGGGCCGTATGCCTTTGAGGAAGAACGTCACGTACTCGTCGCGACCCAACCATGCGGCCCGTGCGGCCCATGCCCGCGGCGACCGCCAGTTCCGCAAGTACGACACCAGCTACATCCAGCCCAAGAAGACCAAGGGCCCCGTGGTGTTCGTGGCCGTGGTGGCGGTGCTGATCATTGCGCTGGTGGCGGGCATCTTCATGTTCATGGGTCGCGGCAACGGCGGCAACACCTACGACCTGGCCGAGCAGGGCACGCAGGTCCAGGTGACCATCAACGAAGGCTCCGTGGTGGCTGACATGGCGTCCGCTCTGGGCCATGCGGGCCTGATCTCCAGCGATGCCGACTTCGTGAAGCGCGTGTCCGACCTGGGCCTGGAGTCTGAGCTGAAGCCGGGTACCTATCAGTTCACCGCAGGTCAGGACGTTGATTCCATTATCTCCAACTTGCAGGCGGGCCCGGGCATGGGCGCATCCGTGACCGTGCCGGAGGGCTACACGCTGGCCAAGATCGCCGCGGCGGTGGAGGAGGCCAGCCAGGGCCAGATCACGGCCAAGGCCTTCAAGAAGGCCGCCAAGAAGGTCAGCAAGTACGAAGCCGACTACGCCTTCCTTAAGGGCGTCAGCTCCCTGGAGGGCTTCCTGTTCCCCAAGACCTACGAGCTGGGCGAAGCCCCCAGCGCCGACTCCCTGATCCGCCAGATGCTGGACCAGTACCAGACCGAGGTGGCCGCCCTGGACTACTCCTACCCGCGCCACTGCGGCCTGAACCAGTACCAGGCGCTGATCCTGGCATCCATCGTGGAAAAGGAATCGGACGAAAACACCCGTGACAAGGTGGCATCTGTCTTCTACAACCGCCTGTCCACGGAAGGCGAGCCCTCCTACGGCTACCTGCAGTCCGACGCCACCACCGCCTACGAGGTGGGCCATGACCCCACGGCCGAAGAGGTGCACGCCAACACCCCGTACAGCACCTACGCCCATGCGGGCCTGCCGCCCACGCCCATCTGCTCCCCGGGCCTGGAGTCCCTGAAGGCCGTGTGCAGCCCCAACAAGGAGTACCTGAACGGCGGCTACTACTACTTCTACTTCAAGCCGGATTCCAAGGGCAAGATGCAGTACTACTTCAGCCATAGCCTGGAGGAGCACAACCAGGCCATCGCCAACGCGTAAGGTCGCGGCTGATTCATGGCGCTGCTGAGGCCCGACCGCTACTTTGCCCGCCTGACCTGCATTGACGTGCAGAAGGACTTGATCGACCAGGGCTTTCAGGCGGTTCTGCTGGACATAGACAACACGGTTCGCTCCCGAGAAACCGACTCCGTCCCCGACGATGTGCGGGGGTGGCTGGACCGCGCCCGAGACGCGGGCCTGAAGCTGTGCCTGCTTTCCAACAGCTGGCATGAAAGCGCCTTCCGCTTCTCCGAGCTGCTGGGCATTCCCGTGGTGGCCAAGTCCTGCAAGCCCCTGATCCACGGCTACTTCCAGGCCTGCGCCAAGGTGGGCGTGCCCCGCAAGCGCACGGTCATGGTGGGGGACCAGATCCTGACGGACGTGCTGGGCGCCCACTTCGCCGGCATGCCTGCCTACCTGGTGGTTCCCCTGAGCGATGTGAACATCAAGTCCGCCCTGTGGCAGCGGGCCCTGGAGCGCCGCATCCTGGCAGGCTCTGTTCCTGAGGGCGAAATATAGCTGATCTTTCAGCCCGCGTGGACCTTTCGGCCCACGCGGGCCTTTTAGTTGCAAGGCTCTTGGGTTGTTTGGGCTTTCGGCCCTACACGGCGAAGCCAGCTCCCTTTGCCATGACGTCGAATGCCCAGCCGAAGTCGAAGTCGGCGGGTTGGCCTGCTGCCTGCAGGAAGATCTGCGCGCCCAGGACCGCCTGGCCCACCAGCATGCCGGAGCCGTCCACGAAGGTGCATCCCGCAGCCTTGGCACCGGCGGCCAGGGCGGTTTCCCCATGGCCGTAGACGGCATCGAACACGAACTGGCCCGCGTGGAGCAGGTCCGTGCTGAAGGGGGCCGGGTCGCCGGGCTTCATGCCCAGGGGCGTGGCGTCTATGATCACCGTGGCGTCGGCAATGACCTGGTCCGCCTGGTCGTAGGAGCTGGCGGCAAAGGCCGTGGCCTGGGCCAGGTGCGCGTGGTCCGTCTGTGCCAGGCGCTGCAGGTAGGCCTCCAGCGTGGCGGCGGTGCGCTGGGCGCTGCGGCCCAGCAGGGTGGCGCTGGCGGCGTCTTCCGCGGCGGCCGCGTGCAGGATGGCCAGGCTGGTGGGGCCGGTGCCGCAGACCGTAACTTTCGCCCCCTTGATCTGAGCCCCAGCGTGCTTCAGGTAGGCCATGCAGCCCAGGCCGTCCATGTTGTAGCAGGTCAGGCCGCGCTCCTCGTGCACCAGCACGTTGGCGCCCTGGGCCAGCACCGCGGAGGGGTCCTGGACCTGGGCGGCGCGGAAAGCGTGGGGCTTGTAGGGCATGGTGATGTTGATGCCCAGGAAGTCCTGCTTTTCCAGAAACGCCAGGGCGTCCTCCTCCGCCGGCGCGTCCTGCAGGTCGTAGCGCCAATCCAGCCCCAGCGCCTGGTAGAGCGCGTTGTGCATGGCGGGGGACTTGGAGTGTGCCACGGGGTGGCCCAGGACGTAGAGCTGCGCGGTCATGGAGGTTTCCTTTCTTTTCTGTAATTCAGCCATTATTGCACGTAGGACGGGGTTTCGCATGGTATGTTAGTCGGCAAAGAGTCTGTAGCTCAAAGGAGGGAAAACATGACCAAAACGATGAAGACGGGCGCAGTGGCGCTCCTGTCTGCAACGCTGCTGGCGTTGCTGATGGCGCTTTCGTCCGCATCCCTGAACATGGCTTGGGCAGAGGAGCCCGAAGGCGACGGTTCCGAGGCACCCGAGTCCACCTACCTGCTGTACGCAGAGTATGCAACCGAGTCTTCCACCGTGCCCACGTACACCTACAACGGCATGGCCCACGAGCCTGGCGTTGTGCTGCATGCCGTTGACACCAGCGGCAAGGGCGGCGACTTCATCATCAAGCACGATGCCCCGGCGTACGGCGGCAAGGCCTTCACGGTGAAGTACAAGGACAACATCAACGCTGGCGACGGCTTCGTGACCATCACCCCGTCCGCTGCGCTGAAGGAGGACAAGTCCCTGATCAACGCTGACGAGCCCTTCGTCAAGACTTTCAAGATCAACAAGGCTTCCATCACCGGCGCAAAGGCGACTCTGAGCAAGTCCAAGTACGCTTACAAGGCCGAGCCCATCAAGCCGTCTCCGCTGGTCACCTACAAGGAGATGTACCTGATCGAGGGCATTGACTACAAGCTGACCTACGTCCACCCGCAGCGCGTGGGCACTGCTACCGTGCGCGTGATCGGCATGGGCAACTTCAAGGACGAGATCTCCAAGGCCTACACCATCACCAGGGCCAACATCGCCAACATGAAGATCACCCTGTCCCAGGACATGTTCCGCTACAACGGCGAGAAGAAGAAGCCCACCGTGACCGTTATGAACGGCACCCACAAGCTGACTCGCAACACCCACTACACGCTGACCTTCTACAAGAACCGCGACATCGGCACCGCCAAGGTGGTCGTGAAGCGCGTTGACGGCAGCGACAAGTACTACGGCTACAAGACCCTGACCTACAAGATCATCCCGCGTCCCGTGAAGCTGAAGACCGTGACCGCCACCCCGGCCGGCATGAAGCTGAACTGGTCCCGTTCCACCGGCAGCAAGACCTTCAACGTGTACCGTGCGCTGGAGGGCAGCTCCACCTGGAAGAAGATCGACCGCATCTCCGACACCACCTACATTGACAAGACCGTCAAGCAGGGCAAGACCTACAAGTACTACATCCGTGCAGTCAAGGGCGTTGACGGTGTGCTGTACAAGAGCGCCAAGTCCAATGTGATGAAGGCCGCCTACACCACCACCCCGCTGGAGATCAAGTCCGTGACCACCAGCGGCAACAGCCTGATCGTGGCTTGGGGCGCAATCCCCAACGTCACCACCTACACCCTGAACCGTCGCGTTGACGGCGGCAACTGGACCCGCGTCTACTCCGGCTCCAGCCTGTCCTACACCGACACCACCGTGGTCTCCGGCAAGACCTACGAGTACCAGGTGCGCGTGACCGTGGCCGGCAACGAGGTCAAGTCCAACATTGCCAAGGGCAAGCTGGGCACCTCCAGCGTGACCCTGGGCGTGACCAACTTCGGCTCCAAGGGCTTCAAGGCCAGCTGGAACAAGATCGCGGGTGAAACCAACTACGAGCTGCGCTGGGCTCCCAACAGCACCTTCAGCGGCTACCACTTCAGCACCGTGACCACCACCAGCTTCAGCATTGACCCGACCTACACCACCAAGGGCCAGACCTGGTACGTGAAGGTCCGCGGCTACCATGTGGTGAACGGCCAGAACGTCTACGGCGCCTGGTCCACCGTGAAGAAGATCGTGCTCTAGCCTTAGCCTAGAACGCGCTCAACTTAACCTGTCGGCGACCCCGGGATTCGTCCCGGGGTCGCTTTGCGTTGGGGGAGGGGCGACGGCGTTTTCGCCCCCTTCCCTGGACGCTGACCGTCCCGGCGAACGCGCATGCCGACCGTCGGCCGGGGCTGGTATACAATACGTCCATTACCAATACGCAGCGCCCGGGGGAGCGCCATCGCCTCACCGGGTGCCCAACACGAATCGAGCGCACATGCAGTACATCACAGCGGGCGAAAGCCACGGTCCCCAGCTCACCGCCATCGTCAGCGGCGTACCCGCGGGCCTGAAGATTTCCGAACAGCAGATCAACGCCGACCTGGCCCGCAGGCAGTCGGGCTACGGCCGCGGCGGCCGCATGGCCATTGAGACGGACACGGTCCGCGTGGTCAGCGGCGTCCGCTTCGGCCAGACCCTGGGCTCTCCCATCACCCTGGTGGTGGAAAACCGCGACTGGAAGAACTGGACCGACCGCATGTCCGTGTTCGGCAAGGCGCCGGCGGACCTGAAGCGGGAAGTGCAGCCCCGTCCCGGCCATGCCGACCTGGTGGGCGTGCTGAAGACCAACTCCGAGGACTGCCGCGACATCCTGGAGCGCTCCAGCGCCCGCGAGACCGCAGCTCGCGTGGCAGCCGCCGGCATTGCCCGCGAGTTCCTGGCGGACCTGGGCGTGGAGATCAAGAGCTACGTGACCTCCATCGGCTCCGTGAGCATGCCCGAGGACGACCCCATGGGCGCCGCTCCCTACTACAAGCCCCTGGACATTGAGCTGTCTGAGTGCCGCTGCCCCGACGCTGCCGCCACTGAGGCCATGAAGGCGGAAATCGACGCTGCCAAGGAAGCGGGCGAAAGCCTGGGCGGCACCTTCCGCGTGGTGGTCACCGGCCTGCTGCCGGGTCTGGGCACCTACGTTTCCGGTCCCGACCGCCTGACCAGCCGCCTGGGCGCTGCGCTGTTCAGCATCCCGGCCATCAAGGGCGTGGAGTTCGGCCTGGGCTTCGAAGCCGCCCGCCGCGTGGGCAGCAAGGTGCATGACCCCATTGTGCTGGACCCGGCCAAGGGCTTCACCCGCACCAGCAACAACGCCGGCGGCCTGGAGGGCGGCATGACCTCCAGCATGCCCCTGATCGCCACCGTGGCCATGAAGCCCATCCCGACCCTCATGACCCCGCTGGCCACCGTGAACCTGGACACCCTGGAGGTGGAGGAGGCGTCCAAGGAGCGCTCCGACACCTGTGCCGTTCCCGCTGCCGCCGTGGTGGCGGAGGGCGAAATTGCTTTCGTCCTGGCCCAGGCCTATATGGAGAAGTTCGGCGCTGACAACATGGCCGACATCAAGGCGTCCATCAAGGCCTACGAGAAGCGCCTGAGGACGGTATCGCGATGACGACCGGGGAATCGCGCGGCGCATCTGCGCAGGGCGCGGCTCCGGAGGCCATCCAGCTGGGTCCGCTGCGGGCGGCCCGCAAGCCCCGCTACCAGCTCACCCGCCCGGTGTTCTTCGTGGGGTTCATGGGCGCTGGCAAGACCAGCGTGTCCCGCAAGCTGGCTCGTATGCTGGGCCTGGTGTCCATTGACGTGGACACCTACATTGAGCGCCGGGAGGAGCGAAAGGTATCGCAGATCTTCGCGGACGAAGGGGAGGCGGGGTTCCGTCGCATCGAGGCCCAGGTCCTGCGGGAGCTGGCCGGGCGCGAGCCTGCGCTGATCGGCTGCGGCGGCGGTGTGGTGACCACGCCGGAAAACCGCCAGGTCCTGAAGGAATGCGGTACCGTGGTGTTCCTGTACGTGACGGCGGATGAGGCCCGCGGCCGCATATCCGACCTGTCCACCCGGCCGCTGTTCAACGAAATCGAGGAAGCCCGCGCCCGCAATGCCGCGCGTCTGCCGCTGTACCAGGAGGTGGCCACCATCACCGTGGACACCGCCGGCAAGAGCGTCAGCACCATTGCGCGGGAGGTGCGCCAGGCCCTGATCAAGGAGGGAACGCTATGTGCGCTACCAAGGTAATGGTGGGAATTCCCGGCGAAGATGACTACGCCATCCGCATTGGCGAAGGCGTGCTGGACGACCTGGGCCGCGACGTGCGGGCCCTTCCCTGCGCCGCCAAGGCCACCCGGGTGCTGCTGCTGACGGACTCCAACGTGGGCCCGCTGTACGCCGACCGCGCCAAGGCCAGCCTGGCCGCCGCCGGGTTCCAGGCCACGGACGTGACCATCCCCGCCGGTGAGGAAAACAAGAACATCCAGGTCATTGCCGAGATCTGGGAGGCCATGGCGGACCTGGCCCTGGGCCGCGACTGCCTGGTGGTCGCCCTGGGCGGCGGCGTGGTGGGGGACATGGCCGGCTTCGTGGCGGCCACCTACATGCGCGGCGTGCCGGTGATCCAAGTGCCCACCACCCTGCTTTCCATGGTGGACTCCAGCGTGGGCGGCAAGACCGGCTTCAACCTGAGCGCAGGCAAGAACCTGGTGGGCGCCTTCAAGCAGCCCGCCTTCGTGTGCGCCAGCACCGACGTGCTTGCCACCCTGAACGAGCGCGAATGGTCCTGCGGCCTGGCGGAGATCGCCAAGTCCGCGGTGATCGACTCCGACGACTTCTTCTTCTGGCTGGTGGACAACGCCCCGGCCCTGATGGAGCGCAGCACCGCCGCCGTGACCGAGGCCATCACCCGGTCCGTGGTGTTCAAGGCCAACGTGGTGGCCCAGGACAAGACCGAGTCCAAGGGCGTGCGCGAGTGCCTGAACTACGGCCACACCCTGGCCCATGCCGTGGAGCTGCTTTCCGGCTACGGCACCTACTCCCACGGCCATGCGGTGGCCGAGGGCATGCGCTTTGCCGCCCGCCTGGGCCAGCACCTGGTGGGAACCCCGGCCGAGCTGGTGCAGGAGCAGGATGCCCTGCTGGACGCCCTGGGCCTGCCGGCCATCGAGTGGCGCACCGACGAAGCCGCCATGCTGGACGCCATGAAGAAGGACAAGAAGGCCCGCGCTGGCAACGTGCGCTTCACCCTGCCCTCGGACGTGGGCAGCTGGGAGCTGGCCACCGTGGACGACGAGCGCATTGCCGCGCAGCTGCGTGAATGGAAGGCGGGCGAAACCGCGTAATGAAGAAGTACTTGCTCATGAACGGCCCCAATCTGAACATGCTGGGGATCCGCGAGCCGGAAATCTACGGCACCACCACCCTGGCCACCATCCAGGACATGGTGGTGGCCCACGGCGCCGAGCGGGGCGTGCAGGTGGACTGCTTCCAGTCCAACCACGAAGGCGCCCTGATCGACAAGCTGCACGAGGCCCACACCGCCTATGACGGCGTGGTCTACAACCCCGGCGCCCACACCCACTACTCCTACGGCATCCGCGATGCCATCGGCAGCATAGACACCCCGGTGGTGGAGGTGCACATATCCGACGTGGACGCCCGCGAACCCTTCCGCGCCATCAGCGTGGTGGCCCCGGCCTGCGTGGCCCAGATCAAGGGCCACGGCATCGACGGCTACTGCGAGGCCCTGGACGGCCTGCTGGAGGGCTGGTCCACTCGCCTGGGAGAGGGCTTCGACACCCGCACCTCGGGCCAGGTCATTGTGGGAGGTACCTTCTGATGACGGCTGTGAGCGGGGATTTCGCCCCGAACATTGATCAGCAGGCGGGCGAAACGGAGCCGCCCTGCAAGGCCCGCCTGAGCCGCCTGCGCCGCGCCTGCTTCGACCAGGGGGTGGACGCTTTCTACGTGCGAGGCACCACTAACATCCAGTGGCTGACCGGCTTCGACCGGGTCTTCGACGAAGAGCAGGCCCATGCCCTGATCGTGACCCCCAAGAGCGCGGTGCTTCACACGGACAGCCGCTACTCCACGGCCTGCCGCAACGCCGCGGCGGGAACTCCCGTTCAGGTGGACGAAAGCCGCGCCGCCCACGGCCGCGTGTGCGCCCAGGTGTGGGAGCAGGACGTGGCCCCCGGCCTGGACCTGGAGCGGGGGGAGCGGGGCTACCTGGCCATCGAGGACTCCATGACCCTGGCGGACTACGCCAAGCTGCGGACGGCCTTCGGCCTGGACGACGACCTGCCGGCCTCCGAGTACCAGCAGAACCTGCGGCGGGCGCCCCACATGCCCCAGACCAGCCAGTTCGTGTTCAACCTGCGGGCCGTGAAGGACGCCGCGGAAATCAAGCGCATGCGGGCGGCCCAGGCCATCACGGACGCGGCTTTCGCCCACATCATTGCGTTCATGCGTCCCGGCATGACCGAGCGGGAGGTGCAGCTGGAGCTGGACGACTTCATGCTGCGCCACGGGGCCGACGGGCTGGCGTTCCCCAGCATCGTGGCCACCGGCGCCAACGGGGCCAGCCCCCACGCCATCCCCGGCAACACCTTGCTGGAGGCGGGGCAGTGCGTGGTCATGGACTTCGGCGCCCGCTACGCCGGCTACTGCTCGGACATGACCCGCACCGTGTTCCTGGGCCAGCCCCAGGGGCGCATGCTGGACGCGTGGCATGCCATGCGCCGGGCCAACGAGGAGGTGCAGGAGCTCATCCGCCCGGGCGTGACCGGCCGCGCCATGCACCAGCATGCGGAGGACGTGCTGGATCAGGAGGGGTTCGGCGGCAAGATGGGCCACGGCCTGGGCCACGGCGTGGG
>JAUNCQ010000017.1:20120-40823 GCA_030526515.1 Coriobacteriia bacterium
CAACGACAAGCCCCTCGAGCCGGGCAACGTGGTGACCGTAGAGCCGGGCATCTACCTGCCGGGGGAGTTCGGCATGCGCCTGGAGGACTTCGGCGTGGTGACGGAGGGAGGCTTTGACCGCTTCACCCAGAGCACCCACGACCTGGTGGTGCTGTAGTACGTAACGGAACGGGAACGAACCGCCTGGCTGCGCGCCCATGCGGGGCCGGGGTCGGTACCATTGCCGCAAGGCAAACACACTAGGGGCGAAGTGCGCCCCTGAGGCGAAAGGGCAGAGCATGGCGTACAAGCGATTGGGAGACGTCCTCATTGACGCAGGTCTGATCACCCAGGACCAGCTTCAGCACGCGCTGGCGTCCCAGAAGGAAACCAAGCGCCGCCTGGGCGACGAGCTCATTGCGGAAGGCATCATCTCCGAGCTGGGCCTGATCGAGGCCCTGCAGATGCAGCTGGGTGTGGAGTACGTGGACCTGACCAAGGGCGACCTTGACCCCGAGCTGAGCCGCGTCCTGAGCCGCACCGTGGCCCGCCAGTACAACGTGGTGCCGGTGCGCGTCACCCCCGACGAGGTGCACCTGGCCATGAGCGACCCGCTGAACTTCGTGGCAATCGAGGCCGTGCGCTCCGCCACCCGCAAGCGCGTCATCCCCATGGTGTCCACCAAGGACTCCATCCAGCGCGCCATCATGACCCTGTACGGCAACGAAGGCGCCGCCCGTGCCATCGAGGAAATGAAGCGCGATGCCCGCAACGCGGAAGCCACCACCGCCACCTTCCAGACCGCGACCCTGGGCGAAGGGGAGGACACCGCCTCCGCTCCCACGGTCCGCCTGGTGAACTCCATCATCGAGCGCGCCGTCACCGAGCGCGCCAGCGACGTGCACCTGGAGCCCCGCGAAGAGGACCTGCACGTGCGCATGCGCATCGACGGCATGCTGCGCACCATCCTGACGGTGCCCAAGAACCTGCAGAACAGCGTCATCGCCCGCCTGAAGGTCATGGGCAGCATGAATACCTCCGAGCGCCGCGTGCCCCAGGACGGCCGCGCCAACGTGCGCATCAAGAAGCAGGACGTTGACCTGCGCATCAACACCATGCCCACCATCCACGGCGAGAGCGTGGTCATCCGTCTTCTGGACAAGGACGAAAGCCTGCTGGACACCAAGGGCATTGGCCTGTACGGCACCAACTTGGAAAAGTACGAGAAGCTGATCCGCGCCAACAACGGCATGATCCTGATCGTGGGCCCCACCGGCAGTGGCAAGAGCTCCACCATGTCCACCATGATCAACGGCCTGAACGACGACGCCGTCAACGTGATCACCCTGGAGGATCCGGTCGAGTACAACATCGACGGCGTGAACCAGTGCCAGATCAACGAAAAGGTGGGCATGACCTTTGCCAACGGCCTGCGCGCCATCCTGCGCCAGGACCCTGACATCATTGCCGTGGGCGAAATCCGCGACGGCGAGACCGCCCAGATCGCCATGCGCGCCGCCATCACGGGCCACCTGGTGCTGAGCACCATCCACACCTTCGACGCCATCAGCACCATCGACCGCCTGGTGGACATTGGCGTGGAGCCGTATCTAATCGCCTCCGGCGTCCGCGGCATCGTGTCCCAGCGCCTGGTCCGCACGGTCTGCCCCCACTGCCGCACCGAGTACGCGCCCGACGCGGACGAGTGCGCCGAGCTGGGCCTGCCCTACGACCCGACCCTGCGCTTCTTCAAGGGCACCGGCTGCCCCATGTGCTTCAACACCGGCTACCGCGGCCGTACCGGCGTGTTCGAGATCCTCATGCTCAGCCGTGCCGTCCGCGGCCTGATCCTGGACGGCGCCTCCCATGAGGAAATCCAGGACGCCATGCAGAGCTCCGACGACTTCCAGTCCATGGCAGCCAGCTGCGTGGACCTGGTCCTGCGGGGCGTCACCACGTCCGAGGAAGCCCGCCGTACCCTGATGGCAATCGAATAGGAGGCACCTGTGATCCCCAGCATCGAAGAAATCGTCGCCCGCGCCCATGAGCTGGGCGCATCCGACATCCACCTGGTCTGCGGCATCCCCGTGAAGATGCGCGTCAACGGCAAGCTGGTGTCCAGCGGCCTGTACGGTGACCGCCCCCTGAGCCACGACGACTGCGAGGAGCTGGCCTTCCAGCTGGCCGGCCAGAGCTACGACTCCATGAAGAGCATCGGCGAGCTGGACCTGGCCCGCGACTTCGCCGGCGTCCGCGTCCGTGTGAACGTCTTCCGCCAGCAGGGCCACGCCAGCGCGGCGCTGCGTCTGCTGAGCGACCAGATCCCGCCCCTGGAGGGCCTGGGCCTGCCTCCGGCGGTCCTGGACTTCCCCCGCATCCAGCGCGGTCTGGTGGTGGTTACGGGCGAAACCGGCTCCGGCAAGTCCACCACCATGGCAGCCCTGCTGAACCAGATCAACCAGACCCGCGCGGAAAACATCATCACCATCGAGGACCCCATCGAGTACGTGCACACGCCCGCCAACTCCGTGGTGTCCCAGCGCGAGATCGGCCGCGACACCGCCAGCTACCAGGACGCCCTCCGCGCCGCTCTGCGTGAGGACCCCGACGTGCTGCTCATCGGCGAGATGCGCGACCTGGAGACCATCCAGGCAGCCCTCACCGCGGCCGAGACCGGACATTTTGTCCTGGGCACCCTGCACACCAAGTCCGCGGCTGAGTCCATCGACCGCATGGTGGAGGTCTTCCCCGAAGGCCAGCAGCGCCAGGTGCGCCTGCAGCTTTCCACCACCCTGGTGGCGGTGCTGTCCCAGCAGCTGCTGCCCAAGCGCGACGGCTCCGGCCGCGTGCTGGCCGCCGAGCTCATGATGGTCACCCCGGCCATCCGCAACCTGATCCGCGAGGCCAAGACCCCGCAGATCGCCTCCAGCCTGGCCACCAGCGCCAACGTCGGCAGCATTTCCATGGACAACGCCCTGATCAACCTGAACAAGCAGCGCCTGATCAGCGCCGACGCGGCCATCGAGGCCTGCATCGACCCCGAGTATGTGAAAAGGAACGTGCGCTAAATGCCCACTTTTGCCTACACCGGAACCACTGAGGCCGGCCAGGTCGTCACCGGCGTCCTGGAAGCCTTCGACGAATACGAGGCCATGACCCTTGCCCGCGAAAAGGTGCGGGTGGTCAGCCAGATCAAGGAAGTCCGCAGCAAGGAATCCGGCCTGCTGAACATGGAGCTGACCAAGCCCCACGTGAAGACCCGCACCCTGGCGGTCATGTGCAAGCAGCTGTCCATCATCCTGCGCGCCGGCCTGTCCACCCCCCGCGCGGTGGAGCTGGTGGCCGAGCAGGCCACCGACAAGTACCTGAAGAAGGTCTTCGAGGAAACCGCCCGCGACGTGGCCACCGGCCATGGCCTGGCCGACAGCCTGCAGAACAAGGGCCCCGAGCTGCCCCGCGTGCTCATTGAGACCGTCCGTGCCGGTGAGGAGTCAGGTCAGCTGGCCGAAAGCTTCGAGCGCCTGCACGACTACTACGACAAGCGCTCCAAGGTCGCGGCCAAGGTGGCGTCGGCCCTGACGTACCCCATCTTCGTGGCCTGCATTGCCGTGGTGGTGGTCATTGTCATGATGGTCATGGTCATTCCCACCATCCTGGACCTGGTCAGCTCCCTGGGCTCCGAGGTCCCGGCCATCACCCGGTTCCTGATTGACGCGTCTAATTTCGTGGGCGAAAACTGGCCCATCCTGCTGACGCTGTTCGTGGTGATCTGCGTGGGCCTGTGGGCCTGGAAGCGCACGGAGAAGGGCAAGACCATGCTGGCCCGGGCCGCCATGAAGGTGCCGGTCATATCTCCCATTTGCACCAGCTCCGGCGCCGCCCAGTTCGCCAACAGCATGGCCATGCTGCTGGGCGCGGGCCTGCCCGTTCCCCGCGCGGTGGACATCACCGGCCGCGTGATCAGCAACTACGTGCTGTCCCGTGACGTGGGCCGCATGGTGGCCCTGCTGCAGGAGGGCCGTACCCTGGGCGAGTGCATGGCCGGCGTGGACATGCTGCCCCGCACTCTGGTGGAGATGGTTTCCGCAGGCGAGCAGTCCGGCTCCCTGGAGGAGTGCCTGGAGACCATGGGCGAATACTACGACGAGGAAACCCAGCGCGTCACCGACAAGGCGCTGTCCATGCTCGAGCCGGCAATGCTGGTGGTCATGGCCATCTTCGCGGGCTTCATCGTGATCGCCCTGTACCTGCCCATGTTCACCATGTACGCCAACATGTAGTTGCCTTCGCCCTTTTGAACTGGGGTTTTATTGCAGGCGCCTGGGATTTTCCCGGGCGCCTGCTTGCTTTTGGCACGTTTGGTAACGCGTTTGGTAACGGGAAATCAACGGACGTTGTTTCCTGTCCAAATCCGCCGCGCCAGGTCGTAAATTATGCTTGCAAGTTGAAAGCAAGCAAGTTCTACGAAATGTGGAATGGATTTAATTGAAAGGGGAATCCCACTGGCTGAGCTGCTGATCGTCGTGGCAATCGTCCTGGTGCTCGTCGCCATTGCCATCCCGGTCTTCACCTCCTCCCTGCACAACTCTCACGTGTCCGCTGACCAGGCCAACTGCCGTTCTCTGTACGCAGACGTTCAGGCTGACTACCTGGGCAACGCTGGCAAGCAGGGCACCTACACCGCTCTGACCCCGGTCTCCAACGACGGCCACACCATCACCCTGACCGATGGTGAGGAGATCACCCTCGAGGGCACCGCTACCGTCAGCTTCACCGCTGGCCAGGGCTACACCGTGACCTACGCTTGCGTGGACGGTCATGACGCCGACGCTCACACCTGGGGCGTTCAGTAATCACCCGCTGATCAAGAGCACGTCTTCCCTCCCTCCTACCTGACGACGCTCACTCAACAAGAAGGGGTCCGGCAAGCCGCCGGGCCCCTTCTTCGTTTT
Organism: Coriobacteriia bacterium; assembly: GCA_030526515.1. Lineage (GTDB taxonomy): Bacteria > Actinomycetota > Coriobacteriia > Coriobacteriales > Eggerthellaceae > SUG1186. The sequence goes on from JAUNCQ010000017.1 coordinate 25,052, forward strand.
TTACGGCAAGTTTACGGCGGCTCCCCGCGTCTTTTCCCCTGGTTGCGGGTGGTAAACTGCTATCAAACATACCGTGGGCGTACTGTGCCCGAATGCAGCTTAAACGTAGGACGAAAGGAAGGTGAGCGCATGGCCGGATCCGCCAAGGCAGAAGGCGCTTGCACTCGCCTGCGCCAGGTCCTGGGCTTTACCCTTCAGGAGCTCTTGCTGGTGGTGGCCATCCTGGGCATCCTGGCGGCGGTGGCCCTTCCTGCTGGCGCAAGCATGTTGAAGAACCTGCACCAGATGGACATGGACGCCAAGGCGGAAACCATCTACACCGCAGCTCAGAACGAACTTACCAAGCTCCAGTCCGCGGGCGATGCCGGCCTGGCCAGCGTCAGCCGCCCCAACGCCGACGGCGTGGTCAAGAAGGCCCCGGGCGACTCCGGCGTGACCGTGATCATCGCCGACGGCCAGCTCTATTTCGCCACCAACGCAAACGGTTCCCTGGGTACCGCGGCAGCCGCGCTGATCCAAAGCGTTGACGAAGAGCTGCAGCAGAACCACTGGGTGGTCGAATACGATTACAGCTCCGCCAGCGTGTACGCCGTCTTCTACGCGGAAGACGCCGACCAGCTGCGCACCTATGCCACCGTGGTGGGCGAAGAAGGCGGCAACGACTTCGACGTGCTCCGCGACCGTGACGCTCGCCTGGCCCAGGAGGCCAAGGTGGGCTACTTCGCCGGCGGCGTGGGGGAGGGCTCCGGCTCCACGGCCCTTGAGCCCACCATTGCCGTGACCAATCAGGAGAAGCTCACGGTCGACATTTCCAGCATCAGCCCCAGCACCTCCAGCGCTGCGGGCATTTCCTTTGACGTGACCCTGACCGACGGCAAGGGCCATGGCTGGACCTCCACCATTGCCGGCCAGCGCACCGGCCGCTCCTATACGGCCGACCTTTCCCTGGACGACCTGTCCCGGGACTCCACCCGCTTCGTGAACACCTACGGCGATGCCAACTGGCTGGTCCAGAACGGCTGGAAGCCCCAGGCAGGCACCACCTACCAGGACGGCCTGGCCCCGGGCACTGAGCTGGCCATTGCCGTGAAGGCCCGCATGAGCAGCCCGGACTCCTCCGTGAAGGAGTCCGCGGTCATCCGCACCGTCACCAACTCCTTGTTCGGGTATGAGTCCGACGCCAACGGCGCCGAGGCCCAGATCGGCTTCGTCCGCCATCTGCAGAACCTGGACCAGAGCTCCGGCGTGGACCCGTCCGTGACCAGCGCCTTCATGACCTGTGATCTGGACCTGTCCGACGACGCCTCCACCGAGGAGGACTGGGCATCGGTCTACGCCAACGGCTACTTCAACGGCCTGGCGGCCGAGGGCGTCCACGGCTTCCGTCCCATCCACAACCCGGCCTTGAGCTCCTTCGATGGCAAGGGCTTCCGCATCAAGAACCTGTCTACCGCCGGCACCCTTGTTGACGGTTCGGCAACGGGCAACGCCGCCCTGTTCGGCCAGGTGGAATCTGATCTGGTCATTCGCGACCTGCAGCTGTATCGCTGCTTCTCCCGCAGCGCCGCCGATGTGGCCGCCGCCCTGGTGGCCCAGGTGAGCGCCGGCACGCTGACGGTGGAGTCCTGCGGCGCCAACCTGGCTGACGTGGTGGACGGACTGACCGACGACGGCTACAAGCACACCGACTCCTGGACCCAGGGCCGTACCGTAACCGGCGGCCTGGTGGGCCATGTTGCCGCAGGCGCCACCGTGAGCCTGGGCAGGTCCTACGCTGCCGGCGTGGCAGGCTCCCTGGACGGGGATCGTCCTAGCGCCAGCACCGGCGGCCTGGTGGGCCGCGTCGACGGCACCGTCACGGTGAGCAGCTGCTATGCCGACAGCTACCTGTACGGCACCGCAGTGGGCGGCCTGGTGGGCCTGACCAGCGCCGGCGCCACCGTGAACCTGGAATCCAGCTATGCCGCGGGCTTCCTGGCATCCACCCGCAACGCCGCCGACGGCCTTGCCGCCGGCCTGGTGGCGGGTCGCCTGAGCCAGGCCCGCTCCTGCTACTCCGTGTGCAGCTACCTGAGCCCCGAAGGCTACGAGCCGGGTGAGGAGTACGCTGCCGACAAGACCGCGTCGGCCATCGACTACACCGTCCGCAACCTGTGCGGCACCCAGGGGCAGGCCTTCGCCAACTGCTACTACGTTGACTACAACGTCCAGGACGTGCCGCGCGTGAACAACGCCACCGGCGCCGATGCCCGCATGGGCAGCGACGTGTCCGGCACCACCCTGGCCCGTAACCTGAACCAGGGCGGCACCAGCGGCTACCAGGCCACCGGCACCGCCGTTCCCTACAACGCCATGGGCCAGGCCCTGGGCACCACGTACCCCTACGCGGTGCTGGCCGACGTCGAGTCCAGCCACTTCGGCGACTGGGGCGCTTCCTTCCAGGCCGGCTCCCTGGTGTACTTCGAGCATTACCGCGCTGACGACTCCTACGGCTTCTACGGTGCCAACGTCACCTCCACCCTGCGTGACGGCGACGGCACCGTGGTGGACGGCGACGGCTACGGCGTGGTCTTCGCCGCCAACGGCCAGATCCCGGACCAGATCTCGGTGACCATCAGCGGCACCGACGGCACCCGCTCCACGGTCATCCGCAAGTCCGACGCGCACCATACGGTCCGCGGCAAGAACGGCGCCAGCTACGTGGTCTATCCGCTGAAGGACGAAAGCGTGCGTACCTTCGGTTACGCCAACGACGCCGACAAGGCTTTCTTCCTGAGCGTGCAGATCAGCTCCATGGGCTCCCAGACCAGCCACTGGTTCTTCAACCCCCACTTCGCCAAGACGGTGGAGCAGGCTGCGTCCGCCCAGGCCGCGGCCCCGGAGCCCACCTACGTGCGCCTGCGCACCGCCCGCCACCTGAACAACCTGAGCCGCTGGTACGCCAACTACGCCAAGGCCACCCAGGGCAAGACCTTCTACCAGGAGCGCGGCATCAGCTACGCCACCTATAACTGGACCGGCTACACGGACGCCGCTCGCGCCGTCAGCAGCCAGGAGCCCGTGGGCACTCGCGGCACCAAGACCGTGCCCTTCGCGGCCACCTACGACGGCCACTGCAACGTGATCACCGGTCTGAGCATCGAAAGCCAGAGCGGCAACGACCTGGGACTTTTCGCCCAGAATGCCGGCACCCTGAAGAACGTGGTCCTGGTGTCCAGCTACGACCCGGATGCATCCGCGGCCTCCAAGGCCACGGTGCGCCGCGACGACGCCATGGACAAGGGCGCCAAGGTGAACCTGGGCGTGCTGGCCGGCACCAACCTTGAGTACGGCACCATTGCCAACTGCGCCACCGCCGGCTACTACCTGGCCGGCGCCCGCGGCCGTCTGAACGTGTACGGCGGCAGCACCGTGTACGCCGGCGGCCTGGTGGGTCAGAACCAGGGCAGCATCTCCCGTTGCGCGGCTAACACCCCGCTCATGACCGTCAACAACAACGCATCCCGCACCTACGCGGCGGGCTTCGTGGGCCTGAACACCGACGAAGGCGCCATTGCCAACTGCTACGCCGTTGGCTCCCTGAAGTCCGTGGCCGCCCGCAGCGGCAGCCTGGTGCTGGGCGGCTTTGCCGGCCGCAACCAGGGCCGCGTCAGCCGCAGCTACTGCGCCACCGCCCTGAGCGCCTCCGGCGACTGCTCCAGCTATGGCTTCGCGCCCCAGGGCAGCATGTCCGGCTGCAGCTTCCTGAACGACGGCGTGTACAGCTACGCAGGTGCCACCGGCGTGTACAGCAACGACAAGAACCCCGCTGCCTCCCGCAGCTACGAGGCCATGCTCAAGCTGGCCACCAGCAAGGCGTCGGCCCAGAACAGCCTGTACCATCCCAACACCGCCCAGGACGCGTATCCGTTCCGCGCGGTGGTGACCAATGCGGGCGGATCTTTCGCCCACTACGGTGACTGGCCCGTGGAGCTGGATCTGGGCAGCAACGGCGTGTTCTACTGGGAGCATGAGGAAAAGGGCAGCAACAACGGCTACCACCTGTACGCCGTGGGCACCGCCGAGGGCGCCAAGCGCATCCAGCGGAGCACCCTGTGCCAGGCCCATGACGACGACGGCGTGATCACCGACTACGGCTACGGCTACTTTGCCAAGACGGGCGAAATCGACGACGTGAAGCTGAAGCTCACGGGCATTGGCCTGGCGGGCCAGGCTGACGCCAAGGCCGGCGCCGCCCTGAAGAAGACCATGCCCGGGTTCACCTTCGTGGCCTACCGAACCGGCGTGAAGGACGGCCTGTACCTGAGCGATGCCACGGGCGCCACCAGTGGCCAGATGCAGCTGAGCTACAACGGCTACACCTCCACCTACCAGGTGAGCCCGTTCTTCGCGGCGGCCATCGCCTACAAGGGCACCACCAATCCTGCGGGCCAGGTGTCGGCTGACGCCGCCCCGGGCACCAAGGGCAACCAGTTCCAGATCCGCAACGACGAGCAGCTCCAGTACATCAACTGGAACAGCGCCACCCGCACCACCGCCGAGTACCTGCACCAGGGCACTAACTGGTTCAAGGAAACCAAGAAGGAAGACACTACCAGCCGCACGGCCACCAACGTGGTGTCCTTCCCGTACCTGGGCTACGCCTATGCATCCGGCAGCCGCACGGTGGAGCACCACGCGGCCAACTACTATTGGTCCCAGACCCATGACGTGGACGCGGACATGCCTGCGGACGATTCGCGCCTGTTCACGCCCCTGGGCTCGCTGTACGACAGCAATTGGGCAGCCACCAGCATCATCGGCACGCCCACGTCCTACGTGTACGCCGCCTACTTCAACGGCAGCTACGAAGGCCAGGGCTACACCGTCAAGAACCTGCAGATCAGCAGCCCGTCCCAGTCCGTGGGCCTGTTCGGCATTGCCGTGGGCGCCAAGGTGGACGGCCTGGTGCTCTACTCCGACAAGGGCAACGCCATTCGGGCCCAGGGAGGCCAGGGCTGGTACAACCTGGGCGGCATGGCCGGCATGGCGCTGGCCGGTGGTTCCAGCATCAGCGGCATGGCCAACGCCGGCTTCACCAACTGCAGCGTGTCCGGCTACACCGTGCGTGACAGCAGGTCCAACCACGGCTACGGCGGCGCCAACGTGGGCGGCTTCAGCGGCCTGTGCAACCTGAGCCTGTCCAACTGCACCGCGGTGGGCACGGTGGACGTGGCCGTGAGCTACAGCACCTCCAGCCGCAACGTTCGCACCGGCGGCATGGTGGGCAACTTCCGCGGCACCGCCCTGACCAACTGCTACGTGGGCGGCAGCGTGTCCACCAGCACGGGCTCCACCAACACCAAGATCCACGTGGGCGGCATGGTGGGCGGCTGGTTCATGCGCACCGCTGGCAATCTGGAGTCCCTGTTCGGCGACCTGGTTGACAAGCCCCAGGTGAAGAACTGCTATACCTACGCGGACCTTTCGCCCGCCACCTCCGCGGCATCCCGCTGCCCGGTGGTGACCAACTGCAACAACGAAAACCGCAGCAACAACTTCACCGTCACCAACTGCTACTACTACGCGCCCAAGCCGGTGAGCTACATCAGCCGCACCGTCGACGGCGCGGCCACCTCCGTGACCTTCGACCAGCTGTCCGACCAGAAGGGCGGCAACATGGCCGCGCGCCTGGGCTCCGGCTGGGGCTGGGTCACCACCACCGAGGGCAAGGCGAGCATCCCCGGCAAGTACAGCTTCCACGCAGGCGTGGGCGCCCTGGCCGGCAAGAACTATCCGTTCCCGACCATCCTTTCCCAGGTGGACCAGACGGGAATCCAGGAGTCCGGCCGCGTCAACGTGCACTACGGCGTGTGGCCCATCGTGGGCCTGGCCTGGGAGCAGGGCGAAGCATCCGTGGACATCCTGCGCGACCTGAAGAAGGACGACCGCACCGTGTCCACCAAGGGCTCCGCTCCGGTGACCTTCGAGCTGACTTGGAACGGCGATAGCAACCCGCCGGCCAAGGTGCAGATCAGCGCCCAGCGCGCCGACGGCACCGCGGTTGACGCCGGCGTGAAGACCCCCGACCTGCATTGGACCGCCCCCACGGCCTGGAAGAACAAGAAGTGCACGCTGACGGTGTATCCGCGCCGCACGGGCACCTACACCATCACGGCTCAGACGGACTCCGACTCCGCCAGCTTCACCCTGGCGGTCACCGCCAGCCTGACGGCCTCCGTGACCCCGGACCAGCTGGACCTGGCCCCGGACCAGACCGCCACGGTGACCCTGAAGGCCGTCTCCGACGCCAAGCCCGGCGCGGCGGCGGGTACCGACCTGACCACGCTGGCCACCTGGAAGGCGGCCTATGACGAAGGCGGCTTCGACTACCTGTTCAGCAGCTCGCTGTACAAGGAGGAGGGCCATCAGTCCACGGGCATTGACTCCGACCTGATCGAAAACTACCAGGACAAGGGCTCTGCCACCCTGATCTACACCTGCACCTTCAACTACGACTTCGACGGCACCTCGTCCGCCGGCTCCACCGAGGGCGAGGAATTCACCAGCACCTGCGAGCTGACCGTGGCCGGCCATGCTGCAGCCAAGCCTGACGAGGGTACGATCCCGGGCGAAGGCGAGGGCACCGACAAGCCGACCACTCCCGGCGAAGGCGAGGGTACCGGCGGTACCGACGGCCCGGACAACTCCGACGCGGTGAAGGGGGATGGCAATGCGTAACCTCGCGGCCAGGCTGCGGGAGCAGCGCGGAGCCTCCATGATTTTCGCCCTTATTTTGCTGTTGGTGGCGGCCATTGTGAGCGCCGTCATGCTGAACGCGTCCGTGACCAGCCTGAAGGTGGTCAGCTCGGACCGCGCCTACACCCAGGAGCAGCTGTCCCTGGACTCCTGCGCGCGCCTGGTGTCCCAGGAGCTGGACGGCTTCAGCGTCAGGGTGTCCGGCCCGGCCGATGCGCCGCGCTTTGCCCTGCACGGCACCGACAAGCAGTCCGTGGGCCTGGTGAAGCTGGCCCTGGACTCCTTCGCCGAAGCATACAGGAACCCCGTGGGCGCCTACACGTCCAGCAACCCGTACGTGAGCAAGCCCATGACCTTCGCCCCCGGCAACGACCAGCTGCATCAGGTGCGCGCCGTCATGAGCGTGTGCCCCCAGCTTGACACGGACTTCGACCGCTCCGGCAGCAAGTCCTTCGACATTGCCGTGGTCCTGACGCTGCAGGGCGAATCTCGCGCGTACTCCGAGTCCGTGCTGCTGAGCCAGTCGGTGACCAGCACGGCCGACGGCACCGTGTACACGTGGACGTCGACGATCCAGGGAAGGTAGGAATGGTGCTGCGCAAGCTTACAGATCAGTCGGGTGAAAGCCTGGTGGAGTCCCTGCTGGGCGTGCTGGTGGCATGCCTGGCCTTCGTGTTCCTGTGCACCGCCGTGGTGGTGGCCGCGCGGGTGAACGCCACCGTGACCAACCAGGACACTGCCTTCACCCTGGCCGAGGGCGGAGCGGCCCAGGCCGTGGACGTGAGGTTTTCCGTGGAGGGCGACCTGCCCGGCACCTACGCCTACACTTACGGCGGCCGTGCGCTGAAGCAGTCCCAGGACCAGGAGTACGTCTACTATGAGTAGGGGAACGTGCGTGCGCCGCATCAAGGATCGCGGGGGATACTCCCTGGGCGAGCTGCTGGTGGCCATGGTCATCATGGGCTTGGTCAGCATGCTGCTGGCCACGGGTGTGTCCGTTTCCGCCAAGCAGTACCAGCAGAGCCTGGTGGGCTCCGAGTCCCAGTCCCTGTGCTCGACGCTGACGGCATCGCTGACGTCGGCCCTGCGCTCGGCAGACGACTTCACCTTGGAGGGAACCACCGTCAAGGACGGCACCGAGCACTATGCCTACCAGCGGTTCTGGGCGGCGGACGCCTACCGCACCGGCGTGGTGGCCCTGGATGCCAAGGGCAAGGAGGTCGCCTCCGGCAAGCCGGGCTACCTGGCGCTGAAGACCACGGACGGCAAGTACACGCCGCTGGTGAGCCAGTCCACCTACACCCAGGGAATGCTAGCCACGGCCAAGCTGGACTGGAGCAACGCGGGTGGCGGCCGCTACGGCGCAACCAACCCTGTCTGCACGGTGACCCTGACGGTGACCGACAGCGCCGGCAAGACCGCCACGACCACCACCTTCCAGGTGATCCCGGTCAACTCGTAGCCCGCGGTTGGGGGCGGGAGCGGGTATTTCGTCCCGCAAATCAACCGAAATGTAACGGCGGGAGCCCAGGGCTACAGTTCCGCGGGGCCGCGCCGTATACTGGTCAGCAGCATAATAGAGCGTTACTTTGCGAAAAAAAGGAGCAGCATGGCGCGGTCCTATACTGGAATTGACATCGGCCGCAGCGCCCTCAAGATGGCGGTGTGCGACGGCGGCCGGGTGAAGAAGCTCATCGTGGAGCCCATACCCGAAGGTCTGATGGACGACCAGCGCATTGTGAGCCTGGACGCCATGGCCGACTTCATCAAGGACGTGGCCAAGGCCAACGGCGGCGTTGCCAAGGACGTTGCCTACGTGCTGCAGCCCATCAGCACCCTGGTCAGGCGGCTGGAGATGCCCCTGATGGACGCCAAGGAGGTGGCGCTGAACCTGCCCTTCGAGTTCCGCGACTTCATTGACCAGGGCAAGGACCGCTACTTCTACGACTACGCTGTGCTGGGTCCCGTGAACAACGAGGACGGCCAGCTTGAGGGCATGGACCTGCTGGCCTGCTGCGCTCCCAAGGACGTCATCAACGACCTGGACAACATGCTGGGCCGTGCGGGCCTGCGCCTGCGCGTGGCGCTGCCGGCCGTGGCTGCGCTGCAGGACATCATGGAGACCGGCCCCGCCGCCGGCACCGACTGCTGCGTGATCGACCTGGCCCACAAGGCCACCCGCCTGCACTTCTTCGCCAAGGGCCTGTACGACGTGACCCGCACCATCGAGCTGGGCGGCCACGACGTCGACGTGGCCATTGCCGATGCGCTGGGCGTGGACGACCACACCGCCAACGAGTACAAGGCCTCTAACTTCCAGGACTGCCTGCAGCTGCCCGAGGTCCTGTCCGTGTTCGACAATCTGGCCGTTGAGGTCACCCGCGCCCTGAACTTCTACGGGTTCAACAACCCGCAGATCGAGCTGAGCCGCGCCTACTGCATGGGCGGCGGTGCTCACATCCAGGGCGTGCTGGATCAGCTGGCAGAAGCGGTCCACCTTGAGCTGGTGCCGGCTGCCGAGCTGCTCGGCCAGGGTGAAGATGACGAGCAGCTGCCCGAGTGCGCGGCAGCCGTGGGCGCGACCCTGAAGGCGGAGTAGCCATGGTAGATCTGAAGAAGAACATATCGTTCAAGGGCCTGACCAAGAAGACCCAGGAAACGACGCGGCCCACGGAGCTGCCCCAGAAGAATTCCATCAACCTGGCCCAGGGCGTGGCCGGCACCCAGAACCGCCGCCTGACCCTGCTGGCCTTTGCGGCGGCGGTGATCGTGATCCTGCTGCTGTGCAAGCTGTTCGTGGTGGACGTGCTTGCCACGGGCATGTCCCAGCAGGCCCAGGTGAGCGCCATGGAGGCGGAGCTGAAGGCCCTGGTGGAAAGCAACAAGGCCTATGACCAGGTGAGCGAAGAGTACGCCCAGTACGTCATCAGCGACCTGAACGAGGAGGAGATCATGCAGGTCGACCGCGATGAGGTCGTCCAGCTGATTCGCTCCTACCTGCTGAAGGTGGGCGACCTGCTTTCGCTGCAGGTGGCGGGCAACACCATCACCGCCAACGTGTCCGGCGTGAACATGGCCGACGTGTCCGCCCAGATGCAGCGCATCCAGATGGACCCGCTGGTGTCCGGCGCATCCGTCACCACCGCGCAGGGCCTGGAGAGCAGCCTTTCCAAGAACACCGTCCATACCATTGTGATCACCCTGGTGGGGGAGGAGCCGCCGACGGCCGACGCCCCCGATCCCAGCAACGACACCGTGTACGAGGCCCTGACGGGAGATGACCTTGATGACTAGGAAAGCCATTCTGAACAGGGCCTTCGCCCCCCGCGAAAAAGCGCTCATCCTGGCGCTGGTCGTGGTGCTCGTGGGCGCCTTCTACTACTTTGCCGTGGTCCAGAACACCGCCAACATGGTTGCCTCCAGCCAGGACCGCATCTCCGAGCTGGAGATGCAGATCTCCACAGAGCAGACCATTGCCATGAAGCGCGCCGCCATGGAGCGCGAGCTGGAGAAGATCAACGGCCAGGAGGATGCCCCGCGCATCCCGGTGTACAACAACTTCCGCGGTGAGTGGGACCAGGTCAAGCGCCTGCTGGCCGACGCCACCTCCTTCCAGCTGAGCTTCGGCGATCCGGTTGCCAGCGGCGATCTGGTGCGTCGTCCCGCCCAGGTGACGTTCACCACCACTACCTACGAAAAGGCCCTGAACCTGGTGCGCAAGTTCCAGCATGAGGACTTCCGCTGCACCGTGAACGACTTCGGCATGTCCATGGTGTCCGACCGCGTGTCCGACAAGACGGGCATTTCGGTGACCCTGAACATGACCTTCTACGAGACCCTGAACGGCGCCACCGACCTGTCCGGCCTGACCTTCGCTGACGAAGAGAAGAAGTAGGCCCTGTGTTCGTTTCGTCCGTCTATTCGTTCCTGGGGCTGGGCCCCACCGTGTTCGTGCTGGTGCTGGCCTTCCTGCTGGGAGCGGTCTTTGCCAGCTTCATCACCTGCGTTGCGGACCGTCTGGTAGCGGGCGAAAGCCCCTGGACCGGACGCAGCCACTGCTGCGCCTGCGGGCATGACCTGGCTCCGTGGGACCTGATCCCCGTGCTGTCCTGGCTGTTCGCCCGCGGCCGCTGCCGCTACTGCGGTGCGGGCATTCCCGTGCGCTGCGTGGTGTTCGAGGCAGCCCTGGGCGTGGTGTTCCTGCTGTTCTTCATCCGCTTCGGCCTGAGCGTGCCGGCGGTGGCCTACTGCGCCCTGGCCGTGCTGCTGCTGGGACTTTCCCTGGTGGACCTGGACACCATGACCATCCCCAACGGCTTCGTGATCGCAGGCATTGTGGTGTGGCTGCTGCAGGTCGTTGCCACGGCGGCCATTGTCCTGACCGGCGGCGAAGCCATGGCCCTTTCCCTGGGCGAGCGCCCGGTGATCCTGACCGCCAGCTTCTTCGCTGGCTTCGGCGACCTGGCGGCCCTGGTGCTGGACGGCCTGGTGGGCGGCGTGTGCATGGGCGGCGGCATCCTGGCGTTTTCCCTGCTGTTCGACAAGATCACCGGCAAGCAGTCCCTGGGCGGCGGCGATGTGAAGCTGCTGTTCGTGGTGGGCCTGTTCCTGGGTCTGCCCCTGAGCCTGCTGAACCTGATCGTGTCCTGCGTGCTGGGCCTGGTGCTGGCTTTCGGGCTGAAGGCCAAGGGGAAGGCGTTTCCGTTCGGGCCGGCCATTGCGGCGGCGACGGTGCTGACCCTGCTGTTCGGCGGGCCGATGATGACGTGGTATCTGGGGCTGATCTTCTAGCAAGGCCCCTTTCCGGGCTGTAACATTTGTTTCGCTACCAGTTATCACCTGATGAGCGGCGGTAGTGCGGTAGACTTTCCCCATAGGAGGATTTTCGTCATGACCTAAGGGGGATCTTGATGGAGAAGAAGTATCCGCATCTGTTTTCGCCGCTGAAGATCGGACGCAGCCTGATGCTGCGCAATCGCGTGGTGGCGGCACCGCAGTCTCAGAACGACATCGAGCCGAACGGCACGCTGAGCCTGCACAACATCGCCTATTTCGCCCGAAAGGCACAGGGCGGCATGGCCCTGGTGACCGTGGGCGATGGCATCGTCCATCCGACCGGCCAGAACCATCCGAACCAGGTGTACCTGTACACCGACAACTGCCTGCCGAGCCTGACCCGCTGCGCCGAAGAGGTGCACAAGTACGGCGCCGCGGTGTCCATTGAGCTGAGCCACGGCGGCATTGTGTGCAATCCGGACTTCATCAACGGCGAGCGTCCGTACGGTCCGTCCGAGGTGCCCGTGACCATTGGCTTCCAGACCAAGGATCCTGTGGTGGTCATGAGCCAGGAGATGACCGAGGAGTTCATGAACGAGCTGGCGGACGCCTATGCCGCAGCGGCCCTGCGCGTGAAGAAGGCCGGCTTCGACATGGCCATGGTGCATGCCGCCCATGGCTGGCTGATCGGCCAGTTCTTCAGCCCGCACATCAACAAGCGTACCGACAAGTATGGCGGCAGCGTGGAGAATCGCGCTCGCTTTGCCGTGATGGTGCTGAGCCGCATCCGCGAGGCCGTGGGTCCGAACTTCTGCATTGAGCTGCGCATGAACGGCGACGACGGCCTGGGTCCGGACGAAGACGGCCTGAAGGTCGAAGAGGCCGCCCAGATCGCCAAGATCCTGGAGCCCTACGTGGACTCCTTCCATATTTCTTCCTGCCTGCATATGTATCCGCCGCAGCAGGACATCATGCAGTCGCCCATCTTCCGCGAGCGCGGACACCTGGTGCACCTGGCCACGGCCGTGAAGAACGCCGTGTCCAAGCCGGTGTGCTGCGTGGGCGGCCTGGCTGATCCCGCCATGATGGAGGAGATCATCGCTACCGGCCAGGCGGACATGGTGGCCCTGGGCCGTCAGTCCCTGGCGGACCCGGACATTGCCCTGAAGGCCCGCACCGGTCGCGAGGCCGAGATCCGCACCTGCCTGCGCTGCGCCACCTGCCAGTCCAACCGCTTCCAGCGCGGCACTGCCCGCTGCTCCCTGAACCCGGAGATCGGCCGCGAGTACGAGATGCAGTTCCTGCCCAAGAAGGCGGACGAGCCCAAGAAGGTCATGATCGCCGGCGGCGGCCCCTGCGGCATGCAGGCTGCCATCACCGCGGCCAAGCGCGGCCACGACGTGACGCTGTACGAGAAGACGGACAAGCTGGGCGGCGCCCTGAACTTTGCCCAGACGGTGCCCTTCAAGGACGACCTGTATCGCCTGGTTGGTTCCATGACCGCCGAGCTGGAGGCCGCCGGTGCCAAGGTGGTGCTGAACACCGCCGTGACGCCGGAGCTGGTGGCCGCCGAGCAGCCCGACGCTCTGATCAGCGCCATCGGCGCCGAGTGCATCCGTCCCAACTGGCCCGGTATGGACAAGCCCCACGTGATGATGGCCGAAGAGGCCCACAAGCTGGAGTTCGCTGGCAAGAAGGTTGCCGTGATTGGCGGCGGCCTGGTGGGCATTGAGGCTGCGCTGCACCTGGCCAAGGAAGGCAAGGACGTGACCGTGGTCGAGTTCCTGCCCGACGTGGCCAACGACGCCAACATCCGCTACGGCCGCACCTACCGCTGGGAGATGGAGAAGGAGGGCGTGCAGATCATGACCTCCACCAAGTGCTGCGAGATCACCGACTCCGGCATCCTGGCCGAGCAGGACGGCAAGCAGGTCGAAATCCCCGCCGACGCTGTGGTGATTGCCATTGGCATGCGTTCCCTGACCGATGAGTCCGAGGCCCTGCGCGACTGCGTGGACAACTTCATCGTGGCCGGCAACGTGGTTGCCCCCGGCCAGGTCCAGCAGGCAATCCGCGCCGGCTTCGACGCCGCAATGTTCCAGATCTAGGGGACGAAACACAATTCGCGCTTGAGCGCGTGACGCACTTGGGCCGGGGCAGCGATGCCCCGGCCTTTTCTTTCGCCCTGAAGATGCTGGCGCTGCCGGGGCGAAGTGGTTGCGAATGGGTAAGGCGTTATGATTCGGGAGTCTGCTCAGGCTCGTCGGGGTCGGCCATGCGGGGGATCAGGTTCTGGGCGAAGGTCTTGCGGTCCTGGTACTTGATGTACTGATAGCCGAACACGGAGAACACCACGGCGCCGATGAAGTTGACCAGCAGGTCGCTCATGGTGTCGAACAGGCCGATGTCCAGGTAGCCGGGCAGGCCGTAATCCACGCCGTTGATGGTGGAGCTGGTGATTTCCGGCAGGTTGAAGGGACGCGTGCCGTCGCCGCCTAGCACCACGGACGAGAAGCTGGTGACGATGGTGTCCTTCTGCATGTCGAAGGCGAACAGACGGTCCATGGCGAACTCGAAGAACTCCCACAGCACGCCCACGGTCATGGAAAAGCACACCGCCACCAGCGCGCAGAAGATGGGGCTCAGGCTGAACTTGATGTTGGGGTCGCGGTTGAGCAGGTCTACCAGGGAAAAGCCGATGGCCGCGCACAGAAATCCCCACAGGGTGTGGAGCATGGTGTCCCACCAGGGGAAGACCTGGTAGTAGCCGCCGATTTCGCCCAGGATCTCCGAGGCGAACACGAACAGCATGATGATGCGCTCCATGGTGGAGGGCAGCTCGATCTTCAGCCGGCGGGCCAGGATGCTGGGCAGGACGAACAGAATCAGCACCACCACGCACAGGAACAGCTGCTCCCAGCGGTGGGCGAAGGCGCAGCGGACCGCCACCAGGATCACGATCAGGCGCAGGATGCCGTACAGGGCCCAGGTGCCTGGGTTTTCCCGGAACTGTTCTTTCATGCGGGCGAAGGCGCCCTTCTTCTTGTCCATCTGCTCTCCTTCGTCACGTGCTCACGTCGGAATGGGCCTGCGCTTAGCTTACCGTTACGGGGGTCGGCGGGGCGCGGGAACGGGGGCTGGTTTTCGCCCTGAAACGAAAAAAGCGCCGCCCCCGGGGGAGCGGCGCGAAGACGCGATAGCTTACGCGATTAGAGGCGCTTCACGAAGCGGCCGTCGCGGGAGTCGATCTGCAGGACGTCGCCCACGTTCACGTACATGGGGACCTGGACCACAGCGCCGGTCTCCAGGGTGGCCGGCTTGGTGGAACCCTGGACGGTGTCGCCCTTGAAGCCGGGCTCGGTTTCGGAGACCTCCAGCTCAACGAACATCTGCGGCTCGACGGAGATCAGCTCCTCGCCAGCGTACAGCAGGGAGGCCTCGTCGTTTTCCTTCAGCCACTTGGCGGCGTCGCCGACCATTTCCTCGTTGACTTCCATCTGCTCGAAGGTGTTCATGTCCATGAAGTTGTAGGACTCGCCGTCGTTGTACAGGTACTGCAGCTTCTTGGTCTCCAGGCGGGTGGACTCGAACTTGGTGCCTGCGTTGAAGGTGTACTCGACCACGCGGCCGGAGCGGATGTCCTTCAGCTTGGTGCGGACGAATGCGCCGCCCTTGCCCGGCTTGACGTGCTGGAACTCAACGATGGTCCACAGCTTGTTGTTGTACTCCACGCACATGCCGTTGCGGAAGTCAGCGGTATCTACCTTTGCCATTGGTGCTTCCTTTCTGTCAGGCCCAAAGCGTCGATCGGCGCCTTGGAAGAAGGGCGCACTCGGTGAGCCTATTACGTAAATAGCCTTCACATTATAACCGTTTGCGCTGGCCTTCGCAGAATGCACACGTATTTTGCTGGGGAAAGTTTGTGGGGGTCGCGGCTGGGTGCCGCGTGGGCGTCGGCGCCGCGGGGGCGCGCGGGCGGCGTGGCTTGGCGCCGCGGGTCGATGTCATTTCGGCGACCTGTGGAGTTGGGCGGTCGAAACCATGCCCTCAAATGGCAGTTCCCCGACCCGTGGAGCAGCCTTTCCTGTCGCCTTCGATTTGGCTGCCATTTCCGAGACCTGTGGAGTGGATTTTCCTCAGAAACGCTCCACAGGTCTCGGAAATGGCATCAAGAGGGGCTCGTCTGAGGCTGCGGAGGCCAGGCGCAGTCAAGTCCCGATTAGTGTGTAAATTCTTCTGGCCTCGCCGTTCCTTCCCT